>JBKHBM010000004.1:0-89302 GCA_046542385.1 Desulfatibacillaceae bacterium | reverse complement strand
CATCTCATCGTTTTTGAACAGGCTGCAAATCTCGAGTTTTTCAACGGGCTGTTATAAGGGGAATGCGGCATCGCGGCCGCCCCTGTTTGACTGCGGGGGTCCCGGAGAAGGGGAGGCGGGAGCATGTCGTGGTTGTTTTGGGCGGTATTTTCCGGGCGGAAAATTTTTTTTCGAGAAAGATGTTGACAACCGGGGCGAACGGGCATACATGTAACCACAAGCGTGCGTACATATGTACGCGCAATTGTAAAAACAACTGCTTGCGGAGGTGCGCCATGAAAAACAACCCCCTCAACATCGATACCTTCAAACCACTCAACGACTACCGCTTCGGACCCGACCGCCCGCTGGTCGCCTACAGCTATTACCGCTTTGGCTTCGCAAGGCTCAGCTGGTCCGATAAAAAACGGGAAGCCGCGGAACACCCTCAGTCCCGCGCGACGCGGTAGACGAACGACAACCGGGGGGCGCGGGGCCGCAAAGGCCTGCCGCCGCACGAAAAACAGGGTTCCGCGCCCCCGTCAGGATTACCAGGCCCGAGGCCGCGTGGCGGACCGAACAGGCCTTTCTCCCGTCGGATGCGCCGAAAATACCGACGGAAACGCACGAGATGCCGGCATATCGAGGCTTTTCACGGGTCATTCAAAATTTTCGTCCCGAATTCGGGAAAAGAATACCACCAAAGCATCCACCCACATCCAGACAGCAAGGGAGGTACGCCATGCGCCTGAACGGCGGGGAAGTCACCATGGAAGGTCTGCTCAACCACCATCCGGGCCCACGGTTGCCCGACGACGACGGAGGAGCAAAAAGGGGACGCGATTATCTCGCGCCCGAGGATTTTCAGGCCGGGGCGGGGGGCGGAACCCACATCGAAAACATGCGTCCTTTCGTGGATTTCGTGCTGGAGAACATGGTGCGCGAAACCAGGATAATCAACGGCGAAGCCATGGTCCCGTCACCGGATCGGGCCATGGTGGGCATCGCCTCCCACGGACCGCTTCTCGCCTGGATTCCCCTCATGGCCGTGGTCGCCAAATACCTCCTGGACAACAATCTGGGGCACCTGATCGGCGGCATGTACCCGCACCGCCTGGTCTTCCTCCTTCCCGGGGCCCGGGAGTTCTACCGGAGGATTTTGGGGACACCCACGGGTCTGGACATGGACAGCCTGGTGGAGTCCCTCAGAAGCGGAAGGATCCACATCACCGGAACGGCTCCGGAGGGCGCCTACTGCAATCTCGCCTACGACGACTACGTGGCTCCGTTCCAGACCCGGGGCATGATCGCGGCAGCCATCAAGGCCGGCTCGGACATGTGCCTTCTGGCCCACGTGGGAGGCGAGGCGTGGAACCGCCGCCTGACACTCCCCTTTGGATGGAAGGTCCCGTTGACAAAGGGTCTGCGCGGTGTCAATATCACCCTTCCGCCCCTGTTCAAGGCTCCCGGGTACGCGGTGCTGTGCCGGCGGTACACCCCGTTCGTCACCGCCGAGGACATGGAGCGTGCCGGCAGAAGGCAGGCAAGACGCCTGCTGGCCGCGGAAGCCGAGCGCATCCGCGCCGAATTGAACGGCATGACGGATGAACTGCGGATTCTGTCGGGCGGAGCGCGATGATAGCGGCATCGGAGAAGAAACAGCACGGGGAAACCAGCCCGTCCACGGTGCCGCCTTCCACGGGCGCGACAGCCAGAAGGCGCGTCGCGTCTGTATCCGAGGCACCGGAGGTGGACGGACAGATGGGCTACCGCGAAGAGCAGCGGGCACAGAGGGAAAAGACGAGCCGTGCGCTCATGGAGGCGGCCCTGGAACTCGCGGCCGAGGAGGGTTATGCCAGCCTTAGCCTTCGATCCGTGGCCCGCAAGGCAGGCATCGCCCCCACGTCCTTTTATCGGCATTTTCGCGAGATGGACGAACTGGGCCTCTCCCTGGTGGAGGAGGCGGGCGACGTCCTTGCCGCGTGCCGGGAACGGATTCAGGCAAAAGCCTCCCTCGGCGGGGGCGCGGACCCCGCCTGGCCGGACAACGTGTTCTCGGCGGTGGGCGAGTTGTCCCGACCGTTCGCCACCGCGTTCCTGGAATGCTTCGCGGACAACAACAACCTGTTGCGCTTTTTTTTCCAGGAACGTGCGGGAAGCTCGGACGCGGTCCGCCGTGCCATCCAGGAGCAGGCCGATGCGTTTGCCTCCGACATCGCGGACGACCTGGTGGAGCTGGGTACCGCCGCGGGGATCGGATGGCGCAACCCGGCGGTCCTGTCCGAGGCGGTTGTGGACCTCGCGGCCACGGAGGGCCTGGTCATGGCCGCCTCCAGGGAGGACGACCCGGACGCCGCCTCGGCCCGCCTTGCGGACAAGCTGGACATGCTGCTGGCGGGGGCGGTCCTGGACGCACACCGCTCGTGACGGATCGCCGGGTTGGTCCCGGCGGTCCCGCATCTTTTCATCTTCCAAAACGATCGGCCGGGGACCATGGACGAAGTCGCGCGCAAACTTCTGGACGCACATGTTCAATACGAGTTGGACAGGCTCACCGGTGAAAACGCGAACCGAGTGCTGGAACAGGAGGCGGGCGCTTTCCATGACTGGGTGAAGGGACTGCGGCTCGACGATATCGCCGGCCCGGAAATGATCAATGACATCATCCGGCGCTACGTGGTGGACAGACCGGTCCCCGGGGGAGTCGCGGCAATCGCCGGCGAGATGAGCCGCCTCGTCCTGGGCTCGCCGCATAATGAACGGACCACCCTGGCGGACATCCTTCCGCCAAAGCTCTACACCGCGTTCGTGGACAAGGGCGTGAGCATCGACGCGATCCGCGAGAACACGGTGCGCCTGACCGTTCAGAATCCCGCGTTTCGCAGGCTCGTCGCGGACCTCCTGCTTTCCGTGATCCGTGAATACGTGTTCGAGGAAAACGTTTTGGCGCGGCGCGTTCCCGGAGTCAGCCGCGCGTTCAAACTGTACGCCTCCATACTGGGGCGAACCGTGCCGGTATTATCCGAATTCATTGAGCACCAGCTCAGGGAATCCATCGAACGAAACCTGGACACGGCCCTGTCCCACACGGAAAAGAGCCTGCGCGCCGTGTTGAGCGAAGACCGGCTGGCCGAACTGGCCGACTCCCGGTATGCCGTCTCCGCTTCCAAACCCCTTTCCCGCCATTTTGCGGCCATCGACCCCCTGGACCTGGAGGACTTCGTGGTCCTGGGTCTCGAATTCTGGCTCAACTTCCGGAAAACCGAATACTTCCGGTCCATCTACACGGACATCGTGAACTCCCTGTTCGCCATGTACGGGGAGCAGGAGGTGGAGGTGCTGCTGGAGGACCTCGACGTCACCAGGGAGGAGTTCGTGACCCAGTTCGTGGACCTGGTCGGCCCCGCCCTCCAGACGGCGAGACAAATGGGATACCTGGAAGAGCGCCTCCGCGCCTGGATGACGAACTTCTACGACTCGGACGCCGCCGCCGCGATCCTGGGACAGGCCGCCGGACCAGCGGAGGCAAAGGCCCACGCCGCAACCCCGGCAAAAAAGGGCGCCGGCAAAACCGACTCCGGCAAATCAAGGGGAAAGAAGACCGGCGCCGGCAAGGCAGCCCCCAAAACCGGCAAAGGCACGACAAAGGGCGGCGGGACAAAGGCGGGGAACTAAGACGCCTGAAGCCTTTTGCCCCCTGTCCGCCGTCTGACGCTCCGCCGGGACTTGTCCTACTTCCTCAAAACTTCCATGGCCTTGTCGAACACGTTTTGCGGGTTGATGCCCAGCTTGTCCAGGACCTCTCCACCCGGAGCCGACGCGCCGAAGCGGTCGATGCCCACGGCAACGCCTTCGGCGCCCACGTAGCGTTCCCACCCCATGGTGCGTCCCGCTTCCACGGCAACGCGCTGGGTCACCTCCGGGGGCAGCACCTTGTCCCTGTACTCCTTGCCGGCTTCCTCGAACAGCTCCCATGAGGGCATGCTGACCACCCGCACGGCGAGGTTCTGTTCGCACAGTTTCTCGGCGGCGGCAAGGGCCACGTGGACCTCGGCGCCGGTACCGATGAGGATGATGTCCGGGGTCTTGTCGGGATCGCTCTCGTGCAGGATGTACGCGCCGTGCTCGAGCCCGGCGGCTCCGCCGTATCGGGCGCGGTCAACCACGGGCAGTTTCTGGCGGGAGAACATCATGGCAACCGGCCTGTCCCTGGACTGCATGGCGACCCGCCACGCCTCGGCCGTTTCGTTGGCGTCCATGGGCCGCAGCACCAGGGTGTTCGGGATGCAGCGCAGGGACAGGAGGTGCTCGATGGGCTGGTGCGTTGGTCCGTCCTCGCCCACGGCCACGCTGTCGTGGGTGAAAATGTAGATGGCGGGCAGACCCATGAGCGCGGCCATGCGGATGGCGGGTTTCATGTAGTCCGCGAAAACCAGGAACGTGCCGCCGAAGGGCCGGGCGCCGCCGTGGAGGTACATGCCGGACATGATCGCGCCCATGGCGTGCTCGCGCACGCCGAAGCGCACCACGCGGTTCTGGTAGTTGAGCCTGGCGAAATCGCCCTCTCCGGCGAGGCCCGTCTTGTTGGACGGGGCCAGGTCGGCCGAGCCGCCAATGAGTGACGGCACCCTTTTCGCTATGGCGTTCAGCACCGCGCCCGACGCGGAGCGGGTCGCCACCGGGCCGTCGTCGCAGGAGAAGGTGGGGATGTCCGCGTCCCAGCCGTCGGGCAACTCGCCCGCCATGGTGCGCCTGAACTCCTCGGCCAGCTCGGGATGGGCCTTGGAGTACTTTTCCAGGCGCACCTCCCAGTCCTTCTCGGCCTCCGCGCCCTTGTCCGCCACCTTTTTGTAGCAGGCGTACACGTCGTCAGGCACGTGGAAGGTGGGATCCAGCGGCCAGTCGCAGGCGTCCTTGGTGGCCCGGACCTCGTCCTCGCCCAGGGGAGCGCCGTGGGCGTCCGCCTTGCCCTGAAGATTGGGGGAACCGCAGGCGATCTGCGTGTGCACTATGATCAGGGTGGGCCGGTCCTTGTCCTCCCTGGCCTCCACGATGGCCTTGCCCAGGTCCTCCAACTCCCTGCCCTCGGCAATCTCCAGGACCTGCCAGTTGTATGCCGCAAAACGCTTGCCCACGTCCTCGGTGAACGCGATGTCCGTGTGGCCCTCTATGGTGATGTCGTTGTCGTCGTAGATCACGATGAGCCTGGACAGGCCCAGGTGCCCGGCCAGGGACGCCGCCTCGGAAGACACGCCTTCCTGCATGCACCCGTCGCCCGTGATCACGTACGTGTAATGGTCGCAGACCGGGTGCCCCGGACGGTTGAACCGGCTGGCGACAAAACGCTCGGCCATGGCCATGCCCACGGCATTGGCGAAACCCTGGCCCAGAGGGCCGGTGGTAGTCTCCACGCCCGGTGTGTGCCCGTATTCCGGGTGGCCCGGGGTACGGCTGCCCCACTGGCGAAAGTTCTTGATGTCGTCGATGGACAGATCGTACCCGGTGAGATGAAGGAGGCTGTAAAGGAGCATGGACGCGTGGCCGGCGGAAAGGACCACGCGGTCACGGTCCGGCCAGTTCGGGTTCTTCGGGTTGTGCTTGAGATGGTGGCTGAACAGGACGTGCGCGACGGGCGCCATGCCCATGGGCGCGCCGGGGTGGCCCGAGTTCGCCTTCTGGATGGCGTCGATGGAAAGGGTACGGATGGTGTTGATGCACCGGATTTCGTCCGCGTTCTGGCTCATGGGAGGCATCCTCCTTGTGTCGTGCGAAAACGGCATTACATTATGGCACCGGAAGCCGTTGTGGTGCGCATGGTGGCTGGTTGTATGAAATGCTTGCAAATCCAAAAAGTTGCGCTTTAGACTCCTATGGAATCCCGGCCGCCGCGATGGTCCGTGGAACGGTTTGCGTGGTACCACAACGGGAAAACGATTGCAATTTCAAAGTCCGGATATAAAAAGTCCTATTTTTGAGGGTTTTTGGCGAATTTGGCATGGTAACGGTCTGTGCCGGCCGGAATAAACAGCAAAAAAATGGCATCGCCGAACGGTATTGACAGCAAATTGAAAAACCCGTAAACACCAGAAGTTTACGCCGATGCCGGGACCGCGTCCCGGTCTTTTTTATTGGCGGCGCGAATCCGGTAAGCCCGGAAAAAGGACGAACGGAAACACCCAATGGAACACATCCGCAACTTTTCCATCATTGCCCACATCGACCATGGCAAGTCGACCCTTGCCGACCGTCTGATCCAGAAGTCCGACGTGGTCGCCGCGCGAGACTTCAAGAACCAGATCCTGGACACGATGGACATCGAGCGGGAGCGGGGCATCACCATCAAGAGCCAGACCATCCGCCTGCCTTATAAGGCGGCGGACGGCAAAATGTACGAGTTGAACCTGATCGACACGCCGGGCCACGCGGATTTCACCTACGAGGTTTCCCGTGCGCTGGCTTCCTGCGAAGGGGTTCTTTTGCTGGTGGACGCCAGCCAGGGCGTGGAGGCCCAGACCCTGGCCAACCTGTACCTGGCCATGGAGCATGACCTCGAGATCATCCCGGTGATCAACAAGATCGACCTGCCCAGCGCGGACATCGAACGGGTCAAGGGCGAGATCGAGACGGACCTGGGCCTGGATCCGGAGACGGCGGTGTGCATCTCGGCCAAGGACGGCATCAACATAGACGAGGTTCTGGAGGCCATCGTCACCCGTCTCCCTCCCCCCGGGGGCGACCCGGAGGCGCCGTTGGAGGCCTTGATCTTCGACTCGCATTACGACCCGTTTCGGGGCACCGTCGTCCACTTCCGGGTGTTGAACGGCAGCATCAGGGCGGGCGACCGCATCAGGTTCATGTCCAACAACGCCAAGTACAAGGTGGAGGAGGTGGGCATTTTCCAGATCGTGAAAAAGCCCGAGAAGGAGCTCTCCGCCGGGGACGTCGGCTACGTGCTGGCCGGCATCAAGACCGTGTCCGACACCCGCACAGGCGACACAATCACCCACGTGGACAGGCCGTGCGACAAACCCATGCCCGGATTTCGGGAAGCCAAGCCCGTGGTGTTCTCCTCCATTTATCCGGTGGCCACGGACGACTACGAGGACCTGGTCGCCGCGCTGGAAAAGCTGAAGCTCAACGACGCGGCGCTGACGTACGAAAAGGACACGTCCGCGGCACTGGGCTTCGGGTTTCGCTGCGGATTTCTGGGCCTGCTGCACCTCGAGGTGGTGCAGGAGCGGCTGGAACGCGAGTACGACCTGTCGCTCATCCTTACCGCGCCCTCGGTGCGGTACCGGCTGACCATGTCCGACGGAGAGACGGAGATCATCGACAACCCGGCCCTGTACCCGGACCCGGCGACCATCGAGGTGACCGAGGAGCCCTTCATCAAGGCCAGCATCATGGTGCCGGACAAGTACATGGGCCAGGTCATGCGCCTGTGCCTGGACCGCCGGGGCGTCAACAAGAGCTACCAGTATCTCACCAGCGATCGCATGGAGATGATATTCGAGATGCCGCTGGCCGAGGTGGTGTACGACTTCTACGACAAGCTCAAGAGCGTGACCCAGGGATACGGCTCGTTCGACTGGGAGATGCTGGACTACCGCGAGTCCGACCTCGTCAAGGTGGACATCCTCATCAACGGTGAGAAGGTGGACGCCCTGGCCCAGCTGGTGCACCGGGATCGCGCCAGGGAGCGGGCCCTGCACTCCTGCGAGAGACTCAAGGACGAGATACCCAGGCAGATGTTCAAGGTGGCCATCCAGGGCGCCATCGGTGGCCAGATCATTGCCCGGTCCACCATTTCCGCGTTTCGCAAGGACGTCACCGCCAAGTGCTACGGCGGCGACATCTCGCGGAAGCGCAAATTGCTGGAAAAGCAGAAAAAGGGGAAGAAGCGCATGAAGCTGGTGGGCAGCATCGAGATACCCCAGTCCGCGTTTCTGGCTGTTTTAAAATCCGACACGGATTGAGGCCCTGTTCGATCCTTTTTGAGGAAACATCTCCGGGCGATTCCCATGTTTCCTTTCCGAACGGTCCCGCGCCGGGGACCGCAGCGTGGGCGAGAATCCCGCACCATCCCCCGGCAAACCGTGGACACCGTACGAGGCGACACGGGGTGCGTCCCCGTGGATCGAAGGACAGCCAACCGGGCGATCCATTCGAGGACTACCTGTTGTGGTGGGAGAGATTTCTGTGCACAACAAATCGGACAATGAAGAAGTGATCGATATCATAAGGCTGGACAACGGTCTTGAATTGACTTTGCTCGACAAGTCTTTTATAATAACTTCAGACCGTTGGAATGTGGTCCTGCTGGTGCGTGTCCCCGTCCCGGCCCACAGGGTCCTGGATGGAACGGACGCCGCCGGGCCGACTCCCGGGGACATCGCCGAAGCCATGGGCGATCCCGTGGTATTCGAGAAGAAGCTGGAAAGAATATTCATCGACGAGGGCGAAAAACAGGAAGTCCTCGACGAAATGGTGGATTCCTTTCTGGAAACAACCAGGGTCTACCTTTCCAACCCCGGATTCGCCAAACGGTTTTTGTTGCGCAGGTATGCAGAGGAAGGCAAACGCCGCCAACTGGAACAAATGCGACGACGCCATTTTCGTGCCGAAAGCTGACGCCGCTTTTGCACGCCGGGGCGCGGATCGCTCACCCTCCAACCCGGAGAGGACACCGACATGGTATTCGAAACCAGCGCCGAGGAGAATTACTCGGCGGGGCAGATCATATTCGAGGAGGGCAGTTCAGGGGACTGGATATATGTCGTGGAATCCGGAGCCGTGGAACTGTCGAAGATGGTGAACGGCGAGAAGGTGGTCGTCGAGGTGCTTCGCGAAGGCGAGATCTTCGGGGACATGGCCTTTTTCACCAAGAATCCGCGTACCGCCACTGCCACGGCATTGAGTGACTCGGTCGTGGGCATCCTGGACCGCAACATGCTGGACGAGGAGTACAATCGCCTGTCCTCCGCGTTCCAGAAGATACTGCGGTCATTGGTGGTTCGGCTCAAGAATACCACGGACACCCTGTCGGGCCGGGGTCCCAAGCAGAGGCAGGAACCCCGCATCCCCCAGGCCCTGAACCTTACGTTCAAGGACATGGACAGCTTTGTCCGGGCCACCACCCACAACGTGTCCGGCAACGGCCTGTTCATCAAGACGCCCAAACCCCTGGAAAAGGGCCAACGCCTGACCATCAAGCTGGACATTCCCAGCCAAGGGGAGCCCCTGGTGATCGAATCCGAGGTGGCATGGGCCAGGAAGGAGACCGACGACTCCGAACGCAGGCCCCGCGGAATGGGCGTGAAGTTCACAAGGATCAACAAGTCCGACCACGAAAAGCTCAAGGAGCTTTTGCGCAATACTGCAAAAAACGGCGAATGAACAATCCGGCCCCGCGGCCCGACGCCCGGAACAAGGCAACGTGCGACACCGAAGACTCCACAACAGGCTGACCCTGGCCATGGCGGTCCTTTTCGCCTCCGTGCTGCTGGGCGCGCCATCCGTCCGGGCGGACATATACCGGTTCGTGGACAAGGACGGAGTGGAGCACTTCTCCAATCAGAAGCTGGACTCCCGTTACCAGCTCTACATCAGGGAGGGGATGAACAAGCGGCGTCCCGCCCGACACACGGTCCGGGGAGAAACCCGCGCGCTTCGGCCCCATGGCGGATACGACTACTACATCCGGGAGGCGTCGGCCATTCACGGCCTGGATGAAAACCTCATCAAGGCCATGATTCGGGTGGAATCGAACTTCGACGCTTCGGCGGTTTCCCACAAGGGGGCCAAGGGGCTCATGCAGATCATGCCGGAGAATTACCCCCGTCTGGGCATCACCGACCCGTTCGACCCCAGGCAGAGCATACTGGGCGGCGCGAGCTACCTGCGTTCCATGATAGACCGGTTCGACGGCAACCTGCGCCTGGCGCTGGCCGCCTACAACGCCGGGCCCACAACCGTGGCCAGGTACCGGAGCATTCCGCCCATCAGGGAGACCGAGGAGTACGTGGCCAAGGTGATCAACCACTACTTCGAGTACCGCAAGGCCGCCCGCCAGCGCCACCTGCTGGAAGGGTCGTACCGGGTAGTGAGGTGACGCCGCCCCTGACGGGGCGGAGAAAAGCGAAGCAACGCGGTTGACCGCAAGGGGCGCGAGCGCCCCTTTTTGTATTTGAGGCCGGATTCCTCCGGCCCGGGACAGCACTGGAACGATGACCGAGAGACAGGACAACCGGCCTGACAAACGGGCGCGCAAGGAAAAAGGGACCGATGACGGCGGGAAAAGAGGTGCCCCCCGGAAAAAGTCAACGGCCCGCGGGGAGTCGTCCGCATGCACCCCTTCCAATAAGCCCGGCGCCAAAAGGCCCGCCCGCAAAAAAACGCAAGCCATCAAATCCCCGGCAAAAGACAAGCCCTCCGACAAAAAGGAGAAGGCGAGAAAGCTGCGCGGCCGCATGGGCGAGGTCCTGTGCCGCGACGTCCAGTCCCTGCGGCGGGACATGAACCGCCTTGCCCGCATGGACGCGCACACCCCGGAATTCGACAAGCTGTACGCCGCCGTGCACAAACGGTTCAATGCCTCGACAAAGGCCGTGCGGCATCGGCAAAAGACCATGCCCCGCCTGGACTATCCGCCGGAACTGCCCATCACGGAAAAACGCCCCGAGATCGTCGAGGCGCTCAAAAAACATCGGGTCGTGGTCATCACCGGCGAGACCGGCTCGGGCAAGACCACCCAGATACCCAAGATGTGCCTGGAAGCCGGGCGCGGAGCACGGGGCGTGGTGGCCTGCACCCAGCCCCGGCGCGTGGCGGCGGTGACCGTGGCCAAACGCATCGCCGAGGAGATGGGCCAGGAACCCGGCGACGCGGTGGGCTACAAGATACGGTTCACGGAAAAGGGCCGCCCCGACCCCCACGTCAGGATCATGACCGACGGCATCCTGCTGGCCGAAACCCAGGGCGACCCGTGGCTCAACCGGTACGACACCATCATCGTGGACGAGGCCCACGAACGCAGCCTGAACATCGACTTCACCCTGGGCATTCTCAAGCGCCTGGTGGACAAACGGCCGGACCTGTCCCTGGTCATCACCTCCGCCACCCTGGACACGGAGAAGTTCGCCAGGGCCTTCGAGGCCCCGGTAATCGAGGTTTCAGGCCGCACGTATCCCGTGGACGTGGTGTATGACCCGTCGGACCCGGACGCGGCGGACGACTACAGCTACACCGAGCACGCGGCGGCCGTCGTGTCCGACATCATGGCCGGCAAACACGGCAAGTTCGGCGACATCCTGGTGTTCATGCCCACCGAGGCGGACATTCGCGAAACCTGCGAGCTGCTGGAGGGCCGGCAGTGGCCCGACGCCCACGTCATGCCCCTGTTCGCCCGGCTCACGGCAAAGGAGCAGTCGCGGGTGTTCGACCCGGTCACGGGCATCAAGATCGTGGTGTCCACCAACGTGGCGGAGACGTCCGTGACCATCCCCGGAATCCGTTACGTGGTGGACACCGGGCTTGCCAGGGTGTCCCGGTACAGCCCGCGCACCCGAACCACCAGCCTGCCCATCACACCGGTGAGCCGGTCCAGCGCGGACCAGCGAAAGGGCCGCTGCGGCCGCGTGCAGGACGGGGTGTGCATCCGCCTGTTCAGCGAGGAGGACTACGAGAACCGGCCTCTGTTTACTCCTCCGGAGATTTTGCGGGCCAACCTGGCCGAGGTCATCCTCAGGATGATCTCCCTGCGCCTGGGCGATCCCGCGAAATTCGGGTTCGTGGACCCGCCCAATCCCAAGGCCATCCATGACGGCCAGCAGATGCTGCTGGAACTGGGAGCCATCGAGGAGACCGGAGCGTGCGGCAAGGGAAAAACAACGGCCAACGGACGCCACGCCCTCACGGAAATGGGCCGCACCATGGCCCGCATGCCCCTGGACCCGCGCATCTCCCGCATCCTCATGGCTGCCCGCTCCGAGGGCTGTCTGCCCGCTGCCGTGGTCCTGGCGGCCTTTCTCTCCATCATGGACCCCCGCGAACGTCCCTCGGAAAAGGAAACCGCCGCGGACCAGGCTCATGCCGAATGGAGGGACAGGGCGTCGGACTTCTCCACGGTCATCAACCTGTGGCGCGCCTGGCACCGGCGCCTCAAGACGGTGGGCTCCCAGAACCGGATGCGCAAGTTCGCCAGGGAAAAGTTTCTGAACTACCGCCGCATGCGGGAGTGGCGGGACGTGCACGACCAGATCGCCACCATCCTGGAGGAAGAGGGGCTGATCAAAAAATCCGACCTGGGCAGGCCCGAATCCGTTGGCGAAGTCGGCCCGGATGCCGACACTCCCGCCCAGGCGGCCGTGCATCGCGCCGTGGTCGCCGGCTACCTGTCCAACATCGCCATGCAGAAGGAGAAAAACGTGTACCAGGCGGCGCGGGGCAGGGAAGCCGTGATCTTCCCCGGATCGGGCCTCTACAACAGGGGGGGCCGGTGGATCGTCGCCGCCGAAATCGTGCAGACGACGCGGCTGTATGCCCGGGTGGCCGCCAACATCGACCCGGACTGGCTGGAGGAGCTGGGCGGGCACCTGTGCCGTTACCACTACACGGAGCCCAGGTTCGACAAGAAACGCGGCGAAGTGGTGGCCACCGAGCACGTGAGCCTGTACGGTCTGCCCGTCGCCTCGGGCAGGCGGGTGTCCTACGGCAATATCGACCCGGACGAGGCGACCCGGGTGTTCATCCAGGCCGCCCTGGTGGAGGGCGGGTTGACCGAGCGCATCCCCTTTCTGGTGCACAACCGCGACGTGGTGGCGCGGGTGGCCGAATACGAGGACCGGCTGCGCCGGCGTGACCTCCTCCTGGGGGAGGAGGCGCAGGTTCAATTCTACGAATCCCGCCTTCCCCGGGTGTACAGCGTGGCGACGCTCAAAAGCCTGATCAAAAAAAAGGGCTCGGACGCGTTTTTGCGCATGGAGCCTCACGACGTCATGGCCACGGCGCCGGACGCGGCCCGCTTGTCTCGCTTCCCCAAAAAGGCGCGTATCTCCGGCAACGAGTTCCCGTTGCGGTACTGCTTCGACCCGGGTTCGCCCGCGGACGGCGTCACCGTGCGCATTCCCCAGCAGTTGGCCGGCACCGTGGACCCGGCGTGCCTGGAATGGGTGGTGCCCGGCCTGTTGCGGGACAAGGTGGCCGCGCTGGTCAAGGGCCTTCCCAAGCAGTACCGCAAGCGCCTGGTGCCCGTGAACGACACCGTGGAGAAGCTGCTGCCCGAGCTGGACCCGACGGCGGGCTCCCTCACCGGGGAGCTGTCCCGGGTGCTGCACGAAAAGTACCGGATGAACGTGCCGCACTCAGCGTGGCCGCTCGAGCAGATCGAGGACCACCTTCGCACCCGCGTCGCCATCCTGGCGCCCAACGGCAGGGAGGTGGCGGCGGGACGCGATCCCGCGTTGCTTAGCCGGGTTCCCTCCCCGAAAACCCCCGCTGGCATGGCGGAGGACGTCAGGGAAAAATGGGAGCGCAACGGCCTCATGGAGTGGGACTTCGGCGAGTTGCCCGAATCCGTGCCCATCCACCCGAACAGGAAGGACAGCGCCCTGGCGTACCTGGCCCTGAACCCCGAGGACGGCGGGGTCGCCATCCGCGTGGAACTGGATCCGGAAAAGGCCCGGCGCATGCACGAAAAGGGTGTCGCCGAACTGTATCGCCACCATTTCGGCAGCCACGCGCGCCAGCTTCGCCGGCGCATGGACCTTGCCGGGGACGACGCGAAGCTGGCCGTATACCATGGTGGCGCAAAGGCCCTTGAGCAAGCCGCGTTCGAAAAGGTCTGGTGCGAGCTGTTTTGCGAAAACGTGCGAAACCGGGAAGACTTTCTGGCCCATGCCCACAAGCAGGCGCCGCGCATGCTGGACGAGGGCGCGAGGAAGATGGACAGGGTCCGGCTGGTGCTGCGCGAGTACCACCAGGCCCGGGAGGTCGTGGACAGGCTGGAGCGCGCCAGCGCCGACAACCGGCGGGTACTGTCCTTTCTGTCCGGCCTGCGCAACCAGCTGGCGCAGCTTGTGCCAAAGACCTTCGTCTCATTGTACGGAAACGAACGGTTGCGGCACGTGGCCCGCTACCTGGACGCCGTGGCCATTCGCGCGGAAAAGGGCGTGGTGGACCTGGAACGGGACAGGGCGCGCGCAGAGGTGGTGGCGCGCTACACGGAAAAGCTCAAGCAGCTGGTGGCCGGCCTCGGAAGGGAAACCAGCGGCAGGAAGCGCCGCGCCGTGGAGGATCTGTTCTGGATGATCGAGGAGTTCAAGGTCTCCCTGTTCGCACAGAACCTCAAGACCGCGCACCCCGTTTCGGAAAAGCGTCTGGACAAGGCCATCGAGGAAATCGAGAGGATGGGGTGATGCCGGTCGCAATCGAACGCATGACCGTGTTGGCTGCGCCGTCACCTCCTTGAGCCGCCGCCATGCCCACCCCGAAGGGTGCGGCGCGAATCAACCGCCCGCATCGTCGGGAACCAGGGTCCTGTCTTCCACAACGATCCTGCCGTCGGGCAGCCTTGCCGGCTCCCCAACCCGAACCATGTCAAGAGTGATCTCCACCACCCGGCCTCCCCGATTGCCCACGGACTGCCCCCGCCGCAACACGTGCGGCTTTCCGTCCGGAGTCTCCACCAGGGCGATGAGTTCCCTTTCGGCCCGCATTACCGACAGCAGCCGCATGCGCCCCAGGTCCCAGCGTTGCAGTGGGTTGTCACCGCGAATGTCGACGATGATCGCACCAGAATCAGGAGGCTTGCGGTCGACCGGCTCGGCGGCCGGAGAAGCGGCTTTCTCCTCCGCGTAAACCGGCTGGAAGGGATTGGGTGCAAATCCCTGCCCGGAGTCCGGGTCACCGACCTGGGCCCTGCATGGCGCGGTATGGAACAGCATCAACAGGCAGGCGGCCAGGGCCGCGATGCCCGATTTGACCGGTCGTCCGTGATTGCTCATGGTATCTCCTTTCCATGGGAAGACGCGCGACCGCCATGTCACGACAAAGAAACGAGGTATGGGCGCGCCGTCCAGCAAAAGGAAAACCCGGGCGCCATGGGAAGGGACTGACGGGCGCCCGGGTTTCGGGAATTTGCGGGGGGCACGGGGGAGACTGACATGTTCCGGTATGGGCATCCGGGAACACATGCCCTCCACGCGGCGCGATTTTCGGCTCTCGACTCGCGCATGCCGGGTTACGCCGTCGAAAGCACGGGGGAGTGAAAATCGCAATCCCTTGACTCACACACTACACCTCCCCCGTGGCCGGGGCAATGAACCAGGTCACAACCATGCAGCAAAACGGATCACATCCTCATGCCATACCTGACACTTTCGTGCCGATCGGACGAAACATCGCGAAGCCTCAGTCGTTGTACCGTTCCTTGAGTTCTTCCTCCGAAGCGTCCATCCATCTGTACATCCTGCGAACCTGATCCACGTGTCTCTGGTCCTTGGCCAGGTTGAAAAAGCGCATTTCCCGGGGCCGGATTTCCCGCAACGTCTGAATGTCTTCCTTCTCACCCACCCGGCCTATGGCCCTTATCAGGACCTGGAGAATCTGCACCAGCCAGTTCAACTGTTCCCCGCTGCCCGAGTGATGGTATATGTCCGCCTCCGGATCTCCATACTCGTTGAGCCCGCTTCGCAAAATGGCCCGTCCCGTCACGCCTCCCACCAGGGCGAAGAGCATGTACGCCTCCCGCTCCAGGGTCATCACATAACGCACGGGCATGGTGTCGCTCCCGCCGCCGCCCAGGGACCGCTTCAACTCCCGGTGGATGGTGCGGAACTTGATGTAGTATTTTTCCTTCTGACCATCCATCAGATCCCGGGCAAAGGCCACTGCCTCCTGGTCCAGGCCCGCCCGGACCTTGAGGACCTCCTCGGGAGTCATTTCGATGTCCTGGTGCAGTTCCTTGTTGAAGCTGCGCAACAGGGCGTTGCACAGCATGAGGGCGTTCCGGTCCGAGAAGGTGACCCGCTCCGGATCATGGGAGAAATCCTGCAAAAGCACTTCCAGGCCCCGCTGGGTCTGTTTCATGCGGTCGATCATGACCTTGAGCGAGTTCAGAAAGCCGATCCGCTCGTGACTGTGCATGTGCTCCTTCAAAAAATGCCACAGGAATTCGAATACCTTGTCCTCATGCTTGCAGAATTCCGGGATCTTTTTCTCGAAGGACCGCCGCAGAAAATGCCCGGCCGGATCGAAACAGTTCTTGAGCAGGTCCACCAGGTCCCGGGCTTCCTGTTCCGCGATTCCGAAGTCCCGGGCCATGACCCTGTAGTCATCGTCCGTAAACTGTCCCCGCTGGCGGAGCATGGACTTGACCTTGTTGCGGGTCACCGCCCGCTGCCGGTAGAATTCGAGCAGTTCAATGAGCCTGGGAGACAGGTCCTTCCGAATGGTGTCCTCGGCGCCGATGCGGGCCTTGGCTTCGTTCCCGGAGACCGTCAGGTTCTCCAGAACGTCGTCCGGTACACGGTCCAGGCGGGCGGCGATCTTGTTCAGAAGGTGCTTGAGCAGCGGATGTTCGGGCCCGGCCTTGCCTTCGATCACCTTCATGAGCTGGGTGGCAAGCCCCAGGCGGTCCGCTATCTGGTAGGCCGATTCAAACTTGAAGTCCATGGCGTACAGTGTGTCCAGAAGCCTCGCCAGACGCAGGTCGTCCTTTCCGAAGACCCTAAGGGCGAACCGGGTCATGGCGGCCTGCTCCCGGTTCAGCGAATCCTTGTCCGTGTACGCTACCAGCCAGCGGACATTGTTGACCTCGATGAGAGGCCGGTTGAGTTGCTCCCTCAGTTTCTTGAACGCGAAGATGGAATCAAAGGCCGTGGGGAACGACTCCATGTTTTGCTTGAGTTCCGGCTTGTTGCGCATGGCATTGAGCTTGCCCACCAGGGCCTGCACGTCCGAGCGCTTCTGCTTGTTCACCGACGCCATGAGGGTCAGGTTGGGATCGGGCTGCTCGAATTCGTCGTACACCACCGGCAGTTTCTTGCCGTCCCTGCCCCCGTATTTGGCCATTGTGGCCTCGGAGGACAAAAGACGAATGAACGGGCCCAGCGCGGTAAAGGCCTTGCCCATCTGTGCGTGGTATTCCCGGGTCTGCTCCTGTACGCGCAAAAAGATGGAGCAGATGTTGGCCTCCGCCAGGGAGTCCAGCGCACGGGTGAATTCGCCGGGATATTCGGAGGCGGAGTATCCGATCCGGGCCGCCATGGCGCGAATCACCGGAATGTCAACGTATATGGGCCCGAACATGACCGAGTAGTCGTAGTCCATGGCCGCGCGGCCCTCGCCCGGAATCCCGCGCCCCTGGTGACGGATGAGAACCCGGCCGTCGTGGTCCGGCATCTTGTTGAGCTTTCCGATGGCAACGTCCAGCTTCTTGACGGATTCCTCGGCTTCCCGCAGGTTGCCCTTTCGCCACGCCTCGATGAATGTGGCAATGTCGCAGGAAAACTGGACCAGCAGAAGCCGCCACGGATCGATCTTCCTGTCCTGCTCGTGAAGGGTCTCCGCAAGCCCCGAAGTGTCGAAACCGCCACCCGTGGTGCGGCCGTCGGTGCCGCCCAACTCCCGAAACAGTTCTTCGGCGGCGTCATCCAAAACAATGTCGTTACCCACGATTACCTCCGTGTCCGGCTTTCCCGCGCCACGCGGGGTCAGCGCACCGTACTCAAACGTCCTGGCGCCTGCAAAACCGGGTGTCTCCGCATATCGAATCGGTGCGGCCCGCTCTTCCCCGGGGAGGGGCGGCCCGATGCTGCCAGTATGGCTTCAGTTGTCCAATAAGGAAACATATCATGTACTTAAAAAAACATCAAAGGCAAAAAGGCAAAACCCTGATTTTGGCCACTTTCGATACATCCGACAATCGTTGACCAAAAGGCGCCCCGTCGCCCGTTCCCGGAAAAAAATGAATCCGTCCCGCCATTGGTGAAGTCTGATTGCATCCTTGCCCATGTGTTGTTATTCTTTGCCAGCCGGTTGAAAAACGCGATCCCCGAGGTACTGCAAGTACGCCTTGCTCATAGAAATTCGCGCGCCTTGCATCCCGTCGTATTTCAACGGGTTGTTACCCGAAGCCGTGGCAAAAACGTACGAGAAGCCGGTATGACAAGGCTTTTCATGGGTTTTCAAAAGTTTCGCCACGGATTGGGGCGGTATTCAACATGAGGATCTTCTCCATTGGAGGGCCGGCGGAGGACCGGGTTGTCGCCATGATTCCATTGAACGTTCCCTTTGTCCCCGACGAATCCTACGCCGCATTTCTTCGTGAACACGCCGGGCACCTCGATTCCTGTTACCTCAGTCTCCACGGACCTGTGGCCGGGGACGCACGCTTGCGTTTTGATTCCGTGAACCTCTCGAGGCTGTCGAAACTCCTGGCGCGGGTACCCGTACCCCACAAATACGCGCTGGCCAACACCCGCTTTCACGACCCGTCCGTATACACGGACACCGCCGCGCTCCGGGACCTGGCGGGCCGCCTGGAAACGCTGGTCGACCGGGCCGGGCTCACCGGCGTGGTCTTCGGCGACGCCTATTTCCTGAATGCCCTGTCCGACGCTTCCCCCCGGGTGTGTGGCCTGTTGCATGCCGTGCCCAGCGTGAACTTTCTGCCCGATTCCGGGGACAAGGTGAGGGCGTTGGCGGACCTCGTGGCGGGCACCGCGTTCCTCCCCCCGGACAAGATCACCGTGGACAGGGGGCTGAACCGTGATCCGTCCGGGCTTCGGGAGATGGCCGGGCAGTGCGGAAAGATTCTTCCCGGGGTCCGTCTGGAGGTGCTGGCCAACGAGGGATGCCTGTACCAGTGCCCCTACAAGCCGGCCCACGACGCACACATATCGTTCGCCAACACAGGCCTCGCGCCCGACGCCACGCACGAAGCCAACCGTCTGTTCGGTTGCATGAGGGTGCTTGTTGAAAAACCGCACAGGATGTTCGCGTCCCCGCTCATACGTCCCGAGGACGTGGCGCGGTACGAGGGGGTGGCGGACGTGGTCAAAGTGGCGGGCAGGACCCTTGGGCCCGAATTCCTGAAACGGTGTGTCACGGCCTACATGAAGGGGCGCTACGAGGGGAACCTGCTGGATCTCACCGACAGCATGGACTGGCTGGCCGCCCACTACCACGTCGACAACCAGGGGATCCCGGAGGATTTCGCGGACAGGCTGGAAACGTGTTCCCGCGACTGCGGAGCCTGCGCATATTGCGAGGAACTGTTCTCCCGCGTGGCCGAAAAAAAGCCGGCGCCGTTCGCACCCCGACCCGCCCGTCTTGCGTGTCAGAGGTAAAAGCGCCTTTCCGCCAGGTGATGGGAAACGGCGTGGACCGGCGTGTTGCAGTGTACCCGCCTGGATTTCCCTTGTCTTGCGTGCCGGTCCCTGCTATTTCCTGCCTCGCGGCCCGGTCCCGCCACCATTGCACGGCATGGCGCCGGCGGCGGACCGGGTCATGAGCCAGGAGCACCGCGGCAAGGGAAGTTCATGTTCGCCATTTTGAAAAACGCGTATTACCGTTTCGTCAAGATTCGCGGCAATCCCGTGGAAATCGCCCTTGGACTCGCCCTGGGCGTGTTCGTCGGCTTTTCGCCGACCCTGGGCGCGCAGATGATCATCGTGGTATTCCTTGCCGCCCTGCTCAAGTGGAACAAAATCTCCGCGGCACTGGGAGTATGGATATCCAACCCCCTGACCGCACCTTTCCTGTACAGTCTCACCTACCGGGTGGGCTCCCGCGTGTACGGCCTCGGGAACAATTATCCCCTCGAGCAGGAAGCCGGAGGCCTGGTCGTCGTGGACCTGTTGCAACGCGCCCCCGAGGTTTTCCTCGTCCTCTTTATCGGCGGCGTGGTGGTCGGTCTTCCCGCGGCGGTCCTCGCCTACATACTCGCCCACAACGCCATTGTCCGTTATCGGGAAACACTGAAGCAACGCCTTGATCAGCAAAAACAGATGATTGCCAGGGGCAGGGAAAGGATACTGCGAAAGAAGCACCTGCGAAAGAAGCCCAGAAAAACGCACAGGCAACGCCCCAACTGACTGAAAACCTGAATCCGTGAGCGGTCTCAGGTGGTGCGGAGGCAAGGAAGTCAGCCGGGAAGGGAGGCGATCGCCCACCTGGCGAAGCGCCCCGGGCCTCCGGCTCCGTTCCCGGCCTGACGGCGTTTGACTCCCAGCCTCTTTGCGACGCCTTCCCTGGCGGCGCACTGGCCGGACATCACCACGGAAAGAAGATGGACCGAGGTGCGGTCCGCCGGGGTCCTCACCCACACGGGCTCGAAACGCAGTCTGCGCCGGAGCGCCTGGAAATGGCTCTCATCCCGGTAGCCGGGCCGCACGCCCCCCACCACGTATTGCTCACCCGGAAAGTGGGCGTCCGAGCCGATGGACCAGCCCAGCCCCTTTCCGCGCAAATGGCCGGGCAGGACCGTATTCTGGGAGCACCGGCCCGAAACGCGGGGAAGCATCTTGCGGGGCGCCTTTTTGAGAAGCAGGGCGCCGGCCAGGGATGCCCCGTTGTGGACCTCCACGTAATCGGCTACCGACAGCAGGGCGGCGTAGCGTTGCGGGGACAGGATGTTGCCGGCGCAGGCCGAGCCCAGGCCGAAGGGGTGGGGCACCATGAGGATGCCGTTGGTGTCGCCGGCCAGCAACCCCGCGTCCTCCACCTTCCAGGAATAGGCGGTGAACGTCCTTCGCGCCCGCTCCAGGAGGTGTTCGTCCTCATAGAGATAGATGAGGTCGACTCCCTCCCTGGAGATGCACTCCATACCGGGGATGATGACGGTGTGAAGGCCCTCGCAGGCCTCCCTGAGGCGGAGAAAGGACTCCCGCGGCCGCTTGTAGGAATGCTCGGTGCACGCCAGCACGTCCACCTCCGCCCTCTTCAGCCACTGCCGGTGCCGGGCCAGCCGCGCGTCGCGCGCCCCCTTGCCCAGCCCGTGGATGTTGGGATGATAGTGCAGGTCGTAGGTCGTCATGCCCCCGGCTGTCCGGTCCGTATCAGTCATTCCAGGTTATGGTCCCCTTCCTGTAATCCACTGTGTGCGGGAAATGACGCAGAAAGCTCATGCCGAGAAGGCCGTCGAAACCAGGTCCCGCTCCCTGGTACTCCACCACCATCACCGGATAGTCGGACAGGGACCTTGAGCCCACGCTGATCTCGTCCACCCGGGCCGCACTCACGTGAATCCTGCCGCCTCCGGCCGTGGCGGCCTGATAACCTCCCCGGACGGAAAGGCCAAGCCGCTCCGCGAAATCGTCGTGCAACAGCGTACCATTGGCCCCCGTGTCCAGCAGCATCCGGCCGTTGACCGTTTTGCCTCCGTAGGTGAGCACAACGGGAACGATCACCTGGTTGTTGGCCATCACCGCCCCGACCTCACTGCCCCGTCGGCTGCGCGCCCTCTTCCTGCGACTGTCGATGAGTTCACGCTGGATTTCCCGCAGCCTTTCCAGGTCCCGCACGCTGTCCCGGTCCGGCGGGCTCACGGGCTCGGAAACGAAAAGGTCCCTTTCATGTCGCGCCTGGTGGGCCTTGGTGTTGGAGCGGTACCGCGAAGGAATCTTTTCCACGCTGTCAACGTAGTAGGTATGGCCGTTTTCGTCCTCATAGGTGTAAAAACCCGAAAACGCGGGCCCGGGAAGAAGCAACACGGCGGCCAGCAGGACCGCTGTGGCGGCCGGTATCATATTTCGCATCTGGGGGGCCTCCGAAGGCAGGCTGAAAAGAATCCCGCCGGATTTGACATCACTTGAGTCTATAACGAAAGCCGGGAGTTTCACTATGAAATCCGTCACAGCAGAAAGCAGTTTTCAGCACGACGGCCGACGCCCGAGTCCCTCTAGAACACTTGTACCACTTACACGGTAATACCTCCGGCAGGCCACGCAAGGCAAACCGCGGAAACATTCCCGATGCTTTCAAAACCCTCGCCGTTGGGCTATACTGTGGTCCAATCACTGTCCCCGCGGGGTCGGACCAAGGAGCCTTTTGAATGCAATGCCCGAAGTGCCACAGGTACCAGGACGAAACCTTCGAATGCATCTACTGCGGCGTGGTCATGCCGAAGTTCGCCCAGTTGCGGGAGGAGGAGCAGATCCAGGCCCGCGAAGAGGCCAGACAGAGGTTCGCCAGAAAACGGCTGAGCGACCACTGGCTTGCCCCGTACGTTTACGCGGTCCTCGCGGTGGTCTGCGTGGTCACCGTGGCCGTCCTGCTCTGGCCCGAAGAGGTCCGGAGGGAAAGCCCGGGCGAGATCAGGGCCAGACAGATGCAACTGCTCACCTTCCGCATCGATAACGTGACCCTCAAAAAGCTCGATGACCTTGAAAACATCATGCGCCAGAGGTTGAAGCTCCGGAAAACGGTGAAGCCCCGGACCAGGGACTTCCTCTTCTGGGCGGAAAGAACCCGGGAGGTGCTGAGCCTGCGCAGGCAGTTCATCAACGAGGGTGACTTCGACTACGCCCGGGAAGAACGGTATCTGTCCATGGTGGAAAACACGGTGGACTACCTGCGCGAAAACATGATCACGAGTCCGCGGGGGACTCCGGTGGACCTGCCGCCCGTGACCCGGGAAGAACTGTACGGGATGGCGCCGCCGGAGACCTATATTCCCGACGAATAACGGGACGCGAGTTCGCGGTACCGCGCGGCCTCCTCATGCCTCCCCCGTTTTTCACAACCTCCGGCATAGACGGCGCATTTTCTTTTCAGGACGCGGACGGCCATCCCGTGCCGCCGGGGGCCGAGTCCGCCGTCTTCCAGCAGCTTGACCAGGGCGGCCACCCTCCATGCGTCCAGACCGGGCAGGGCGGAAAGCTGGTCCTGATGCCCCCCGGTCCTGACCACAAGGGCCTCGTCAACCAGTCCCACGGGGTGCCGCGCGCCGACGCGCAACCAGAGGTCATAGTCCTCGCAGGCGGGCAACGATTCGTCAAAGCCCCCTACCGCATGGAACAGGTCCCTGTGCATGGCGACCGCGGACGGGCTGACAAGACAAAGTTCCAGGGACCGTTCGAAGATGTCGCCGGCCGGTTTCTCATGCCTGCGTTTCGGATTGCGCCTTTTGCCGTTGCGGTACCAGGTTTCCTGGCACTGGCAGATGAGCGAATCAGGGTTCGCCTCGAAATAGCGGGCCTGGGCCGCCAGCTTTTCCGGCAGCCACCAGTCATCGGAATCCAAAAAAGCGAGATACCGGCCCGAGGCAGCCCGGGCTCCGGCGTTGCGCGCCGAGGAGACCCCCCGGTTTGGCTGGCTGACCACGGTTATGCCCTCGAATCCGGCCAGCACGTCGGCGGTCGCGTCCGTGGAACCGTCGTCCACGACCACGCACTCGAAATCCGGATGGGTCTGGGCGAGCACGGACTCCACGGCCCGGGCAATGCACCACTCGCGGTTGTATACGGGTATGATCGCGGAAAACATGGGCATGGACGATTCCTCCGGATTTCGCGCCGGACCCCATGCTGGCACGGGGCGGACCTTTTTCAAATGGAGTCCCTGGAACTCAAGAGGACCGGACGCCGAGCCCCGTCGGCCGCTCCTGAAAATCCGGACTTTTCCTTTTTTCCTGGTTGCGCTATAGAATTTGCCGGGTACGGGTCCGCCGGCCCGTCAAAATCCGTTTGCTTACCGGTCCGTTGAAAAACCCGGGCTTCACAGCCTGGTTAAAAACGATGAGATGCAAGGCGCGCGAATTCCGGGGAGGTTGGCGTACCTGGCGTACGGCGCACCGACGAGGTGCGAATCACAACGCCGCGGATCGTCTTTTTCAACAGGCTGTTACGAAAACATTTGAAACGAGGATTGCAGTGCGAGCCATCAAGTCATGTTCCGTATGCGTTGCCGTTTTGTTTCTCGCCACCGCCTTCGTGATGCCCTCATCGGCAAACGCGACCATGGCGGACAGGACCGTGGAGGTGTTCTCCTCCTCCAGAATATATCAGGAAAACGTGCAGGCGGCGAGGGACAACGCGCTGGCCGGTGCGTTCGAGCGCGCCGTGGGACAGGTCGTGTTGGATATCCTGTCCCTGGATGACGTGGTGGACGTGTTTGAACAGGTGAGCTCCATTGTCTTTGACGGGGCCGGGGACCACGTGCGGAACTACCGGGTGTTGGCCGAACATCGTTCGGACAAGATCCTGGTGATCGCCGCGAAAGTGACCGTGGGCGCGGAAGCGCTGCGGCTCCGGCTCAAGCGGGCCGGACTGCTGGAGAAAAGGGCGCCACTGCCGGGCATCCTGTACCTGTTGAACGAAAAAACCGCGGATCGCGCCGAACCGGTGCCGTGGTGGGCGGGCGCCACGTCTCCTGGAATCGGTTACCCCGCCACGGACGCCCTGTCAAGCGCCATGGAGGCGCATGGTTATACCAGGGTCGAGGGCGCCTCCACCGTACAGGATGCCGTGTCCTCTCCCGGATTCGAGGGCGCCCCCATATCCCCGGAGGGCGCTGCCGAACTGGGGCGCGGGGCGGACGCCGAAATCACCGTCTTTGGCGAAGCGGTGACCGGGCCGTCGGACCAGGCCGGTCCGGAGGGGGTGCGGACGTTTACGGGGGCCGTGGAACTGGTGGCCGTGCGCAGTGAAAACGGGGACGTGCTGGCCAGGGTATCGGCCGAGGGCCAGGCCGCCTCGGACGTGGAGGCCATGGAGCAGGCCGCGCGAAACGCGGCTGAACAGCTTGCCGGCCGCCTCTCCGGCGCATGGAAGGATACCGGGCGGAAGCCGGCGCGGGTACTGTTGGAAGTCCGCGGCACCCGCCCCTACTCCAGGTACATCGCCCTGCGCAACGCCCTGGCCGGC
The DNA here is from genome assembly GCA_046542385.1 of Desulfatibacillaceae bacterium. GTDB lineage: Bacteria > Desulfobacterota > Desulfobacteria > Desulfobacterales > Desulfatibacillaceae > JBKHBM01. The sequence continues at coordinate 64,457 of JBKHBM010000004.1, read as the reverse complement.
ATGGAGGGGATCAGCCGGGTGATTCCCGCGGGGACCACGGGCATGCAGGCCTCTTTGGAACTGGAATTCTCGGGCGACATCCCGGCCCTGGCCGACAGGCTGGCGACCATGGACTTGGACGGCATCTCCGTGCACGTGGACCAGGTCACCGGCTCCACCATCCAGGTAACCCTGGCCGAAGCCAACCCGGCGGGGGATTTCGTGCGGTAAAACCGCCGTGGGCCAAGGCGTACCCCGGCACGACGCCCAGGCTCATGGCTTGGCCGACACGGCCATGCGTTCGATTCCGGTCGGTATCAGGCCGGGTCGGTCAGGGCTCGCCCATGAACACGAAGGCGCCCCAGTAAAGGGGATGGGCGAAGCCATAGCGGTTTCGCGCGGTCTCCATTGCCTCCAGGGCCGCCCGGCGTAACGCCTCGCACCTGTCCATGTTGCCGCTTGCCGCGTTTTTGTGAAAATCCACCATCAGTTCCCGGGTTTCCAGGTCCGGTACCTCCCACATGCTCATCACCAGGCTTTTGGCCCCGGCCTGGCGAAAGGCGCTCTGCAGCCCGAAGACGCCCTGTCCGTTGAGGATGGCGCCCAGCCCGGTTTCGCAAGCGGACAGGACGACCATGTTGGTGCCGTACAGGGACAGCCCCAGTATCTCCTCCGAGGTGACCAGTCCGGACCCTCCGCCCGAATCCCCGCTGTCCACGGCATTGTTGGCCCCGGCCAGGGCGAAACCCGAACGCAACAGCGGATTCTCCACGTCCGGCAGCCGACGGGGGCGCGCCAGGGGCTGGACAATGCCCCGGAATCCCGGCTGGTCCCCGGATTCCGCCGGGACGTCCCGCAGGAAGAAACCGTGGGTGGCGAGATGCAGGATGCGGGGGGCTCGCTCCATATCATGGAGGACCTCCTCCAGGGCATGGGGTCCGGTGTAGGTCACGGAATTTTCCGGGCCCAGAATGTCCCGGATGGCGGCCACCTCCCGGGCGGTTTCCGGCAGCCGCCTGAAATGCCGCACGCCGGTGACGCCCCGCATGGCTTCCCTTGCCGGAGAGGGCAACCCCAGTTCCTCGAGCGCCAGGGTCCGGCCCCTTTCCCCAAGGTTGAAATCAGGGTCGCCCATGAGAACCGCCCGCCCAGTGGCGTCGGGCCGGGTTCCGAAAACGGAAAGCTCACGGCCCGAAGTCACGTAGTTCACCGTGGTCCGCTCCACCAGGTATCTGCCTTCCGGATCCATGAAGACTTCAAACGGAATCAGAAACAACCTGCCGTCAGGCGCCACGTACAGCCGTTTGAGGGCGGACGGTTTCAGGCCCAGCGGGGCGACAACGAGATCCCAGGCCGTTTGCGCGAGGCGTCTCACCTCGGCGCTGTCCCGCGTCCCCGTGCGGGTGCACGCTTTTTTCAACCGGTACACGGCCGCGTCCACGGCCTCGGTCTCGCCCAGGTCCACCAGACGCACCCGCGCCGGATCCGGGCCGGTCACAACGAAGGCCAGGTGATGCGCGTCCTTCCAGGACCGGGTATCCCGGAACGCGCTGAAGTCCGGCATGAACACGGTGGCGAACTCCACCAGGGCGGAGCCCTCGGGCAGGTGGGCGGCGATGTTCTCCAGGGTTGCCGTGGCGGGGTCCCGCTCCACGGCATAGGCCCGGCTCAGCCTGCTCAGTCGGGCCTCCAGCCTCTCCTTGACGGCCATGAGGCCAGCGATTTCCAGGCGATGCTCCCGCACCCCCTGCTCCCCCGGACCGGCGAAGACAAGGCCGGAGAGCCTTTCCCTGATTCCGGTCAGTTTTTGAAAAGCCTCCATGGCTCCGGGATCGCCCTTGTGGAGCAGGGCCTCATGGTAACGCTGTTCGGCCAGAAGCCTCGCCCCCTTCCATCTCACCCAGGCCTCATAAGCGTGGCGCACGGCCTCGGGATCGTCGGAAAGATGCCGGCTGACCAGTCCCAGCAGGCTGTGCAGGCTGTCCATCCTGCGGGATAAAAACCGTGTCTTGCGTTTTTCCGATCCAAAGCCCAGCACCTGGTCGATGATCATGTCGTCCACGGCCCTGGCCTGGAGAAAATAATCGAGCGCCTTGTCGTACTCGCCGATGGCCGCGCACAGCGTGGCCAGGTTGGTATACCCGGTGGCCACGGTGGGATGCCTTGCGCCCAGGTTGTCCCGCCACAGGTCCAGGGTCTTTTCGTAGAGGCTCCGGGCTTTGTCGAATTCGCCCAGCGTATGGTACAGGGTGGCCAGGTTGTTCATGCTCTCCGCCACGTCCGGATGCCCCGCCCCCAGTGTCTGCCTCCGTCCCTCCAGGGCCATGGTGAACAGGTCCCCTGCCATGTCGTATTCCCCCAGGCGCATGTGCAGGATGGCCAGGGTGTTCCTGCTGTTGGCGATGTCGGGATGCGGCGGATCGAACGCCTTTTCCCGGATGGCCAGCGCGCGTTTGTACAGGGGGCGGGCCAGGGCGGGCTGCCTGAGGGACAGGTAGGCGGTACCGAGGTTGGTGAGGACGGACGCCAGTTCCGGGTGTTCGGGTCCAAGGTGCCGTTCCTGGATGGCCAGCGCGCTCCTGTACAGGGGTACGGCCCGTTCGTATTCGCTCAACTGCATGTACAGGGTGGCCAGGTTGTTGAGGCTTCCCGCTGTCCGGGGATGTTCGGGGCCAAGGGATGCCATGCGTATGGCCAGGGCCCGCTCATGCAGTTGCTCGGCCTTGCCGTACCTGCCGAGCCTGCCGTACAGCAGAGCCAGGTTGGAAAGGGCGGAGGCCAGGGCCGGGTGGTCCGGACCAAGGTGTTTTTCCGTTATCCGAACAGCCCGCTCGTACAGCCTTTCCGCCTCGTCGTAATTTCCCGCCCGATGGTACAGGGCCGCCAGATTGTTCAGGTTGGTGGCTACGTCCGGGTGCTCGGGTCCCAGCGCCTTTTCCCGTATGGCAAGGGCCTTTTTGTGCAGTTCCGTCGCTTTTTCCCGACGTCCGGCGCCCGCATGGAGGTCGGCCAGGTTGGACAGGCTGGCAGCCAGGTTGGGATGGCCGGGCCCCAGGACCTTTTTGTTGATCTCGATGGCCCGGCGGTGCAGGGGCTCGGCGCGGGCGTATTCGCCGCGGGCCCCCAGGACCAGGGCCAGGTTGGACAGACTCGACGCCAGGTCGGGGTGGTCCGGCCCCAGGGCCCGTTCCCTGATCCGCACGGCGCGTTCCAGCAGATCCACGGCCCGGCCCGGGTTTCCCAGGCGGTAGTTCGCCATGGCCAGGCGGTCCAGGCTGGCGGCGACGTCGGGATGGCGGGGGCCGAAGGCCTCTTCGCGACGGGCCAGGGCAGTCTCGTGCAGGGCCCTGGCCTGCTCGTAATTGGAAAGGTTGTAGTGGATATTGCCCAGGATGAACAGGGCCTCCGCGGCTTGAGGGCTGCCTCCGCCGTGTCGGGCCACCCGCCGGTCGTGCAGTTTTTCCGCGAGGGGCAGGACCTCGGCGAACATGCCCTGCTCGTACAGGGCCATGACCCGTCCCGCGAGGGCCTCCGGTTCCGGGTCCTCACGACATCCGCCGGTGGGCGCGGCCAGCCACGTGCCGAGAACCACGGCTGTCACCGCCAGCAGGACGGCGAACAATCCTGGCCTTGTGTTGCTCATGAGATCCGTTCCGGGCCGCGCCTCGCGGCGCGGCCTTTTTGCCCGTGTCAAAAAATACCGACTTATGGATTCTTGAAGGATTATACAATATCCTCGTCACGGATTCTGTTTTGAAATACCATTGCGGCATACGCACGTCAACGTGCGACCTTTGCCTTGAAAGCCGGACGGGTATGTGCGAGGTTGCTCCACGTTCGACCACCGGGATGACGCCCCGAAGGGCAAAAATCCTTTCACTCACCGGGTGAAACGAACGCTTGTTCAAGGACATGAAAAAAGCCCGATTTATGGGGTTCTTGAAGGTTTTTCAATGTTTTCGTCACGGATTCAGGGTCGAGGCATGGGAGGGCTTGCCGGTCGGATCGCGCTGGCCACTGCCGCGCGCCTTTTGTTCAACACGGCGCGCAGGTTTCCCTACCCGTTCGCCCCGGCCCTTTCCCGGGGCATGGGAGTGCCGCTCACGGCGGTTACCGCCCTGATCGGCGTGAACCAGATTACGGGACTGTTCGGCCTGTTGTTCGGACCCATGGCCGACAGGTTGGGATACCGGCGCATGATGGGGGCGGGAACCGCGTGCCTGGCCGTGGGCATGCTGGCCGCCGCGTTCTTCCCCTGTTATCCCGTTGTCATGGCCGGCCTGTTTCTGGCTGGCCTGGGCAAGATCATCTACGATCCGGCCCTCCAGGGCTTCATCGGCAGGTTCGTGCCGTTCTCCCGTCGGGGCCTGGTGTTCGGAGGGGTGGAAACCAGCTGGGCCGGGGCCACCCTGGTCGGCGTGCCGGTTATCGGCCTGCTCATGGAACATTTCGGCTGGCGGGCCCCGTTTTTCCTTGTCGGAGGCCTGGCCGTGGTGTTTGGCGGGATGCTCGTGGCCGCGCTTCCGTCGGCAAGGCCGGAACCCCTGGATTCCGGGAAGCGGCAGCGGCTGTCGGCGGCCTGGGGCGAAGTGCTTGAAAGCCGGGCAGCCAGAGGCGCCCTGTGGTTTTCCTTTCTGGTGTCCGTGGCCAATGACAACCTGTTCGTGGCCTACGGCGCATGGCTGGAGACGGAATACGGGCTCTCCCTGGTCGCCCTCGGACTTGCCACCATCACCGTGGGGGTCGCCGAACTTGCCGGCGAAGGGATGGTGGCGCTGTTCGGAGACCGGTCGGGCCTGTACCGCTCCGTGCTGGGATCCACGGTGCTGGCGGGCCTCGCCTATGCGGCGTTGCCCCTGTACGGCCAGAGCCTGGCCGCCGCGCTTACCGGACTGTTCGTCGTGTTTCTGGTATTCGAGTACTCCGTGGTCTGTTCCATCTCGCTGTTCACCGAATTGCGGCCCAAAGCCAGGGCCACCATGATGGCCGGCTTTTTCGCGGCGGCTTGCGTGGGACGGGTGACCGGAGCCTTATTGGGCGGCCCTGCCTGGATGTACGGGGGAATCGAGGCCGTGGGCGCGATCTCGGGGGGAATCAGCCTGGTGGCGGCGCTGGTCCTGTGGAGGGGATTGCGGGGCTGGCGGCCGTGACCATTGCCGGCGGCCGGCCCGGTGAAATGCCTGACGGGGGAATGCTCCCCCCGGTCACGCAAAGGACTGGCGCAGGTACTGCTCCACGAATCGTTTGTTGTCCTCGTCGCCGATCTTCTCGGGAAGTGCCTTCAGGGCCATTTCCACGGCGGTTTCGATCATCTCGTTTTTCACCTGGCGGCGGGCCTCCTCCAGCTGGAAGCCGCTACGCTTTTTGGCTTCCTGGAGCAGGTTTTCGCTTTCCCGTCTGGCCTCCTCGATGATCTTCTTCCTGTTCTCCTCGCCCTGTATACGGCTTCGTTCCTGGACCTGGGCCATCCGCTGGTCCCGCTCCCTTACCTTCTTCTCCATCTCGGCCAGCTCGGCGCGAACCTGGTTGCGACGCTTCTCCGCCCGGTCCAGCTGCTCGGCGATCTCTTCCTGTTCGCCCCGCAAAAAGCTCTTGAGGGGTTGTCTGCCGAACTTGAAAATCAGGGCCACCAGGATGGCGAAGTTCACCCACAGCAGGATTTCATCGTAAGTGGCACGCCAGCTCGGGGCGCCCTCCGCGGCCCAGGCGGTTTGTCCGAAGGCCATGGCGGCAAGCACCAGCCCAGTTGCGAGTATGATTCTCATTGCTCTCTCCTCACCCTGAATCCGTGAGCGGTCCCGGGTGGTGTGGATGCAAGGAAGAGACCTGCCGGCAGTACCCGGGTACACCGGCCGGGCCCTGACCCGGCGGGCCCACCCGGGGAGACCGCCCCGCGGGGCGAAACACCCCTTCACCCGTCGGGGTGAAACCGAATTTCCATGGTAGCTGATTCAAAGGCCCGTGCCATGTAGCTTCCGCATGAGCAGGCTCCGGTCAACTCACTCCCCGGTCCAGTATCTGTTCCATGATCCGGATCGAAAGCTGCCTCGATTCCTCCTCCAGGCTCTTGCGCGCCTCGGCGATTTCCTGTTCCACCTTCCTTGTCATCGCCTGGCGTTCCTTCTGCATCTCGGACCTGGCTTCGTCCAGAATCTCCTGAGCTTTCCGGTTGCCCTCGTCCTCCAGGCCGTTGCGAACCTTCGCGGCCTCGATCCTGGCCGCCGCTTCCTGCTCGGCCAGTTGGTCACGCATCCGGTTGATGTCCTTATGGGCCTGCTCGGCTTCCTTTTCCGCGCCTTCCACACGGCTGTCCCGTTCGGCCAGCGTTGCCCGCAAGGGCCGGAACATGAGCCGGTTCATGACGAACAGGAAGATGAGAAAGGAAACCAGCTGAACCACCATCGTGGCGTTGATGGTGATCAGACCTATCCTTTCCAGAAGGCCGATGCTTATCGGGCCTATGGTGTATAGCGGCTCCATGACTAACCTTCCCCTGAATCCGTGAGGCCGCCCCGGAGGGCGAAAAATCCTTTCACCCACCGGGTGAAACGAAGAGTTGTTCAAGAACCCGTAAAAAAGCCCGATTTATGGGGTTCTTGAAAGTTTTTCAATATTTTCGTCACGGATTCAGGCTTCCGTTTCCGGGCTGTACCGGTTCCCGCGCAAACGGGCGGCAGGCCCGAGGCGCGGGATCATTGCGCGCAGTCCGTGAGGCGCCGCCCCCGGTCCGCCGGAACGGGCGCCGGATTACCGCGCCGAAGTCCCCAACCGTTTTCGCGCGTTCCTATACCACGAACAACAGAAGCAGCGCGATAACCAGCGAGTAGATGCCCGTGGACTCGGAAACCGCCTGGCCCACCAGCATGGTCCGCGTGAGCAGGCCCGCTTCCTGGGGGTTGCGGCCAATGGACTCGCAAGCCTTGGCCGCGGCCATTCCCTCGCCTACGCCGGGCCCGATCGCGCCGAAACCCATGGCGATGCCGGCCCCGAGATAGGCTGCCGCCTGAACGATCTGTGCACCTTCAATAGCCATTGTCTTTCCTCCTTGAAATCATGATTCCAGTGCCGCGGCGCAAACGCCGGCGGCATGCAAGCGTTCGGTTCGGCCCGCCCCCGGTTCCGTCACACGACGAAGATGAGAACGAGCGCTATGACCAGAGAGTAAATACCCGTCGATTCGGAAACCGCCTGGCCCACCAGCATGGTCCGCGCGACGGTGGAGGTCCCCTCCTCGTTTCTTGCAATCCACTTCACGGCGCTCCGGGCTGCGAGACCCTCCCCGATGCCCGGACCGATGGCCCCGACGCCCATGCAGATGCCCGCCGAGAGCAGGGCGAACGCCGCGGAGATATCCGCAGTAGGCTCGACATGCTTGTACATGAGGATGAAGGCGACCAGCAGGCCGTAGATGGCCGTGGTCTGGCTCACGGCCTGGCCCAGGAGCATGATGTTGGTCACCGGGCCGGCAAGCCGCGGGTTCCGCGCAACGCCCTCGCAACTGGTCTGGGCCACGAGGCCTCCGCCTATGCCGGGACCGATGGCCGCAAGCCCCGCCGCCAGTCCCGCCCCCAGCACGGCCGCCCAGGTCGGCGACACCGGCGCGTCGCCAAAACCACCGTACAGCAGCAGAAACGACGTGACCAAAGCGAAGATGGCCGGTGTCTGGCACACCGCGGCCCCGATCAGCATGTTGGTGGTGAGCCTGCCCGAGGCCTGGGGCTGCCGGGACATGCCGGCGCACGCCGCTCCCGCCGGAAAACCCGCGCCGATACCGGCGCCCACCGAGCCCAGGCCCATGCAGGCGCCGGCGGAGAACACCACGAACACCATGAGCCAGGACTGCGCGCCGAAATTGGCGAACAACAGCATCATGGCTACCACAAGCGCGAAGATGGAGGCGGATTCCGCCACGGCCTGGCCCACCAGCATGTTCTTCAGCACGTCGCCGGCCATGTGCGGGTTCCGGGAAATCGCGGTGTTTGCCTCCGAGGCGGTATAGCCCTCGCCCACGGCCGCGCCGATGGCGCCGAATCCCATGCAGACGCCGGCTCCGGCGAATGCCGCCATTCTCACGTATAGAGGATCGAATTCCATTTCACTTCACCTGGACCGATATGTAAACGACTGTGAGCATTGTGAACACGAAAGCCTGGATCGCGCCGATGAAGAACACGAAAAAGACGGTGAGGAACGGTGGCAGAATCAGGGAGTATATGAGATGGGACACAACCAGTATGATGATGGATCCTCCCATGATGTTGCCGAACAGACGAAAGGAGATGGACACGACCTTGGCGATTTCGCCAATCACGTTCAACGGCGCCATGAAAAAGAACGGCTCCGCGTACTCCTTGAGATATGCCTTGAGCCCCTTCTGCCGAAGCCCCGCGTAGTGGGCGATCACAAAGCCCAGTATGCCCAGGGAAAGCGGCGTGTTCAGGTCCTTGGTCGGCTCGTGCATATGCGGAATGGCCCCTATCCAGTTGCATGCCAGCAAAAACATGAACAGCGCGCAGATCAGCGGACCATAGGTTTTGGCGCGCTCCTTGTCCAGGGCGTCCTCGGTCAGGCCGAAAAAGTTCACCACGAACAACTCGCCAATGGTCTGAAAGTAGCTGTCGGGCTTCACCGCCCGACGGCGGATCGCGAGCCACCCGAACACGAAAAGGCCCAGGATCACGATCCAGGTCATCAAGACCACCTGCAGGTTGATCTCCAGACGGCAAGCCCCCACCGTCACGACCAACTGTAGAATTTCACCCAGATTTTCCATGGCTAACCGTTCATTCCGTCCTTGTTGCCGAAAATTCGCGCCACCAGGGTGTGGTCGATGAGAATCGCCAATTGCACCGCGAATATGCCCACCACCACGGCGGCAAGATTGTAAGCGTCAAACCGAATCCCCAGGTAAAGAGGAATCGCGAGAACAAAGAGCCGCAGCGCCAGCGAAAGAAAGGACCTGTACGAGGATCGTCGGCGGGTGGAATCCAGGGTCCCCGCGACCGCGAAACTCTGGATAACGAAATTCAGTATGCTGAAAAGCGCACCGAGAACCAGTCCCTTGCCCACCGCCACCAGTCCGAAAATCATGAAGCCCGCAGCCATGACGATTGCGGCGAACATGCTGGTGGAACAGTAGCGTCTCCGCAACCGGGCAAGTTCAGTTCCCGGATCCTTTGGTTTCGTCGGTTCCGTCTCGTTCCTCCTCCGTGCCGCCCCCCTGCTCCACCACTTCCATGATCTGGCGATATACCACGATCCCGCCCCCGACCACGCCGAGGACCGTGAACAGGGCGACAAGCAGGCCTCCCGTGGAAAACCACTGGTCGAGCTTCAAGCCCACGTAAAAACAAAAACCCACGCAGCCGGCCATGGTGAGGCCCAGCTGCATGACGATGTTGGCGTCCCTGGCCCAGGGCTCGTTTTTCCTGAACCTGAAAAACTTCACCGCGCCGCCCCCATTCCGGGCTGCCCGCTTCCCGTGTGAAAAACTGAAGACACCGGGTCCACGGCGTCACCCAAAAACCGGCGCAAAGGCTTGATTCCGTCTTCCACCGGACTGACGGCGCTGGGTTTAACAGACTTCCATTCACGATGTCAACCTGTTAATTGCGGGATGCTGTTTCAAAATGTTGTAGGGTTAATCCAATTGCCCGATATTTCTATTGTTTCATATACCTCATCTCATGACGCAGTGCGTTATGGCGGGTATCGGCCTCACTTTTCCCTTTATGCATCCGAATTCATGACTATGGTGTGCCCAAAAGTCTCCGCGCCAGGCCGTATTCGGCCCTTGACGTGAACCCCGCGCAAGGGCAAGATGCCCGCGAGGCCGGAACGCCGGCCCGTTAATCCAACTCAGGAGAATACCGGATGACACTTGACTTCACCCCATTTTTCGAGGAGTACGAAAAGCTCCTCGCCGAAACGGACAAGGTTTTCGCGGCGATCGAGGAGAAGTTCCCCGATTGCGTGAAATGCGAGATCGGCTGCGACGACTGCTGCCATGCGATGTTCGACCTCACCGTTGTGGAGGCGCTCTACATAAACCATCATTTCAACCGACTGGTCCCGGAAACGGAGAAGGGCGCGATCCTGGAGCGGGCCAACAGGGCGGACCGCAAGGCGTACCAGGTAAAGAAGGAGGCATTTCAGGCCTCGGCAAAGGGGAAGGACACCGACGAGGTGCTTTCCCGGGTGGCCTGGGAACGCGTGCGCTGCCCGCTGTTGGACGATGAGGGCAAATGCCTGTTGTACGAGTATCGACCCGCGACCTGCCGGTTGTACGGAATCCCCACGGCCATAGGGGGCAAGGGCCACACCTGCGGCAAGTCGGGTTTCGAGGAGGGCGAGGCCTATCCCACGGTGCACATGGAGGCGATACAGAAGCGGCTTTTCGACATCTCGGACCGGCTCGTCCAGAGCCTTCGCACGAAGCACGTGAGGATGGCGGAGTTGCTGGTGCCTCTGTCCATGGCGCTTCTCACGGTGTACGACGACGAGTACCTGGGCATAATCCGACCCGGGGAGGAAAAACAGGATGACAAATCCGAGTGACGAAGGCGAACGCGCCAAAAAGGCGATATTCGACGCCATGGCGCCGAGACGGCAGAAGCATATTCTGAAAAAGGGCTACGACAACTGGGATCCTTTCCAGGAGCCCAAGGATCCCATCGACATTCGCCGCGACCCCAGCCGGAGGACAACGCAACAGCTGGTCCGGGAGTTTCTGGGGGGCCTGGGGCATGACGTGTCCCCCGCTTACCGGCAGGGTGCGTTGGAGGTGGCTTTGGGCATTATCAACGACGAGGACCGCGCCAAGGGGGCCTACGAGTTCTCCGTGTGGTATCGGGCCCTGCTGGAACGCGAGGGCCTCTTGAGGTGAACCTCCGTTGAATACCGGCCCCAGGGATGTGGAGGAGGCCATACTCGGCCTGTTGCGTGACCGGGTCCGCGTGGCGCCCAGGGAACTGGTGCGCATGGCGTGCGCCGCCTGGGGGATGGAGGCGCAGGACGCCAGAAGGGTTCTGCGGCGCCTTCTGGACCGAGGCGAGCTTCGTTACACGTGGGAGTTGGGAACCGCCTTCGTGGAGCGGAATTTTTCCGGTTGCCACCGGCTGTCGGGCAGGTTGTGGCTGCAGGCGGGCGTTGCGGATGCTCCGCCGGAACGGGGCCGCCTTGTAGTCCGGATTTCGCCGGGGGGCAGTTTCGGGGACGGGAGGCATCCAACGACAAGGCTTGCCTGCCGGTTGATCGAAAACGCGTTGTCCCCGTCGGGCGCGCTTTCCGGCCGGTCCGGTTCGCGGGTGCTGGACGTGGGCTGCGGCAGCGGCATACTGGCCCTGGCCGCCCTGGTGCTGGGCGCGGACACGGCGCAGGGACTGGATACGGATCCGGTGGCGTTGCACGAGGCCCGGGAAAACGCGGCGCAAAACCGGATGGAGGACAGGTTCACGGTTTCGGACGCGCCGCTGTCTTCCATGGCGGGCGGGTTCGACCTTGTGGCGGCCAACCTGCGGACGCCCACGCTGCACTCCATGATGCCGGAGTTCGCGAGACTTGCCGGCCCGGGGGCGATGCTCGTGGTTTCCGGCATGCGCCCTACGGAAACCACGGCCTTGTCGGACAGGGCCGCCGCGCATTTCGAACCGGTGTCCAAAGTCGAGGAGGGAGGATGGTCCGCGATGTCGTTTGCGCGGAAACAGGCTTTTTCACAGCCCGGAAATGTGGTATAGAATTCTTTCGGGAAATTTCCCTCCGGGAAATTCCACAATAAATAAAGGAGTAACGGCAAATCCATGGCAGACCAGGAAAACAACAATCCGAACATCCCCAGGACGGCGGACGAGTATATCAACATCTATCGGGCGGCGGTGGCCAAGAACCCGGAATGCGGCACCTCCAGGTACAACCTGGCCATCGGCCTCATCGGCAAGCAACTGTACGAGGAAGCGGAACAGCAGTTGTACGCGGCCATCGAAAACAGTCCCAGCCTCGCCGAGGCCTATGTTCAGCTGGGCGGGCTTTGTCTTGCCCGGGGCGACCTCGACGGGTGCCAGGACTGGAACCAGCGGGCCATCAAGGCAAGGGCCGGTTTTTCCGAGGGCTACGGCAACCTGGGCTTCGTGCACATGCAGAAGGGCGAGCCCGAGAAGGCGGAATGGTACCTGAAAAAGGCCATCGCCTACAACGCCCATTTCATTCAGGCCTTCGTTACCCTGGCCACGGCCTACTACGCCCAGGGACTGGTGGATGAAAGCATCGCCGCGTGCGAGAAGGCATTGAGCCTTGACGAGACCTTCGCGGTGGCGCACAACAACCTTGCCATTGCCTACGTGGACAAGGGGGATTACGAAAAGGCCATAAAACACGCGGACCTGGCGAGGGAATACGGGTTCGACGTGCCCGAGGGCCTGATGAAGGACCTGGAGCCTCATCGCAAATAGGCTTCGCAGCAGCCTGTTGAAAAACGCGATCTGCGGCGTTGCGGCGCGTTTCCCGTCGATGCGACGTACCGGTTGTACGCCTTACTCCTGGAAATTCGCGCGCCTTGCATCTCATCGTTTTTGAACAGGCTGCCCATTCCGTGTTTTTCAACGGGTTGGTAGAGCAGATTCACCCCGTCTTTGACAACCCGGAAGGCATGCCGGTCCGTCCCACCCCACACAGGGGCGGGTTATGCCGACGCCGAGCCCGGGAATGCCCCCACCAGGAAACACAGAGGCGATTTTCCCTGGTGCGCCGGCCGGGAGGACGCCTGCGCGCGGTTGTCCTCCGGTGGCGCATCGTCAACCGGAAACCGCCGGTCTGGACGCGCGGCCGTCAACGCTCCGCAACCTCGACGCCCGTCGGCTGGAACGGACGCGGGTCCGGAAATCCTGGAGGGCCTCTGGTGTCATTCGGGTGCGAGGACGGTGGAGGCGCGCCCGGGTCGCGTCGGGGAACCGTTTGCGGCCCGAAATCCGGCGACATGTGACCTTCCGGTGCCGGCGCGCTGCCTTCCCCGCCACCTGAAAGCCTTGCACAGGTTGGCTTGCGGGTTTTGACAGCGCTGTTTTTTGTGTTGACAAAGACGGCGTGATTCATTACATCTGCTCCATTTGTTCTAGATTGCACAAGCTGCTTTGACCAACGGGAGGCGGCGACGGGAGTCGCTTGACATTTTAAGGCAAGGAAGAAAAACAGGATAAGAAAAGGGAAAATTCGAGAGGAGGTGGACGAAAGGTCGTTTTTTTTTGCGACGCATTTCGTAAACAGCAGGCGGTAGACCAAATCTACTTAACCCAACTGAATCTGGAGGTAAGTGATGGCAAAACACGAAACCCCATTGTTGGACGAGCTGGAGACCGGGCCTTGGCCGAGCTTCGTGTCCGACATCAAGAGGGAAGCGGAAGCCCGCAGGGAAAATCCCAGAAACATCGAGTACCAGCTCCCCGTTGACGTTCCGGAGGACATCCTGGGCGTTCTCGAGCTGTCCTTCAAAGACGGTACCACCCACTGGAAGCACGGCGGCATCGTGGGCGTCTTCGGCTACGGCGGCGGCGTCATCGGCCGTTACTGCGACCAGCCCGAGATGTTCCCCGGCGTGGCGCACTTCCACACCCTTCGGGTGAACCAGCCGGCGGGCAAGTTCTACACCACGGAGTACCTGAAGCAGATCTGTGACCTGTGGGAGTTCCGCGGTTCCGGTATCACGAACATGCACGGCTCCACCGGCGACATCATCCTGCTGGGTACCCGTACCGAGCAGCTCGAGGAGATCTTCTACGAGCTGACCCACAGCATGAACCAGGACCTCGGCGGCTCCGGCTCCAACCTGCGTACGCCTTCTGACTGCATCGGCGCCGCTCGCTGCGAGTACGCCTGCTACGACACGCAGGCACTGTGCCATGCGCTGACCGTGGAGTACCAGGACGAGCTGCACCGTCCCGCGTTCCCCTACAAGTTCAAGTTCAAGTTCGACGGCTGCCCCAACTGCTGCGTGGCTTCCATCGCCCGCGCGGACATGTCCTTCATCGGTACCTGGCGCGACGACATCAAGATCGACCAGGAAGCCGTGCAGGCCTACATCGGCGGCGAGATCGCCCCGAACGGCGGCGCCCATTCCGGCCGCGACTGGGGTCCGTTCGACATCCAGAAGGAAGTCATCGACAACTGCCCCACCAACTGCATGTGGATGGAGGGCAAGGAACTCAAGATCGACAACAGGGAATGCACCCGGTGCATGCATTGCATCAACACCATGCCGCGCGCCCTGCGCATCGGTGACGACCGCGGCGTGTCCATCCTCTGCGGCGCCAAGGCGCCCATCCTTGACGGCGCCCAGATGGGCTCCCTGCTCGTACCCTTCATGAAGGTGGAGGAGCCTTACGACGAGATCAAGGAAGTCATCGAGGGTATCTGGGACTGGTGGATGGAAGAGGGCAAGAACCGCGAACGCCTGGGCGAGCTGATGAAGCGCCAGGGCTTCCAGGCCCTTCTCGAAGCCACCGGCATCGAAGCCAGTCCGCTTCACGTGTCCGAACCCCGCTCCAACCCCTACATCTTCTGGAAGGAAGAAGAGGTTGAAGGCGGCTGGGAGCGTGACGTCAAGGAATTCAGGAAACACCATCAGAGATAAGAGGGGGTGCAAACATGGCATTCATTTCTTCCGGATACGATCCGAACGAACCAATGAAGGACAGGATCACCGACATTGGTCCTCGTAAATATGACGAGTTCTACCCGCCCGTCATCGCCAAGAACAAGGGCAAATGGCTGTACCACGAGATCCTGGAGCCCGGCGTTCTGGTGCACGTGGCCGAGGGCGGCGACGAAGTGTACACGGTCCGCGTCGGCGGCGCCCGTCTCATGAGTTGCGAGATGATCCGCGAGATCTGCGAGATCGCGGACACGCACTGCGGCGGTTACGTTCGCTGGACCACCCGCAACAACGTCGAGTTCATGGTGGACAGCAAGGACAAGGTCGAGCCCCTGAAAAAGGATCTCGAGTCCCGCAAGCAGCCCGGCGGCTGCTACAAGTTCCCCGTTGGCGGAACCGGCGCGGGCGTGACGAACATCATCCACACCCAGGGCTGGATCCACTGCCATACGCCCGCCACCGACGCCTCCGGCCCGGTGAAGGCGACCATGGACGTGCTGTTCGAGGAATTCCAGAACCACCGCCTCCCGGCGCAGGTTCGCGTTTCCCTGGCATGCTGCCTCAACATGTGCGGCGCCGTGCACTGCTCGGACATCGCCATGCTGGGCTACCACCGCAAGCCGCCCATGCTGGACCACGAGTACCTGGACAAGATGTGCGAGATTCCGCTCGCCATCGCCGCCTGCCCCACCGCGGCCATCAAGCCCGCCAAGGTGGAGCTGGAAGACGGCACCAAGGTGAACTCCGTGGCCGTGCGCAACGAACGCTGCATGTTCTGCGGCAACTGCTACACGATGTGCCCCGCCATGCCTCTGGCCGACAAAGAGGGTGACGGCATCGTGATCATGGCCGGCGGCAAGGTGTCCAACCGCATCAGCACCCCCAAGTTCTCGAAGGTCGTCGTGGCCTTCCTCCCGAACAACGCGCCGCGTTGGCCGGAGACCACCGACGTCATCAAGACCATGATCGACAAGTACTCCCAGCACGCCAACAAGTACGAGCGTATCGGCGACTGGGCCGAGCGTATCGGTTGGGAGCGCTTCTTTGAAATCTGCGAACTGGACTTCAGCCACCACCTGATCGACGACTTCCGCGATCCGGCATACTACACGTGGCGCCAGACCTCGCAGTTCAAGTTCCCCACCAAGTAGGGGGACTGGACGAAAAGTGTTACGGGGGAGGCCGAGGCCTCCCCCTATACTTTTTTCAACCATCTAACCCAATGAGGCGCGATATGGAAGACGTAGCAGCCAAAGAGGCCATTCTGGAGGCTTTGAAGAAAAAAAAGGGAAAGTCCAAGTTCTATCTCAAGGACTTTTACAGCATGATTCCCGACGCAAAGCCCCGCGAGGTCAAGAAGATCGTGAACAAGATGGTGGAAGAAGGCATGCTTGAGTACTGGTCAAGCGGATCCACCACACTGATCGGTCTCAAGGGCTCCGGCAAGCAGGCCGCGGCCGAGCACGAAGACTAAGAGGCATTCGGACCCTTGTCGACGCTGCACGACACCCTGCGTTGCCTGGCGCCGTGACATTCGGATGGGTATCCCCAGAATCACCATATCGGCCCTTCGAGGTGGATCGGGCAAAACCATCCTCTCCGTCGGCCTGGCCGCGGCCCTGAGGAACAGGGGCGTCGCCGTGGCTCCGTTCAAAAAGGGACCGGACTACATTGACGCGGGCTGGCTTGCCCTGGCAGCAGGCCGGCCCTGCTTCAACCTCGACACCTTCCTCATCGACCCCGTGGGAATTCACGATTCCTTTCGCGCCCACGCGGGACAGGATACCCTTGCTCTGATCGAAGGCAACCGCGGACTGTACGACAGTGTGGACCGCGAGGGCACCACCTCCACCGCTGAACTCGCCAAACTATTGGTATCACCACTTATCCTTGCCATAGACTGCACCAAGAGCACCCGCACCGTCGCAGCGCTCGTCATGGGCTGCTCCGTTTTCGACCCGGAAGTGGACATAAGGGGCATCGTCCTGAACCGGGTGGCAGGTTCCCGGCACGAGGCCAACGTACGCCGGAACGTGGAGGCCTACTGCGGCATTCCCGTCCTGGGAGCCGTGCCCAAACTGCCGGGCGAGGACTTCCCGGAGCGCCACATGGGTCTGGTTCCCATGCAGGAGCACGACTGGGCGGTGGACGCCGTGCAGGCCACGGCGGCCATGGCGGAAAAGTACCTGGACGTTGGCACTCTGGAGCAGGTGGCCAGGAGTCCGCTCCTGCCGGAACCGCCAAAGCCCGCCGCCACCGCCGGCGACGACGTCCGCGCGGAACTGCTGGAACGAGTGGACGAAGCGGGCGGGGAAAGGCCCCGGGTGGGAGTGGTCCGCGACTCCGCGTTCCAGTTCTATTACCCGGAGAACCTGGACGCCCTGGAACATGCCGGCGCTGAGCTGGTGGAATTCAGCCTGGTGGACGACGACGGCCTGCCGGACGTCGACGCCTTGTATATCGGCGGCGGTTTTCCGGAAACCCACGCCGGTGCCCTGGCGGAGAACAGCGCCATGCGCGCGCAGGTGAGGAAGGCCGCGGACAACGGCATGCCCATGTACGCCGAGTGCGGCGGTCTGATGTATCTGGGAAGGGAACTGCTGCTCGACGGGGCCACGTATCCCATGGCCGGGGTGTTCCCCGTGGTTTTCGGCCTGTCGGAAAAACCCCAGGGACACGGGTACACGGTGGTCGAGGTAGTGCGGAACAACCCCTACTTTCCGGTGGGCGCCCGTCTCAAGGGGCACGAGTTCCACTATTCCACGGTGCACGAATGGACCGGGGATGAAACGGAGCTGGCCTTTGCCATGGAACGGGGAAAGGGATTCTCCAACAAGATGGACGGCCTGTGCCGGGCCAACGTCCTGGCCACCTACACCCACATCCACGCCCTGGGCACCCCGGCCTGGGCCCCCGCCCTGGTCAACCAGGCAAAAGCCTGCCGGGCCGCCCGCAGGGCCCCCCTGCTCCGGGTGACGCAATCAAAAACAGGGACCAAAGCCTGAGAGCCGGCCGCCGCGCCAGGGCGTCTCCGGTTCGCGATTACGGCATGATTTTGCAAAAAATCCGTGCGGCCGCACGGATTCGGGTTCCTCTGACGATTCTATTCGCGCTCGTCCCAGTCGTAGAGGTCGTCGTTTGTCGGAAGACCTGAAACCGCGGACGGTATGGGCTCATTTTCGGGGCGCATCGACCTTACCCAGCGGTCCAGGAACCGCTCCCCCTCCTCCACGGTGGAAACCGTTTCGGCATTGTATCCCACCTCCCGGTCCCTGCGTTCGAATTGCAGGCGGGTCACCGCCGAGGTCACCACCCGGGCCGCCTTTCCCATACCACCCATTATCAGCACCTGTTGCGCCTTCTTGATCATCCGTGCCGTGGACTGGGAGACCGGCTGGAATTCGGTGAGGTCCGTCAGGACCGTATAGCCCTTGACGAGTTTCTTCCTTTCGACACGAATGTCCGCCACGAGGTTGTCCACTTCCTCGCGGGTCACCTTGCCGATTTTCATGTATAGCCTGTTCTTCGCGGGATCGGAACGCACGATGTACATATGAAAACCCCCAACGGAGTCCTTTTACGCTATCCTGCCCGAAGACACAAGAGGGGGGCCGCAATCCGGGTCGCACGGTTCGCTGAACACCGAATTCATGGCAAGCCGTCGGCGTTTCTCCCATTGGTCCAGAAACCGTTCCCCGTCCTCCAGTCGGGACGCGGACACCGCGCGAAACCCGGAACGCCGGGCCCTGCGCTCGAACTGCAGTCGGGCCACCGCGCTGGGAGCCACGCGTACGGCCATTCCCATGCCGGCGTCGATCAAAAACCTCTGCAGCCTGACGATCTGCTCGGCTTCCTTCTGTCCCACCGGGGTGTATCCTGTAAGGTCGGTGAGCACGGTAAAGCCCGGGTACAGCCTGCGGACTTCCCTGCGCAGGGAGAGCAGATCGGGGATGGGCGCGGCTCCGGACCTGCCGATTCGGATATACAGCCTGTTTTTGTCAACGTCCGCGAAGACGGTTCTCATCGTACCAACCTCCCTTTGCGTCGACACGAAACACCCACCGGCGGGCGCTTCATCCGATGTGATCGTTCGCCGCCGCGGGTGGCCGTTGGCCCTGGGTGTCCGTTCCGCACCATCACGGGATCGGGTTCGTCCCCGGATCCCTCTGTTCCGAATGAAGGGTCGGAACAGGGACCGGCCGGCCTGGCGTCGATGACGCACGTGAATACCGGCCCCGGCGCCACGGCGGGGAATGTTCAGATTGTCCCGGGTGTGGAGGCCGATTTCGGAGAGCGAGAGGGTTCCCGGGATGGGGTCATCCGGCGTCCGGGACGTGAGTCCGCAGCTCCCGTGGCGTCGGATTACATGGTCGGGCCTTGTTTGAGCAAGATGTATGCCGAAGGAAGACGGATGTGCAGAAGCGAAGAGAATCCTCGCCCGCGGGGGGAGGAGCGTTACGGCGGGAGTGCCGCCCCGGGGCGGCCGCATGAATTTTGGGACGGAGTTTCCCGGATTCGGGATGGCCTCCTGCCGAATCCGGGACGGATCGATGTCAGGTCATCTCGTCAAGTTTCCGTCGCCTGTCCTTTTCCCAGCGGTCGAGCAGAGCCTCGCCCTCGGCGACGGTGGTTACGATTTCGGCCTCGTAGCCCGATTCCCGGGACCGGCGGGCGAACTGGATTTCACCCACCTTGGAGCCGACCACCCGGGCCGCCTTGGCCATGCCGCCGGCAAGGATGGCCCGTTGCGCTCTGACGATGTCCTCGGACTCTTCCTGGCTGACCGGATTGTATCGGGCCATGTCGTTGAGCACGGTAAAGCCCCGGGCCAGTTTGCGGACCTCGCGCTTGACGGCTTCGACGGCGTCCTTGCTTTCTCCGGGTTTCAGTTCCACCAGGGTGATGTACAGGCGATTTTTCGCAACGTCGGCGTGGATGTCGAACATATCGGCATTCCTTGAAACAAAAGGGTCGGATTCAGGCGCCTTTCATGGCGTGTCCCATGTACTGAAAGAACTTGGATACCGACTCGTCCCGCTTTAGGACCTTCATGTAGTCCTCAAGCTGTTCCGCCTCGGTGGAAATCATGAAGGTATCCGTTTCGCTGATGTTCCTGTGCATCTCCAGTTGCGTGGTGGCTATGAGAAGCTGGTTCTTCAGCTCCATCACCAGGCGGGGGTCGTCGGTGAAATCGTCGGGCGACATCCGGCCCGCGATCACGAGTCCGTAGTTGTCCAGGGTCTTCTCGATGTCGGAAACGTCGTCCTCCAGGGAATCCACGTACAGGAGGATCTCCTCGCCCTTCTGCGCGAGGCCCACCGTGGCCTTTTTGTCCGGATGCAGGCGTCTTGCCACGGTACCGAAATAATTGAACACGGTGATCCCGGCCTGGTAATACTCGGGTGGGAAGGTGATGGAGCGGGTTATGGCATGCTGGATGCTGGCTCGTTCCACCAGGTCATCGGTCCAGCCGATCACGAAAATCGAGTGCTGATACCTGCGCCGGACGCTGTCCGGAATCTGCAGGATGGTGTCGCGATCCACCTTGATTTCCGTGAGGTCGGCGTTTTCCATGCGGGTTTTTTTGAGCCTCGCCCCCTGGAGGTTGGCCTCCTTGAGGCTGGCGCCCGTGAGGTTGGCTGCGTAGAAGTTGGCCCCGGCGAGGTTGGCGCCCTGGAGGTTGGCGCCCTCGAGATTGGCGTCCTTCAGATGGGATTCGGCCAGCACTGCCTCGGAGAGGTTCGCCCCGGCGAGGTTGGCTCCCTGGAGGTTGGCCAGCTGGAGATTGGCCTTGGTGAGGTTGGCGCCGGACAGGTCGGCTTCGGCGAGGTCGGCCCCGTAAAGCTGGGCCTCCTCGAGGTTGGCGCCGGACAGGTTGGCCTTCTTGAGGCGGGCCAGCTTCAAGGATGCCTCAGACAAGGTCGCCTCGGAGAGGTCCGCCATCCAGAGGTTCGTCTTGTCCAGCCTGGATTCCTGTAGCTTGGCCTTGCGCAGGTTGGCACGGCCGAGGTCAGCCCCGGTCATGTCCGTACCCCACATTTTGGCGTTTCTGAGGTCCGCGCCAGCCAGCTTTGCCTGGGACATCCTGGCGTGATGCAGGGTGGCGCCGGAAATCCTGGCGCCGGAAAGGTCCGCCTGGTCCAGGATTGCGCCGACGAGATTCGCGCCCACCAGCTCGGCTTCCGACAGGTTCGCGCTGGCGAGGTTGGCCTTGAGCAGCTTGGCGCCGAACAGGTTGGCGCCGGAAAGGTTGGCCAGTTGCAGGTTGGCCACCTGGAGGTTCGCGGCCTGGAGATTGGCCCCGGAAAGGTCCGCCTCGCGAAGGTCCACCTCCCACAGGCAGATGAGCTGAAGGTCCGCGCCGTCAAGGCACGCGCGCCGTCCCTTTTTTCCGCCGCTGGTGAGCCAAAGAAGATGCTGGTCAGCTACTCCCTGGATGTCCTCTGTGTCCATGGCGCCTCTCATGGCCGCTTCACTCGCTATGATGCGGCGGTTCTCTCACGGCCCCTGCCGTCCCGGCACGGTTCCGGGCCCAGGGAATGGGGGCATCCCAAAACCCCCTGAAATGATACGTCATTCATACTGCTGCCATGGGATGTTAGCACAAAGGGGAGCCTTCTTTCAAGGACCACGACCGCCTGGACACGAACTGTGTGTTCTTTTCCCAGGGGCCGGGCCTCGACCGGCAGCGTCGCGTGGCGGCCGACGAGACCGCCGGGGACGCAAAACCGCGGACAACAAGGCGCTGGCTGTGCACCGCCCCAAAAATCCCTTTCAAAAAAAAACAATTTATGCCAGACTTTCCGGGTTTTTCAACACCACATGATACCGTCGGAAACCGGCCCCGGATTCACGAAAATCGCGGGATCCGACGCCAAAACGCCTGGAAGGCCGTTGCAACCGGCCGGCGCGGATATACTGGAAGAACCTCAATTGGCCAGCGGATTGTACAAGACAACGGAATGCCCGGGTCATTTCGAGCGGCTGTGCGCCCTTGCGGGCGTCAGCCGGGTGCGGACCCTGGTCCTGGACACGCTGAAGTTTTTGCTGCTGATGGCGGCCCTGGTCTGGTTGTTGTTGAACGGCTCGGAACGGCTCGGTTACAACTGGCAATGGTATCGGATACCTAAGTACCTGTACACGATTGAAAACGGGGAGTTCGTGGCAGGCCCCCTGATGCACGGCCTTTGGATGACGTTGCGGATAACCGGGACCAGCCTCGTTCTGTGCCTGGCTTTCGGCCTTGTCTGCGCCGTGTTTCGCATGTCCCGGTCCGTGGTGGCCCGGGCCGTGGGCCGACTGTACGTGGAATTGATCCGGAACACGCCGCTGCTGATCCAGATTTTCTTCATATATTTCGTCCTGGCTCCGGTGCTAGGCATATCCAGGTTCTGGTCCGCCGTGCTGGCTCTTTCCCTGTTCGAGGGCGCCTATGCGTCTGAAATCTTCCGCGCGGGCATCCAGTCCATACACCGGGGCCAGTGGGAGGCGGCCTACAGCCTGGGGCTGGGCACCCTGCACACGTACATTTACGTGATACTACCCCAGGCGGTTCGCCGCATCGTACCCCCCCTCACCAACCAGGCCGTGGCCCTCATCAAGGACTCGGCCCTGGTCAGCACCATCGCCGTGTTCGATCTCACCATGCGGGGCCATGTCATCGTTGCGGACACCTTTTTGACGTTCGAGGTCTGGTTCACCGTGGCAGCCATATATCTGGCGCTCACCCTGACCATTTCAGGCATGGTGTCCTACATGGAATACAGGTTCAGGCTGGAGCAATGAACATGGCGACCGGACAATGCCCGGCTTCCGGCAGGGAGAAGGGGGACTGCATCATATGCGTGGAATCCATCCACAAGACCTACCCCGGCGGCATCCGGGCCCTGGTGGACGTCAGCCTGGAGGTGTTCCAGAAAGAGGTGCTGGTCATGTGCGGACCCTCCGGTTCGGGCAAGTCCACCTTTCTGCGCTGCCTCAACGGCCTGGAAACCATTGACTCGGGAGCCATCGAGGTGGACGGCATCCGGCTCAACAGCAACAGGAGGAACCGGGACAGGGTCCGCCGCGAGGTGGGCATGGTCTTCCAGTCGTTCAATCTTTTTCCCCACATGACGGCCCTCGAAAACATCAACCTGGCCCAGAAGCTGGTGCGTAAAAAATCCCGGGCCGAGGCCACGGAGAACACCATGCGCCTTCTGACCAAGGTGGGCATGGCGGAAAAGGCGGACGCCTATCCGGACAACCTTTCCGGAGGCCAGCAGCAGAGGGTGGCCATTGCCCGGGCCCTGGCCCTTAATCCCAGGGTCATGCTTTTCGACGAAGCCACCAGCGCCCTTGACCCGGAGATGATCGGCGAGGTGCTGGACACCATGCGCGCCGTGGCCGGGGAGGGCACCACCATGGTGGTCGTCACCCACGAGATGGGGTTCGCCCGCGAAGTGGGCGACAGGGTGGTGTTCATGGAAGACGGTCGCGTGGTGGAGGAAAGCGACACGGAAACTTTTTTTGAAAACCCCCGGGAACAACGGACAAGGGACTTCCTTAGCAGGATTCTTTGAACCTTTATGAATCAGGTCGTCGACAAAGGAGGAAAGGATGAGGGGTATGAAAAGGTTTGCGGCATTGTCGATCGTGGCTGCGGTGCTTTTCGGCTTCTGCGCCGTGGCGCACGCGGAAAGCGCCAGGCAGGAGCTGGTCAAGGACAGCACCATAGAGAAGGTCTTGAAGCGCGGCGTACTAAGGGTGGGTTTCGACACCTTCGTGCCCTGGGCCATGAAGAACAAGGACGGAAAGTACATCGGTTTTGAAATCGACGTGGCCACGAGGCTGGCCCGGGACATGGGCGTCAAGGTGGAGTTCGTGCCCACCAAGTGGTCCGGAATCATCCCCGCACTTTTGACGGACAAGTTCGACGTGATCATCGGCGGCATGGGCATTCTGCCGGAACGCAATCTCAAGGTGAATTTCACCATTCCGTATTATGCCTCCGGGATGTCCCTGTTCGCCAACAAGGAAAAGGCCAAGGGGTTTGACTCCCTCGAGGATTTCAACAATCCGGACGTTGTGCTGGCCCTCCGCATGGCGGCCACGCCCCGAGCGGCGGTGAAGAAGCACATGCCCAGGGCCCAGGTGAGGTTGTTCGACAACGAGCCCCAGGCTGTCCAGGAAGTATTGAACGGCCGGGCCCATGCCATGGTGTCCAGCGCCCCGCTGCCCGCACACATGGTCATCCAGCACCCGGACAAGCTGTTCCTGCCCATTGAAGGCACCTTTACCAGGGAGCCCATAGGCTTTGCGGTGCGCAAGGGTGACGTGGACACATTGAACTTCTTCAACAACTGGATTCGCGTGACCCAGGCCGGCGGCTGGATCGAGGAGCGCCACCACTACTGGTTCGAGACCCGGGACTGGGCCGGCCAGATCAGGTAATCGCGGTTCGTCCCATTGAGCGAAAGGGCGGCGCGGGGACTGCCGGAAACATGCGGCGCCTCGCGCCGCGCCGTCCCGGGGGAGGGGCATCTGAAACGGGAGCGGGCACATTTCGGCTGGCTGGACGTCGTCGTCCTCCTTGCCATTGCCGCGGCGGGCGCGTGGGTATTCTGGCGCGTGAGAACCGGTGTGGACTACGATTGGGACTGGCCCGCCATAGGCGACTACTTCTTCCGGTACGACAGGGACAAGGAGCGGTGGGTCCCCAACCTGCTGGTCGAGGGGTTTCTTGCCACCATCCGCCTGAGCATCTGGGCCGTTGCCGTGGCCTCGGTCATCGGCGTGGTCATCGGCCTGTTCCGCACCAGCGGCGGCCTGTTTCTGCGCATGACGGGCCGCGCCTACGTGGAGTGCATACGCAACCTGCCTCCCCTGGTCCTGGTGTTCATCGGCTACTTTTTCGTCAGCGACCAGATCCTGCCCGTGATAGGAGTGGACGATTTCGTGCGCTCCCTGTCACCCGCGGTGCAGGACACCCTGGCTATCTTCCTGGCTCCGCCGTCACGTTTTTCCGCGTTCATCGCCGCGGTGTTCACCCTGGCGCTGTACGAGGCCGCGTACATCGCGGAGATCGTGCGGGGCGGCATCGCTTCCATCGAGCGGGGTCAGTGGGAGGCGGGCCATGCCCTGGGCCTGACGTGGTGGCAGCAGATGCGGTACGTGATAGGTCCCCAGGCGATCCAGCGCATGGTGCCTCCGCTGGCCAGCCAGTTCATATCCACCATCAAGGACTCGGCCATCGTCAGCGTGATCTCCATCCAGGAACTCACTTTCCAGGGCATGCAGCTCATGGCCGCGACCTACCTGACCTTCGAGGTGTGGATAACCATCGCCGCCATGTACCTGGTTCTGACGCTGTCCTGCTCCATGGCGGCCCGGAAGCTGGAAGCCTGGATGAGCCGCGGTCACCACTAGGCCACGCGATTCGACAACCTTTCAAGGCTTGTCCGAATTTTCGCACATCCGTCAAAATCCCGTTACCACAGCATTCCCCCTGTCCGGGACGAGTGCGCCAGCGTGGCCGTGATGGCCGTAAAGCGCTGGCAGCCACGGATTCCTTGCGATTCGGACCACCGGCTGATACAAGGCATCCAACGGTTACACATTGGATGCTTGACAATGGTTCGAGGAAATCATCCGTCGGGCCTGCTTGTCCGGGTCGTCCCGGACCGCCGACCAGGCCGCCGGAGCCAAAGTGTTCATTCTCGAGGAGGGACGCCGATGAGGGGACGGAGCTGTATTGGTCTGGTTGGATGCGTGTGCCTGGCGGGTTTGCTGTTGTTGACGGGACGGACCCCGGCCGCCATGGCCTGGGTGAATGACGCGTCCCTGTTGTACGCTCTGGTGGCCGCCCAGGGTGAACCGTCCCAGCAGGGAGAGCCGTCGCAACAGGGAGAGCCGTCCCAACAGGGGGAACCCTCGCAGCAGGGAGAGCCGTCCGCCCGAACAGAGGGCCGTCCCACCATGGATTCCGAATTCCGGGACGAGGCCACGGAGTTGGACCGTCAGGACATGGATTTCCCCGACGTCGAGCCTCCGGAGGTGATGTTCGCCGATGAAGAACCCCTGGAGGAAGAAATACCGGCGAAGGTGGAGCAGCAGGACCCCTTCGAGCGCCAGCCCCGCCTCGGTTTTTCCACCACCTGGGCCGCGGGCGCCAGTACCACCGACGAACGCCTGGACGCCACGGTCGGCTACATCGGCACCTCCCTGTCCGCCGTGTGGGACAAGTGGTCCTTCGAGTACGAACTCCGCAACTACACGTGGTCCGGCGCGGAAAAACTCACCGGCCGGGCCGGTGGCAAAGAGGACTCGCCCTGGACCATGGTGCATTTTCTGCGGCTGGGCCTGGACCTGGACGGCGAGTTCAACAGCGTGTACGGCTGGTGGGGCGAGGCGGACACCCTGCTGGCCTTCGAGGACAGCTTTGACCGCGCCTTCGGCTTCGCCGTGCGCGGCGGCATCTATCATCACTGGACAAAACGTTTGTCCATGCGTGCCGGCCTGGATTTCACCCAGACCGAGGTCACGGTGGAAATGATTCCGGTGCTCCTGTTCGACTGGAACATTGGTGCCACCGAGGGTTTTTCCGGAACATTCGGCTACCCGAAAACACAATTCAACTACCACTTCTCCGAGAAGATGAAGGCCTGGATCATGTCCGAGTACAGGCAACGGGCCTATTACCTGTCCGAGAACAACGAGGTCATCCCCGAGGGCTACTTCCAGGACATCCGGTTCGTCCACCAGCTGGGCCTTGGCTACGAGCCGTGGGAGAGCGTGACCATCGGCGGAGGCATCGACTTCTACTACCCCCAGGACCTCAAGATATTCAACAAGTGGGAGAACACCATCTACAACACGCCACTGGACCCGGGCTTCGGCATCACCTTCGAAGCCTCCTGGTTCTTCTGATCACCGGCCCGGCCGCGCCTTCGGAAGCTCCCCGCGGGCGCGGCCCTGCCTGGCGAACCCGGAGGCGTCAGGGCCCCGGCTTTTTGTTCCATACCTCCAGAAGATACGGCTTGAACTGCTCGAACACCTCGGCCTGCCGCTCCACCACGTCCTCCGCCTCATCCGTCGTCATGTCCCGTGTGTGGTTGATGAACGAGGCGATCCTGCCCAGGTACAGGGGCACCACCAGACCGATCAGCTGATGACGGTTGTGCTCCCAGTGGTGGAAGGTGGCCGCCGTCTCGTAGAGGACCCTTGCCCAGGTCTCCACGGGCATGCGGAACTTGTCTTCCGGCATGCCGGCGCATCGCTTCAGTTCCGCGAAACACTCAAGGCAATAGATGTCCTCGTACAGTCCCTGAAACTGGGCGAAACCCGCCTTGTATTCTTCCACCAGCCTCTCGCGGTTCACGGAGATGGGCACCGGCTCCATGAGATCCTTCATCCCGAAAATCGGCACCGACACGCTCCCCTTCACGTCCTTCCACGCCGTTTCGTTTTGCTCCATCATGGAAAACAGCGTGTACACCACCTGCCTGAACATGGGACCCAGGGACTCGGCCGGGTCCTTGGCGTCGTGGATCTTCACCCCCAGGTTCGACTGGCAGATCTTGAATCGGTTCGTGATGGCGTGGGTCGTCATCCATATGTCGATCCCGTACCGCGCAACGTCCGTCTCCCACACGTCCTGCTCCGTGTAATGGGCGGCCAGTTCCCCGGCAAAGGCGAAATCCCCGCCTATGGGCTGGCGAATCCGCAGGCCATAAAGCGCCCGGGTCAGGTTGTACACGATGTTGTTGGTGATGGTGCCGTCGTACTTGTATCTCGAATACACCGGCGATACATACTGGTAACCACGTTCCATGACCGGTTCCAAAAGGTGTTTGACCCAATCGCTGGTTATGGAACGCAGGTCCGAGTCCACCACCATGCACGCTTGTACGGAGAGCCTGCGCGCCGCCTCGAAGATGGAGCGAAAGGCGCTGCCCTTGCCCCCCGGCCCCCGGTACATGGAAACGATCTTCTCCTGCCAGGGCTTGATCTCGAACTCCTTGGCCGTTTCACGGGTATCGTCGGTGCTGCCGCCGTCCGCCACCATGATGACGGAACGCATGTCCTTGTAATGCGCGGCCAGCCCGTGCGTCACCATCTGGATCACATGGGCGATGGTGTCCTGGTTGTTGTAGCAGGGGATTCCGACAAGGATGTCCGCGGACTCGATTTCCTCGATACGTTTCGCTGTATAGGCGCGAAGTGCTGTCTTGTAACGCATGGCAACCTCCCGTTTCGGGGCCGCCGCCGGGCCGCGGCCCACTGATGTGGAATTGCATCAGAATGTATGATGGGGATGGTGTATGGCAATCAGGGGTTGTCCCCGCCACGGCGGCGGGAAACCGCGCGTTCGAAGACCGCCATGTACTGCCTTGCGGAATTCTCCCACGTGAAGGCTTCGGAGGCGGACATGGCGCGCAGCATCAGGTTCCGGAAATCACGGGGGTCGCCGTATGCCTCGGCGGCCCGTTTCACCGCGTCGGCCAGGTCCGCGGACGAATAACCCTCGAACACGAAACCGGTCCGCACGGGTGCGCCCCTGGCTGTGTCCAAAACCGTGTCGCTCAACCCGCCGGTGGCCCGAACCACGGGGATCGTGCCGTAGCGCATGGCGTACATCTGGGCCAGACCGCAGGGCTCGTAGAGTGAGGGCATCACGAAGATGTCGGCCCCCGCGAACACCTTCCGGGCCAGCACCGGATCAAAGCCCAGATGAAGGGCGAACCGCCCGGGGAAGCGCGCGGCGATGTCCGAAAACCAGGCGTGGAACCGGGGGTCCCCGTCTCCCAGAAGGACCATGCCCATTCCGGCGTCCAGGAGCCCGGGCAGGGCCATGGCCAGGAGGTCCATGCCCTTCTGGGTGACCAGGCGGCTGACCAGACCCAGAAGGGGCCTGTCGGCCAGGGCTTCCGGTAACCCGGTGCTTTTGAGCAGGTCCAGCTTGCACCGGCGTTTTCCGGCCAGGTCCTCCGGCGAGTAGTTGGCGGCCAGGGCCTTGTCGGTGGCCGGGTTCCAGCGGTCCATGTCCATGCCGTTGAGTATGCCGAACAGCTCGTTGCCCCGGCTGCGCAACAGCCCGTCCAGCCCCGCGCCCTGCTCCGGGGTGCGGATCTCCCTGGCATAGGTGGGACTCACCGTTACCACCGCGTCCGCGTACGCAATACCGGCCTTGATCAGGCTGAAACTGCCCCAGAACTCCAGTCCGTCCATGCCGAGGTACCTGTTGGGGAGGTCGATCCACCCGGCGTCGGGCGCGCTGACCAGCCCCAGGTAACCCAGGTTGTGAATGGTGAACACCCCGGCGGTGCGGGGCAAAAAGCCGTAGTCCAGGAGCGCCATGGTCAAACCGGTCTGCCAGTCATTGGCCAGGATGACGTCCGGAGGGGGCGCCGCCGTCTGGCACATGGCGCACACGGCGCGGGAAAACAGCATGTAGCGAAGATGGTTGTCGCCGAACAGGCCATGAATGTCGCTGTACAGGCCGCCCCTGTCGAAAAACCGGTCGTTGCGCACGAGGTACACCGGAGTGTCGTCCTCTATGACCAGCCTTTCAAAATCCACCCGGTGTTCCTCGAAAGCCAGTCTTACCGGAACGTTGCGCGCCACGGCCCGGGTTTCGTGGGCGTCCCTCACGGAACGGTAGGACGGCAGGGCCACGCTGACCCGGCAACCCAGTTTGGCCAGGGCCGGAGCCAGTCCGCCCACCACGTCGCCCAGGCCTCCGGTGGAAGCCAGGGGCACCATCTCGGGAGTCGCTATCAATACGCTCGGCCCATCGCCCGTTGTCACGGTCACCGCTTCCTTTCATGGGGATCGTCCGCCGGATGTTCCAAAAGCCCCGAACCCGAATCCGTGTGAACATGTTGGATAATTCATGGAAAGCTCCATCATATGGGTCGGAATTATACACGCAAGGGACCCGCACGCAAATACACAGTCCACGGTATTTTTGGGCGGCGTCGGAAGAAGACGGCCGCTCGTGGCATTTTGCCGGAGCGGCCGGTATTCGGCATCCATGTCCTTCGCCGGGACGGGCCTTCCATGGCACGCATCCGGAACCGTCTTGCCCGGGCGGGGACGGCAGCGCGGTGCGCCAAACGCTTTCCCGCATTCGAGACGTCCCTCATCCCGGCGTCAAAGCGGCGGCGCGATGGTCACGATCACCCTGAGGTCCGTGGTGGCCCGCACCCCGTGCGGCTCCCGGATTTCCGAAACCAGCACGTCTCCGGCACGGGCCGGAATGGTGGCGCCGTCCGCGCCCAGGAATTCGCCCTCGCCCTCCAGCACGGAAATGGACAGCTCGCCATCCAGGTCATGGGAATGGATGGGCAACTCCTGGCCGGCCCGGAAGTTGAAATTGATCACGCGAAAATACGGCGAATCGTGTACCAGATACTTTTTCATCGCCTTGTCGCTGAACCCGTTCGCCTCGAAAAGATTCACGTTTTTCATAAGATTACCCCCTGGTTTCACTTGTTACAGGTACAGGCTTTCCGCCCTGCTCCTGCCGGTGTCCGTCTTCATTATCTTGCCGATCAGCCGGGCGAGCTGTTCCTTGTCGAAATCAGCGTACTCGTCCGGTATGTTCACGATCCTGTCCGCGTCCCACAGGATACGGAACTCCCTGGTATCCGGGCCGCGGGCGCTGTGGTGGCTGCCCACGATGTCGCACACGCGGTCGATCACGTCAGCCGGCATGCCCAGGTCCTCCATGATTTCCCTGGCTATGGGCGGGCCCTCGATCTCCTGGTAGCGGCCCGCGGCGGACCCGTGTTTCCTCTCGGCTTCCTGAATGCCGATGTCGTGCAACAGGGCTGCTGCGTAAACCACCCGGGGATCGCCGCCCTCTTCCTTGAGGATCTCCCGGGCGTGCCCGAGCACGGCCAGGGCGTGGTCGATCCGCTTTTCGTCCTTGCCGAAGCGGTCGCGCATGGCGTTTTCCAGCCGGTCCAGCAAAGCTTCCTGTCCGCTTGCGGCCTCCGCCTGTTCCAGCTTCTCCCTGGGATCGTATCCCAGGCACTCCCTGGCGTGCTCGCACCACTGGGCGCATCCCAGATTCAGCTTGGGATTGGCCACCATGGCGCCGCAGTTGCGGCACTTGCGGCGGGCGTCGTCCTTGAAGAACTCCACCCCCGCGCCGCAGTTGGCGCAGTCCACCTCGTACACGTCGTTGGGTGTCCAGAACATGGTGTTTTGTCCGGGGCACAGTGTGGTAGTCATTATTCTCCTCCTCGGTGTCGCAAGCCCGCTGGTCCTTTTCGGGTGTTGCCTTGTCAGCCGGTTGATTCCAATCTTTATAACCGGCTGTTATCCGACGGCCAGGTCCTGTGCCGCCGCGGACGCGCCTGCAGGCCCGTGTTCGCGCAGTTCGCCGTTTCTGGTGACCTCGAGCAGCCGAAGCGGCTTGTCCAGGCCGGCCTGTTCAACCGCCTTTTGCGCCACGTACACGAGCCCCTTGCAGCAGGGAACCTCCATGTACGCCACGGTGACGCTTTTGGGACGGGCCTGTGCCAATATGCCGGCCAGGTGGTCGATGGTCGCGTCCGCGTCCTCGAACTTGGGACAGGCCAGGGCAACGGCCCTTCCCGGCAGAAGGTCGGCGTGCAGGTTCGCGTAGGCCACGGCCGAGCAGTCCGCCAGAAGAACCAGGTCCGAGTCCTTCAGGAACGGGGCCCCCGGCTGCAGCAGCCGCAGCTTGACCGGGAAATGGCCCAGAGCGGTCTGTTGGCCTCCCTCGGACGCCACGGCCCGGGGTTTCAGCTCCACCGCCGAGGACGACGGGCAGCCACAGGGGATTTCGTCTTGAGGATTCTCCTTGAGTCCCTGAAGGCGTTCGTGCACCGCCGCCTCGTCGAACTCCTCCACCTCCCGTTCCACCAGGGTCAACGCGTCTTGCGGGCATTCGCCAAGGCACGCGCCGATTCCGTCGCAGTAGATCTCGCCCACCAGTTTGGCCTTGCCGTCCACCAATTCCAGCGCGCCCTCCGCGCAGGACAGGATGCACTGTCCGCATCCGTCGCATCTTTCCTCGTCGATTTCGATAATCTTACGCACAGGCATGGTCTTCTCCTTTTGTGAACATCGTGGCGAAATCCGCCAGTGTTTTGCCCTCGAGATAGGTTTTTGCCTGGGTGTTCACGTTGTGCAGAAGATCTCCCAGGATGCAGTTTCCATTACAGACCGGTACGCCCAGCAGGCAGTCGGTGAATCTCAGTGGCCCTTCAATGGCCTCGTAGACCTGGAGCAGGGTCACCGCTTCCGGAGCCCTGGACAGGACGAATCCGCCCCTGGGACCGCGGATGGAGGTGACGAGTCCGGCCTTTGCCAGCCGCTGCAGCACCTTGGAGAGGTGGGCCGCGGACCCGCCGATCCAGTTGGCGATTTCGCCGTTGGTCGCCGGGTTGTTTTTGCAGCCGGCGAGGTAGACGGCGGTATGGAGGGCCATCGAGGCGGCCTCGGACATTTTGATGATGTTGGCCATGGTGATTCCTCCTTTATTGTCAAACTGGTACTACAATACCAATTAGTGCGCCGATGTCAACCCCCTTCCCAAAAAATCACCAAACACGGCCTTGCAACCCTCTGCGCGGCGATGTACCTTATCTGACGACACGGCGGGCAGTTCCCGCCTCCCACCGGACAACCAGAGGAGTGGCTCTTGAAGACGATGCTCTGCCTTTTGATCGTGCTGGCCCTGGCCCCGCCCGCCCAGGGCGGGGACGCCCAGGCTCCAAACGGGCAAGCCGCGCCGCAATCCGTTTTGGAGGAAAACCGAAACGATGGGGACCCGTCTGATCGGTCCCGCCTCGGCGTGCCGCCGGAAATCGCCGTGGCTGTGCGGGATGCCGTGAAACGTGGCGAAAAGGTCAGGAAGCTCAAGAAAGAAAAGCATGCCCGGGCCATCATCACCGCCTGGCCCACCGACCGGATTGTGGACGTGGAGTTCGCCGACGGCCAGGGCAACCTCGTCAAACACCCCGGGTGTACCGTGGTGCGCGTGGACGTGGAGCCGGCGCGAAACCTCCCGGAACTGGCGTTTCTGGCAAGCCCGGACGCCAATTTCATCGAACGGACCTACAAGCCCGGCGACAGGATCGTCCACAACTACGGAGTGGTGAACGACGAGGCGGACGGCAAATGCCCCATCAGGGTGACCGCGTTCACCAAGACCTGGATCACCCACAACTCCGCGCGGGGCCTTCAGCCGGTGGTGAAAAAGGTGGAGTACGCAAAAGACGCGTTTTCCCGAAAGGGCAAGGGGTCCGCCGAATTTGCGCCGGACAACCTGGTGGTGCAGCCCGGCGAAATCGAAAAGGGCCACCTGCTCATCTTCGAGACCATGACCGGAGTCGCCTACGACGTGATCTACAGCTCGTTCCGCTACGAGTACGAAACCGTGGGCGACGACTGCGCGGCCCCGGAGCGGAACCGCGAGATTTCGACACGGAGTTTCGTGGTGGATTATTGAGGCCGCCCCGGAGGGCGAAAAATCCTTTCACCCAACGGGTGAAACGAAGATTTGTTCAAGAACACGCAAAAAAGTCCGATTTATGGGGTTCTTGAAAGTTGTTTCAATATTTTCGTCACGGATTCAGGTGAGGGGGAGGCGCCCATCTTTACCAGGCACCCACCGTCAGGCAATTGTGATTGCCTCACACCACCATGGGCCGCGGCCCGGACCGGTTGTCCGGCGGATGGCCATCCCCGAAGCCCCCCGTCAATACG
Organism: Desulfatibacillaceae bacterium; assembly: GCA_046542385.1. Lineage (GTDB taxonomy): Bacteria > Desulfobacterota > Desulfobacteria > Desulfobacterales > Desulfatibacillaceae > JBKHBM01. Next base: position 31,114 of record JBKHBM010000004.1, on the reverse strand, counting down.
CATTGTACACCAGATGTATGCCCACCAGGGTCAGCACGAAAATGAAGACCTCCTTTAGTTTTCGCTCGTCGATCCTTTTGGTCACCCACGGGCCGATCTGTCCGCCCACGATCACACCGGGGACAGCCCAGGCCACCAGTTCATAATTCGCGCCGCTGCCCATGGCGAAATGGGCCAGCGCGGCCACCACGCAGTTTGCCAGGGTCACCAGGATACAGGTGGCGATGGCGTTGGTCATGCGCAGCGAGAGCCGGGACCGCATGACGGGCACCAGCCACTCGCCGATGGCGGTGGAAAGCATGCCCGAGCCCACGGAACCCAGGGTAACCACCCATGAGTATGGCAACATCCTGGCCGGCGGCACGCGTTCTTCCCCCACGTCGCCGTAACGCTCGTTCGAGGACACGAACAAAAACGCGGAGAACATGACCAGGATGCCCAGGAGCAACTCCATGTCCCCCTCGCCCAGGCGGCGGGCCAGCCACGCGCCCACCACCAGACCCGGAACGGCGAACGCCAGGATGACCAACGCCAGACGCAAGTCCACCAGCCGGTTTCTGGCATAGGCCACCGCGCCGGAGCCCATGCCCACGCACTGGATGAGCAAGGAGGTGAGTACCGCGGTTTCCGGAGACAGGCCCCAGGCCAGCAGCAGCAGAGGCATCCACAGCACGCCGCCGCCGATGCCCACGGCCGAGGCGACCGCGGCTATGGCGACGCCGGCGGGAAGCGCGAGCCAGGGATGGACCTCCATCTATTGATCCACCTTGTAGAACCTGAAGTACTCGATCACCTCGGCCAACTGGTCAACCTCCTCTTCCAGGCCCGCCATCTCGTCACGCACCCTTTCCGGCGCGTCGGGCCCACATTCGCCTTCACCCAGGATTTCCCGGACGCGGCTAATGGTTTGGTAACACGCATGGCACATATTGCTGGACAGCCACGTGATCTCCTGGAGGTTCGTGGACATCTCGTTGATCACGTTGCCCAGTTCCGCCAGTTCGTTGTCCGATCGCACGCGCACCGTGCGGGACAGGTCGCCGTTGGAGATGTCCCGGGAAACCTCGATGACGTGCTGCAAGGGCTCGGTGATGTTTTTGATGAACATGGTGAGTACGATGACCATGACGGCGAGGATGATCCCCACCATGAGCATCGCCTTGTTCCTCAGCGTGCGCAGTGGCTGAAGGAGGTCGGCCTCGGCGGCGTTTCCGGCGGCGTAGGCCCGGGCGCCGGCCACGAGCTGCTGTTCGAGGTCCGCGCCGGTGGTGTCGGCCACGAATTCCACGCCCACGAGCAGGGAGGCTGCGCCGATGAGCAGAAAATACACGATCATGGTACGCTGCAGCGTATAGGTGCGCATGATGTTGTCCTGTCTCCGCGGGTTGTTCCGGGATTCTTTTCGATGCTGCCGGAAACTACCACCGGGCCGGGCTCTTGCGCAACCTCCAAGCCGGCGGTGTTTTTGCGTGGCCCCCGGCGCCTCGCTTGTGGTATGGAAAGACAACCCCACACCCGCAACCCGGAGGATCTCCTTGGACAAGCCCTACCGCAGGGTCATCAATTCCTGGTGCATGTACGACTTCGCCAACTCGGCCTTCGCCACCACCATAATGGCGGCCATGTTCCCACCGTTCTACCGGAGGCTGGTCCTGGAGTCCGGCGCGCCAGCCAACGCGGCAACGGCCTATTGGGGCTACACCGCGGCCGTGGCGTTGCTGATTGTCGCCGTGGTGGCCCCGGTGCTCGGCGCCATCGCGGACCATACCGGCGGCAAGAAGAAGTACACCGGCTTCTTCTGCGGTCTGGGCGTGCTGTGCACGGCGGGCTTCGTGCTGCTGGACACAAGCTGGACGTGGGCCTCCATCCTGTTCATCGGCGGCAACCTGGGCTTTGCCGGCGGCAACATCTTCTACGAGTCGCTCCTGCCCCACATAGCCAAAAAGAACGACATCGACCAGATTTCCACGCGGGGCTTCGCCCTGGGATACGTGGGCGGCGGCATCCTGCTGATCATCAACGTGGCCTGGGTCATGCGGCCTCATTGGTTCGGCATGCCCGGGGTGGGTTTCGCGCTCAAGGCATCCTTCCTTTCCGTTGCGGTGTGGTGGGGCCTGTTCGCGATCCCGTTTTTCAGGAACGTGCCCGAACCGCCCAGGTTCGGCACACCCGGGAAAAACCCGGTGCGGCAGGGATTCGTCCGGCTGGGCCGCACGTTCAGGGAACTGTCCCGGTACCGGCAGCTGCTGCTGTTTCTGGTGGCTTACTGGATCTACAACGACGGTATCGGCACGATAATCAAGATGGCCACGGCGTACGGCGACGAGATCGGCATCGGTGTGCCGCACATGACCGCGGCGCTGGTGATCACCCAGTTCGTGGGGATTCCGTTCACCTTCCTGTTCGGCGCGATGGCCGGGAGAATCGGAGCAAAGCGATGCATCCTTATTGCCCTCGGGGTGTACACCGGAATCAGTTGCGCGGGATTTTACATGACTTCGGCCCTGCATTTTTACATCCTGGCCTTTGTGGTGGGGACGGTGCAGGGAGGCAGCCAGGGACTGTCAAGGTCCCTGTTCGGGGCCATGGTTCCGCCGCACAAGAGCTCGGAATTCTTCGGATTCTACTCCACCAGCGCCAAAATGGCGGGAATCGCCGGGCCGCTGTTGTTCGCCGTGGTCAGCCAGGCCACCGGCACCAGCCGCCTGTCCATCGTCTCCCTCATCGTGTTCTTCATAGTGGGCGGCGTGCTCCTGTGCTTCGTTGATGTGGACGAAGGAGTGGCGGTTTGCCGCAAGTCCGCCCTGGAGGCCGGAGTGCCCGTGTCCGAGGTGGAGGACTCGTGCGGCCCGTGACGGCCTGTTGAAAAAACGCACTCCGCGGCTCCGCGCGCCCCCCGTCAATGCGGCGCGCCATGAGAGCGCCGGTCTTTTCAGGGTTCGTACGCCCCGCGTCGCGTCGTTGTTGAACGGGCCGTTGGGTCCGGGTGTTTCAAGGGACCGGCAATGGCCTCCGCTGATTCCCCGCTCCGGCGGCATGCGATTTGCCGCGATTGCGGCTTGACAGCCCAATATGCCGGTGCTATACACACGACCTTGCGCGCGAGGCGCATCTTCGTAGGCACGTAGCTCAGGGGGAGAGCACTACCCTGACACGGTAGGGGTCGACAGTTCAAATCTGTCCGTGCCTACCACGAAATTCCAAAGGGGCCTGCCGATGATATCGGCGGCCCCTTTGTATTTGCGAGACTGGACGCGGCTTGTCCGGCGGCGCTCCCTGCCAGTCCGTTGAGAAGCCCGGAATCGACAGCCGGTTCAAAAAACCATGAGAAAAGACGCGCCTATCGCGCGGATCGCGTTTTTCAACAGGCCGTTACCCGGCCCTTTCCAGTTCCTCCCGAATCACCTCGGCGAATTTCTCCTCGGGCAGGGCGCCCTTGAGCAACCTGCCATTCACGAAAAAGGTGGGCGTGGCGGTGACCCCGGCGTCCGTGCCGTCCTCGATGTCCTGCTCGACCCGTTGTCCGTGCTGACCGGATTCAAGACATTTTCGGAATTCGTCCCCGTCCAGACCCAGGTCCGCCGCAACCTGTACAAGGTGATCGTCCCCGGTCCGGTCGGTGGCGAACATCCTGTCCTGAAACTCCCAGAAAGCGCCCTGGTCTCCGGCGCAATGCGCGGCGCGGGCCAGTTTCCTCGCCCCCGGGTGCAGGTCTTCCAGCGGAAAGTCCTTGTAAATCCAGCGAATCTGGTCCCCGAAGGTCTCCTTGGCGGACCTGGCCACCTGGTGCGCCTTGCGGCACGCCGGGCAGAGGTAGTCGGAAAACTCCACCACGAAGACCGCGGCGTCCTCCGGCCCCGTGGATGGGTTGTTCGCCACGGGCACCCGGACCATCGGTGCTTCGGGAGGGTCCAGCAGGATCTCCACTTCATGGAGTTTCCGCAAGTTGTCCACGTATTCGTCCAGCCGGCGCTTTTTCTCCCTTTCGGCCAGTATCTCGCGTACCCGCTCCCGCAACTGCTCTTTTGTGCCGGAGAACCGTTCCCGGAATTTCGTGTTTTCCTCCAGAAACCCGTCCACCCCGGTTTCATCGACGCGGAAATCGTCGGGAAGCACTGAGCCCACCAGTTCCTCCCGGGTTTCCCCCCTCCTCCGGGCCTCCTTGTCCAGCAATTCATCGCGGATGAGCCGCTCCAGGCGATTTTCCCGCAGTCGATGAATGTCCATGCGAAGGGAGTGAATCCGCCCGGTAAGGGGCGCGTCCACCTCGCCCATGGTTATTACCGTGTCATCGACACGGGCCGCGGGTGTTTCCTGAGGCGGCCTTTCCGGAGCCGCGCCCATCTCGGACCGGTTTTCCCGGGAGATCAGCTGATGGGAGACAATGGCCACGGCCAGGAGCACCGTAAAGGTCGGCCACATGAGAACGGGCTCGAAGAGCAGTGCGAACAACCCCACGACCACCAGGGCGTTGATTACGCAGAAGATGCAGAATATGCGCTGCGTGGCGAGGATCCACAGGAAGGTGAGCTCCATGCCCGCGCCTATGGCCACGTACCAGTACACCAGGGGCTGGGCCACGTACTCCAGGGCGGCGAGGCCCACGTAATAGACAATACCCCAGATGGATATGGGGACCATGAACAGGGTATAATTCTGGGTCCGGCGGCATCCGTCGCCGAAAAAGGCGCAAAAGGCCATGACCCAGCGGACGCGGCGTTCAAGCCAGGAAAGGACGGCGAAAAGCACGCCCGCGGCGGCGAAGACGAGAACCACCAGCATTCGGATTTCTTCAGGGATCAACATGGCGGATACGGACTCCCGTTTTGTTCAAGGGGGCGGTTTTGAGCAGGGTGGAATTGGCGCTTCCGGCGCCAGGGGTCAGCAGGTCAGATGAAAACAGGCCGCCGTGCGGGCCTTGTCCTTTTGCTCATTGTACATCCGCGCCGCCTCCCTGGTGGGGGCGGCCTGGAAATCGATTCCCTTTTGCCTGAACATGCGCTCCACCTCCGGGTCGGGCTGCATTTTGCCGTGGATGCCGGTACCGCAGACCACCACGTCGCAGTCGCAGTCGGCCAGGGACTGTATGTCCCGGGGCTTCAGCTCGTGGCCTTTGTCACGTATCCAGTCGTCCTCGACCCTGCCGTCCGGATGGATGATCAGGTCGGAATCATGGGTTTTGCCATCGATGGTCATGTTTCCGAATGTCACCGAATCTATCATTTGAGCACCTTTGGCGGGGGCGGACGGACCATTGAATACACCGCCGGAAGACCGGCGAACGGGGTGTTCAGCGACCGGAACTCCCGGTTTCAAACATAATGTAATCAGCCCCGGGCTTCCCGCAACCCGTGGCTTGGCCGGGCGCACGGCCCGGGTTTCGCACCCGGTCCGCTTTTGCCGGTACAATTTGATTTGAGGCCGCGTTCCGTGTATTTTTTGACCCTGGCGAATACGACAACCTGTTTTATATTGTTCATTATGCCATCTTCGCATCGTTAACGCTCCGGCGTGAACCGGATACACAACGGGGAGCCATGATCAGCAAGGAACTGTACGACGACTACCTGAACGCCCTTCTGGCCGGGGACCGCGGCGTGTGCCTATCCCACGTCCAGTCCCTGCTGGACCGGGACGAGGCCGTGGGCGTCATCTACAAGGACCTCATCCACCGCTCCATGTACGAGGTGGGGGCCCTCTGGGAACGCAACCGGATACCGGTGAGCGTGGAGCACATGGCCACCGCCATCACGGAAAGCCTGCTTCCCCTGGTCTATCCCAGGGTGTTTTCCACGCCGCGAATCGGCAAAAAGGCGGTGGTTTCCTGCATTGCCAACGAATACCACCAGCTGGGAGCCAAGATCGTGGCGGACTCCCTGGAACTACTGGGATGGGACGCCTATTTTCTGGGCGCCAACACGCCGGCCCGCGACCTGTTGTCCCTTATCGAGGTCAAGCAACCCGACCTGCTGGGCCTGTCCGTGGCCGTGTACTTTTCCGTCCCCAACCTGGTGCGCGCCGTTGAAACCGTGCGCGACGCCTTTCCTGAACTGCCCGTCTTCGTGGGAGGTCAGGCGTTTCGCTGGGGAGGCCTGGAATCGGTGGCGGGTTTCAGGGACGTTACCCATGTCGAGGGCCTGGACCAGCTGGAGGACGCCGTGGAACAACGCTTCGGCCAACTCTCGGAGGGTACGCTGTGGACATGAACCGCCTGCCTGACAACCTCCTGGATTTCCTGGAGAACAGGGCCGGCATCCTGTGGATCGCACTGGATGGGGAAGGCCGGGTGATCCGCGCCAATGCCTTTGCCCGGAGCGTGCTCGGCGCCCGAGTGGAAGACATGAGCGCGAAGGACGTCTTTCTCGACTTTGCCGGAAAACTTGATCTCGCCGCCCTGGCCGCCCGGGACGAGCCGGCCATGTTGCACGTCACCTGCGCCGACCAGCGGCCCCGGAGCTTTTTCTTCACCGTCGCCGCGCGCCCGGAGGGTGGCTTCGACGCTTTCGGCCAGCCGGACTTTCAGCACATGGACCGCCTTGAAAAAAACCTCAACGAAATGACCAGGCAGTTGTCGGACATGAACCGGGACCTCCAGAAGGCGAACTCGGAACTGACCCGGCTCGACGAGGTGAAAAACCAGTTCATCGGCATGGCCGCCCACGACCTGCGCAACCCCATTTCCCACATACTGACGTGCAGCCAGTTTCTTTACGAGGAGGCCCATGACTGCCTGGAGGACGAGGAAAAGGAAATGCTGGAGGTGATCGAAACGTCCAGCAGGTTCATGCTCTCCCTGGTCGAGGACCTCCTGGACCTGTCCGCGATCGAGTCGGGCAGGCTCAACCTGGATACCACGGACGTCAACCTGCCGGAATTGGTCAAGCGCAACGTGCAGCTGAACGCCTTGCTGGCAGCCAGAAAGGACATCAACCTTCGGCTGAACCACCTGGAACAGATCCCCCGTGTTCGCGCCGACGCACACAAGATCGAGCAGGTGCTGAACAACCTCTTGTCAAACGCCATCAAGTTCTCGCCGCGCGGCACAACAGTGGAGGCCAGCCTGTTCCGCACCCGGAAGGACGTCATCGTTTCCGTCCGGGACCAGGGGCCGGGAATTCCCGGCAAGGAGCTGTCCAACCTGTTCAAGCCCTTTTCCAGGACCAGCGTGCGGACCAGCGAAGGCGAAAAGAGCACGGGCCTGGGCCTGGCCATCTCGCAGAGAATCATCCTGGGCCACAATGGAAGGATCTGGGTGGACAGCGAGGAAGGGGTGGGGACCACCTTCTGTTTCTCGCTGCCAATTTCGGAAGGTTGAACCCGGCACCCCGGGGAAAATGGCCCCGCGGCTTTCCGGTGCATGCCGGGAAGGCCCCAAGATGATTCCGGTATCGATCCGAAAAGACACAAGGAGGACGCCATGACCAGGGAGGAACTGATCGAAAACGCGGCAAAACTGCCAAAGCCGTCGCCCGAGGCGGCAAGGGAATACGATTCCGTACGGGAACGCGCGGCGGACGCGGTAACCGGGGAACTGGCGCGAAGGGACGATCTGGAAGCCCTGATCGGCAAGGGCAACAGCGAAATGATGTCCCAGAACCATCGCAACCACGCGCTGTTCATGTCGTCCATGTTCGCGGGTTACGACCCCCGGGTATTCGTCGAGACCATCCTGTGGGTGTTCCGGGCCTACCGCTCCCACGGTTTTGGCCTGACCTACTGGCCGGCCCAGCTGGATTCCTGGCTGTCCGTGCTGGGAGACCTGATGGGCGAACAGGCCTTTGGCGAGATCAAACCGTTCTACGAATGGATGCTGGTGAACCAGGCTGCCTTCGCCAACCTGAGCGACGCCTGTCTGGGCGAGTCCCATGTCGAACACTAGCCCGGATCAGCCGGGAAGGATTTCGCCGCCTGCCCTGTTCCGGCACGACTCGCCCTCGTGAACAGTCCTGGCATCAGGCCCGATACAGGACATTCCGGTCCAGCAGCAGCCGGGAATCGTGCCCATTTTCGTGCTCGTGGCTTTCCGTGCTTCCCCGGCCCTGTCCCTCCTGGTGGCGGCCGGTTTGCTCTCCGGACACCGCGACGCGGTATCCGGCGGCCCCCAGGACCACGACGGCGACTATGGCGATGATCAGCATGGTGGTTCGTTTGAGCAGTGTCTTGCGCATGTCAACCCCCTTGGGTCAGTCGAGAAACGAGAAAATCTCGACGTGTATCCTACTGTCCTCGACACCGGCTTTGGCCAGTTCCCTTTGCGCCGCCTCCACCAGTCCGGGAGGCCCGCACAGGTAAAAGGTCTTGGCCTCGATGACCTCGCCGGCGTATTTTTCGATCCTGGCCCTGTCTATCAAGCCGGTTTCCCCGTCCCAACCCTCTTTCGGGTCGGACAGGACGTGCACGACGCGCAGGTCCGGCGCGGAGCCCTGTTCGATTTCCGCCAGCTCCTTCCGGAACAGAATACTGTTCTGGTCCGGGTTGCCGTACAAAAACAGTATCCTGTGATCCGACCCCTTGTCGCGCATGTACCGAAGCATGCTGATGAGCGGGGTTATGCCAATGCCGCCGGCGATGAACACGAGGTCCTTCTCCTCGGGATGCAGTACGTGGGAAAACCGGCCGAACGGGCCGTGGACGGTAGCCGTGTCGCCGGCCTTTGTTTTTCCGATGGTCCTCGTGAAATCGCCCAGTTCCTTGATGGTGGAGGTGACGAAACCCTGCTGGGCGGGACTGGACGAGATGGTCCAGTGGTGCTCCTCCTCGGGCAGACCCCTGTCCCTGTGAAAGGTGACGAAGTGGAACTGGCCCGGATGGTAGTCGTACCGCCCCTTGTCCGGCGGCGGTTCCAGCTTCACGGTCCAGACGTCCGCTGCCTCCTGCTTTACGTCGCTCACCTTCCATGGGTGTTTGCCAAGCCGCCACGGCCGGATAATGCGATGGTACACGAAAACGCCGGCGGCCACGAGCAGCGCGGCGGGCCACAATGGCCACCACCAGGAACCCTGGATGTCGCGGCCGGCGAAAAAGCTGTGCACGAACACGAGAACGAGAACCAGCGGACCGGCCATGTCATGCCCCAGCCTCCAGCGCTCAAAGGTGAGAAACCCGATCCTGGCGTGCATGAGGCTGACGATCACCTGGATCACCAGAACGAGCAGCCCCGCCTTGCCCAAAAGAATGTACCACGGCACGTCCAGGGACAGCAGCAGCACGAGTCCCCCGCCGCCCAGAGCCAGAAGCAGAGGGTGGAGCAGCAGGGCGACTCCGGCGAATATGCCCATGTGCTTGTGGAAGCGAATGAGCACGTCCTGGCCGTAGGGCCGCTCCATCGCCTTGAACCGGGAAGCCAGAATGGGTTGCAGGGCGAGGATCATGATGCCGGCGAGGGCCAGGCACTTGCCCAGTTCGTAGATGAATCCGTGGTCGGTTTCAGGGCCCGTGGCCAGCACCAGAACTACCGCGCACAACGCCACGACAATATACACAACAACTCCCAAGACTGCGCGTCCCATGGCCAATGTCTCCTGGATCGGGTTGTTTGGGGGCAGACGGAAATTCCCGGAGCGCCACGACGGCGCATACCCGAGCGCCCGTATTCTCTGACGCAGCAGCCGCGCCGCATGAGGCCGTGCCGACCGGCGAAGGGTACTTTCCTGGCCGGTCAATACCGGAATTTCCGGGTAAAGGCGTTTAAAAAAACCTGTCAATCGGGCTTTTCACGGATTCTTCATCATTGTCGTCACGGACTCAGGGTATCTTTTGCAGTCCCTTCGGAATATGGGGCCCATGCCCCATATTGTACCAGCATCGGCCCCAAAATGCGGATGGTGTCGCCGGGGCCAACGGCGGGAGCGGCGTTCGTTGACATTTCCGGTCCCCGAGTCTATTTTTCAGGGGACAGGTCGCGCCCAATACGAGCCCACAAGGAGGACACCATGTTCAACGTAGACAAGGAAGACATCCTGACCCGCGCCACCCGATATGAACTTTTGAGACAGACGGACAGGATTTTCATAGACGTGCATGAGGTCCTGCACGGGGAAACCGACTACACGTACGTGGCCATGCCCACGAACATCGTCAATGTCTGGGCCGATCAAAGATACTGGGGCACCGGCAAGAACGAGAAGGAGGCGCTGGACAACTGCCTGGGCAACATAAAGGACGTTGCCGTGGAAACCATTTTCCCGGACATTGTCATGCCCGCCGAGGACCAGGGCCCCCTGGAGGCATAACAGTCCGTTGAAAAGTCCGGAACCCGGAACCTGTGCACGAACACGGAGATGCGAGGCGCGCAAATCCCGGGGAGGATAGCGTACAAGCGATACGTCGCATGGACCGGGGATGTGGCGCGACACCAAGGGTCGTCTTTTGGCGGGCCGCTGGAAGGTTTGTCGGTCCCGTGTATGAAGGCGGGCCCCGGAATTCCGCCGGGACCGGACGGTCCGCGCCAGTGCTGCCCCGGCCCGCCTGTTCCGGCGAGCCGGACGGGGAGCGTTGAATGAATCGCCGAAAAACCGTGGTGTTTGCCCTGATCGCCGTCTTCGCCGCACTCGCCGCCGTTGAGATCGCGGCCAGGGTGTACATGCGAGCCGCGGACATGCCGCGCCATCGGGAGCGGCGAGTAGGCAACCCCTATCATCCCTACCTGGGCTGGGAGCACGCCGCCGGAATGGTGATGCGCACCGCCAACCCCTGCGGGGGAAAATCGTCCGTCATTCGCACCAATGAAAAGGGATACAGCATCACCCCCCTGGCTCCGGACGACCCCGAGCTGGTGGTGGTGATGACTGGAGGCAGCGCCACCATGGGCATCGGCGCCACTGACAATGCCCATACCGTGCCATCCGTGCTGGAACGCCTGCTGGCCGGGGAGTTCGGTGTGGCGGCCGAGGTGGTGAACCTGGGCACGCGGGGCTACCAGTCCTTCCAGGAGATGCTGGCCCTGCGCCGATACTTCCTGGAGTCGGGAGCCGACCTGGTGCTGGCCCTGTCAGGCAGGAATGACGCCTATTTCGGCGCCATTTTCCCGGAACCCCGCGCCGTCACCTTTCCGGACCGAATCTACGGAATCGCCGAACGGGTGCGGGCGATGGAACGCGGGGCGGGATGCATGGACCCGCTGCCTTGGCTCAGGAAGTGGTCCGCCGCGGTGGACCTCGCTGCGGCCGCGGCAAGGCAGGGACCTGCCATGGACCGCGTGTTCAACTGGCGTATCGACAGCCGCGGAGACATGTCCACGATGAACGTGCCCATGAGGGTCGACGCCATGGGCGAGCACTTTGCCATGGCCGCCAGCCTGTGCAGGGAAAACGGCGCCGGATTCGTCTTCATGCTGCAGCCCACGGCCTTTTCACGAAAACAACTCACCCCCGGCGAGGCTTCCTGCCTGGACTTGAACTCCCCCAAAACCCGGTATCTCGCCCGGTATGAACGCAGCTTCTACCATGCCTTTCGCCGGCGCGAAACGGCATTTTCGGCAGTGGACCTGTCTGGCGTGTTCGACGACGTCGCCGTCGATGCCTTTGTGGACGTCTGCCATTACAGTGACCGGGGAGCCGAAATCCTGGCCCGGGAGATCCTGGAGGAAATCCGTCCCACGGTGGAGGCGATACTGGCCCCGCCAGACCCAGGCCCGTGAGGACCGGATGGCGCCGGAACCTTCGTCGCCGACCTAATCCGAATGCCGGTAAAAGGAAAGCAGGACCAGCACCGCGATCAGTATGCCGAACCCGAAGTAAACAGGGGTGAACCAGGGGGCGGTTCCCGTGTCCCCGAAAACGGTGTCCCGATTGAGAAAATATCCCCAGTACAGCGCAAACACGTAGTTGATCACCAGGGCGAGCTTCACACGACCGAACAGCAGGGAAAGCGTGGAAAACAGGAGAAGAAGGATAATCTGAATCAGGGGGATGCTCAGTTCGGTCTTATACAGAAACTCCATTGAAAATACCTCCGTCACCATGCGTTCTTGTCTGGCGGGATTCTATCAGAACCGGTCCCCGCGATTCAATGAGGAACCTCACACACACACGTGTCTTTTCGGGCGCGGAAATGACGCCGTCCGGATATGTCGCGCCGTTGACAAACCCCGAATCCACGGCCTGTTCACAATAACGGGATGTCCGGCGCCCATATTCCGGTTTGGGGAGACTATGCCGCGGTTCGGGTTTTTCAGACGGCTTCCCGGCCCGGCCCGGCCCGGAGAGACTTACCCTATAACCTTGCACTCCGGCCTTTTCAAGTCAAAACAACCGGACATCTTGACGTGCTATCAACAGTCCACGATGCCGCGCATCATGCCCGTAAATACTCGTATTGCCCGGGAAAACCCCGGGAGCCGGAATCTTTGTGCCCGAGGGAAACCATGCGGAGGCCTTGCCATGCTGTTGCGGATGCCACGAAAGAAGGGTACAATCCACTCCTTGATGTAACAGCCCGTTGAAAAACTCGAGATTTGCAGCCTGTTCAAAAACGATGAGATGCAAGGCGCGCGAATTTCGAGGAATAAGGCGTACTTATGGTACGCTGCACTGACGAGAAATGAAGCGCAACGCCGCAGATCGCGTTTTTCAACAGGCTGGTAGCGGACATAGACATGGATGCTGCGCGGGAGGTGGAGGACCGCCTCGCCAAAAAGGGGGCCGGGGTGCTTGCCTACGAGGTGGACGTGGCGGACGAGGCCGGGGTCCGGAAAATGGTGCGTGCCGCCGTGGACAGGTTCGGCCGGGTGGACGCGCTGGTGAACAACGCCGGGCACATGAACCCGAATCCCGCGCCCGTGGAGGAGGTGTCCCTGGACGACTGGAACCGCGTCATCGGCACCAACCTCACCGGTGCGTTTTTGTGCGTGAAGCACGCCGCGCCCCACCTGCGCCGCCGCCGCGGAGCCATCGTGAACATCGCGTCGACGCGGGCTCTCCAGTCCGAGCCGAATACCGAGGCGTACTCCGCCACCAAGGGCGGAATCGTGGCTTTGACCCACGCCCTGGCTGTCAGCCTGGGGCCGGACGTCCGGGTGAACTGCGTGAGCCCGGGCTGGATCGCGGTGGAGGACTGGAAGAAGGAGCGCGCACGCACCGAGCCGGATCTGCGCCCGGAGGACCATGCCCAGCATCCCGCGGGCCGGGTGGGGCGTCCCGGGGACGTGGCCGCCACGGTTGCGTGGCTCCTGTCCGCCGAGGCCGGCTTCGTCACCGGCCAGAATTTCGTGGTGGATGGCGGCATGACCCGGAAGATGATCTACCTGGAGTGATGAGCCGGAAGGATGCCATTTAACCCCCGGGAAGCCTCGCGCGCCAATGGATTTGACCCGGCCGGGCCGCTCTGGTACATTTGATCCATAATCCCCCCTCACGTTTCCCGCACCCCTTACGGAGGTCCAATCATGCTGAATTTCACCCTGAGCGAGGAGCGCCAACAGTTGCGCGACAAGGCCCGGGAATTCGCACGGCAGTATGTGCTGCCCGTGGCCTGGCACTACGACGAGAAGGACGAAACCCCGGTGTCCGTGCTGAAAAAGGCGCACGAGCTGGGCATGATGAGCGGCGACATCCCGGAAAGGTACGGGGGCCGGGGCCATGGACTGATCGACGGCGTGCTGGCCATCGAGGAGATCGCGGCCGCGTGTCCCGGTATCGCCACCAGCGTGTTCGACAACTCCCTGGGCATGGCGCCCGTCATCCTGGGCGACAACGAGGAGGTCAGGGAGAAGTACCTGACCACCATGGCCGGGGAGTTCAAAATGATGTGCTTCGGCACGTCGGAACCCACCATGGGCTCGGACGTCTCCAGCATCAACTGCCATGCCGAGCCCGACGGCGACGAGTACGTGCTCACCGGCACCAAGTACTGGATCACCAACGGCGGCCTCGCCGACTACTTCACCCTGTTCGCCACCACCGACCCCAAACAGGCCCACAAGGGCATCGGCTGCTTCGTGGTGGAGACCGGGTGGGACGGCGTCACCGTTGGCAAACGCATTCCCAAGCTGGGACAGCGTTGCTCCAACACCGTGGGTATTCACCTCGACCACGTGCGCGTGCCCAGGGAAAACGTGGTGGCTCCCCCCGGAGAGGGGTTCGTCCTGGCCATGAAAACCTTCGCCAGGACCCGGCCCGCCATCGCCGCATTCGCCGTGGGCGCGGCGCGCTCCGCCATGGAGTACGCCCTGGACTGGACGAAAAAACGCCGTGCCTTCGGCCAGAAGATCGCCAACTTCCAGGCCATCCAGTTCAAGCTGGCGGACATGTACCAGAAGGTGGAGACGGCGCGGCTTCTCACCTGGAAGTGCGCCTGGGAGGCGGACAACGGGATCGACCCCAACATCAACGCGTCCATCGCCAAGCTGTATGCCAGCGAGAAGGCGCTGGAGGTGGCGAACGAGGCGTTGCAGATCTTCGGCGGCTATGGCTACACGAAGATGTATCCCGTGGAGAAGCTGTTGCGGGACACCCGGCTTTTCAGCATCTACGAGGGCACCAGCGAGGTGCAGCGCCTCGTGCTGGGAGGATACGTCATGGGCCAGTACGAGCCGGCCATGCCGCCCCTGGACGAGATTCCCATGCACACCGGGGACGTTTCCGGCGACGGGGAGCCCGGGAAGAAGGCCTGGAGGTGCAGGATGTGCGGCCACGTGCATTACGGGGACGAGGCGCCCGAGCAGTGCCCGTACTGCTTTTTCCCCACAGGCGCCTTCGTCGGGATATGAGAAACGCGCTGCGCCGGGGTTTTGCTTGACCTCGTCCCCCGGCGTTGATATGTAAAAATGCCACGATTTCAGTAGTGTCGCAGGTCGCGGCAAGAGGGCCTCATGCCGGGTTGCGTTCGACCTGGTGACGCCGGGTTGAAGCCGGACCGTTGACAAGGCGGCGGGAGCGAATGAACCGTCGACATGGGCGATGGTCCGGTTGCGAGCCCGGGTCTGGTTCCCGCCACCCGTCGTAATGCCCCACAACCGCAATGCAGGGCCCCCGGCGTGTGCCTCGCGGAAGAGCCCTGTCTTGCCCTTGCTCTGGTAAAGGCAGCCAGGTATGCGGAATTTTTTTCGGAAGCTCAAGGGGCTCAGCCCGCTGACCATCACCATCGGGGCCATCGTCCTGATTCTCATCGCATACATAAACCAACCGGGTTTTCTCGAAATCATCGAGCTGAAGACCATCGACGCCCGTTTCAGGTGGAGGGGCGAGGTGCAGCCGGGTCCCGAGGTGGTGCTCGCGGTGATCGACGAGAAGAGCATCCAGGAGCAGGGCAAGTGGGTCTGGCCCAGGACGAAGATCGCCAACCTCATCACCAAATGCTCGGATGCGGGGGCGGCGGTGGTGGGAATGGATATCGGCTTTCTGGAGCCGGACCAGCACAGCGCGGCCATGGCCGTGGAGGAGGTGGAGGCCGCCCTGTCGGCGCTGGAAATGGACGATCCCCGGCTCGTTGAAACGCTGGAGCAGGTGAAGAACAGGGGCGACCATGACAGGATACTGGCCGCGGCCATCCGGAACTCCACCGCCGACGTGGTCCTGGGTTTTTTCTTTTTGATGTCCGGGGAAGGCATGGGCAGGCTCACCGAGGAAGAGGTCGAGTACCACGAAAAAAACTCCGACGGCGCCAAGTTCAACCTGGTTCGCTGGACTCCAGGCAGCGGGGCCGACTACAATGCCATCCCTGTGTCCGCCGCCTTTCGTCCCCAGTCCAACATTCCCGTCATCGCCAATTCCACGAATTACGCCGGATACTTCAACATGCAGGCGGACCGTGACGGCACGTTCCGCTGGATGCCCATGGCCATTCAGTGGGAGGATTCCCTGTACGCTCCGCTGTCCCTCAAGACTGTCCAGGCCTACCTGGACGCCAATATCGAGATGCTGGTGGCGGATTGGGGCGTGGAGGACGTCAAGGTGGGCGGCTACAGCATACCGGTAAATGAAAAGGGCAGGCTCCTGGTCAACTACAGGGGAGGCCGGCGTACCTTCACCCACGTTTCGGTGACGGACATCCTGAAGGGACGAATCGCCCCGAACATGCTGAGGGACAAGATCGTACTGGTGGGCGCCACGGCCGTCGGCATTTACGACCTGCGGGTCACCCCCTTCCAGCAGGAGGACTATCCCGGACTGGAGATTCATGCCAACGTGGTGGACAACATCCTGCGCAGGGATTTTCTGCGGCAGCCCAACTGGACCCAGTTGATCGACATCCTGGCCATACTCATCCTGGGCGCCGTCATGGGCGCGGTCCTGCCGCGCGGTTCCGTTTTGGTGGGAATATCCCTTCTGCTGTTCCTGTTCATAGGCTACTATGCCCTGGCCCAGTACATGTTCTCCAGCCTGGGCATCGTGCTCAATCTGGTGTACCCCATCGCCCTCATCCTGCTGGTCTACGTCTCCATCACGGTGTACAAGTACGTGACCGAGGAAAAGGAGAAGCGGTGGATCAAGGGCGCTTTCTCCACGTACCTGTCCCCGACTTACGTGGACCAGCTCATCAAGTCCCCGGACCGGCTCAAGCTGGGCGGCGAAAACAGGGAGATCACCGCGTACTTCTCGGACGTGCAGGGCTTCACTTCGATTTCCCAGAAGCTCGGGGCAACGGAACTGGTCGAGTTGCTCAACGAGTTTCTCACCGAGATGACAGACATCGTGCTGGATCTGGGCGGAACCGTGGACAAGTACGAGGGTGACGCCATCATCGCCTTCTGGGGCGCGCCCCTGGACATGCCGGACCACGCGGCGAAGGCATGCGAGGCGTGCGTGTACATGCAGAAGCGTCTTTTGGAGCTGCGACGAAAGTTTGCCGGGGAGGGACGTCCCGAATTGAGGATGCGCATAGGGATGAATACGGGCTCGGCCGTCGTGGGAAACATGGGTTCGAAGTCCAGGCTGGACTACACCATGATGGGCGACACGGTGAACATCGCGGCGCGTCTGGAAGGCGTGAACAAGGAGTACGGGACGTACACCATGATATCGGACAGCACGTACCAGCAGGCAAGGGAGCATATCGAGGCGCGGCTTCTGGACGCCGTCGTGGTCGTGGGCCGGGACGAGCCGGTGCCGGTGTACGAGGTGCTGAGCATGAAGGGGCACCTGGATCCCGACGTCGCCAAGGTGGTGGAACTGTACGAGCAGGGCCTCCAACTGTACCGGAGCCGGAAATGGGACCACGCGATTTCGCGTTTTTCAGCGGCGCTGGCCATACGCGAGGACGACGGTCCGAGCGGGGTCATGATGGAGCGTTGCAGGCGGTACAAGGAGAATCCGCCCCCCGACGACTGGGACGGTTCCTATTCCATGACAAGCAAGTAGACATCACGGCATTTTCGTTAACAGGAAGCCCAGAGCATGAAACCAGTTGTTGCGAACCGGGCCACCCGCCCCGGGTTCCTTACCCTTTTTCTCGTGACGCTCACCCTTGCCCTGGCGGCGGGCGCGGGAGCCTATGACTCGGCGCGGGCCTTCGAGCAGGCGGGAGACCTGCTGGACGGGGGCGCTTTTCTGGAATCGCTGTCCATGTACCGTGAGATCGCCGACCTGGGAGACGGGGCCCGGGATCGCGCCCGCGCCCTGTTCACCATGGGCGCGGTGTACAGCATGTACCTGGACCGGCAGGACGCGGCCATCGGTTTTTATGACACCGTGATCCTGGATTTTCCTCAAACGGATTCAGCTGCCGAGGCCCTGTTCAACAAGGGCATGGTCCTGTTTGAAACCGGTCGCTACGCGGATTCAGCGGCCGCCTTCCATGGTTACCTCCGGAAATATCCCGACGGCCGCAGGGCGGGTTCGGCCGCGGTCTGGCTCGATGCCGCCAGGGACAGCGCGTCCATGGATGTCAAACCCCGGGACGTCCGGCCGGAAAGGCCCGCGCCGGGGCCGGACATCGTCATCCGCATCCTGCTGGCGGACGGGGTCGAACGGCTTCCGGTCAAGGCGGAGAAGACCCTGCGGTGCACCGACCCGGCCACGGGCAGGGTGGTGTTCGAGGGCACGGAGGCGGTTTTCTCCTCCCGGGACGGTACGCTGTTGGTGAACGGTGAGGCCGTTTCAGCCGGGAAATGCGTGGTTCGCGGGGTTGACGGGATGATCGCCCTGGGCAACAAACTCTACCGGGGCGACGTGTTGCTCACGGCGGAGGACGCCGGCGTCCGCGCCGTGAACCGGGTCCCCCTGGAACAATACCTCTATGGCGTGGTGCCCGGCGAGATGCCGGCGTCCTGGCCCCGGGAGGCCCTGAAGGCCCAGGCGGTGTCCGCCAGGAGTTATGTCGCCTACCTGTGGCACAGGCGCCAGGACCGGCCGTGGGACGTCTGCGCCACCACGTCCTCCCAGGTCTACGGCGGACACGGCGTGGAACACCCGGCGTCCAACGCGGCGGTGGACGCCACCCGGGGCCAGGTGCTGAGCCATGGCGACGAACTGGTGCTGGCCTACTTTCATTCCAACAGCGGCGGACACACGGAGAGCGCGGAGAAGGTCTGGGTAACCCAGATGCCTTACCTCAAGGGCGTACCCGATCCCTACAGCGCCACGGCGCCCGGTAACCACTGGAGTTACGTGCTCACGAATGCCGAACTGTCCCGGCTCCTCACCGACACCGGCCTGTGTCCGTCGGAGCTTTCCGACCTCAAACCGGTGAGTCCCACGGACTCGGGCCGGATGGAAGCCGTCAACCTCACCTGCGGGGGCCGCAGTCTCACCCTTCGCAGCAACAATTTCCGGCTAAAGGTGGGCCCCCGAAAGGTTCGAAGCACCCGCTTCACAGTGACCAGGATGGACCGGGGATACCTTCTCGAGGGAACCGGATTCGGCCACGGCGTGGGCATGAGCCAGTGGGGAGCCCGTGAAATGGCGGTCGAGGGCCATGAGTACCGCGACATACTGCGCTTCTACTACCGGGGCTCCAGGGTCGATTCCCTCATGCGTCAGGCATCCCTGGATGTGCGCTCTCCTTGACACCCCCAGGTGCTTTGAAGGAAAATACCCGTATTTCACAAGTTCCCGGCCGGGATTACGGCCGGGGAAGATTCCGGCGCGTGGCCGGGCCAGCTGGTCCGGCCGGCATGCACCGCAAGACCCCGCCGGTCCCCGCCGGGGCGGGAGGATACCCATGAAAATGATGACCCGCGTCCTGCTTCCGGGGCTGTTGATCTGCTGCGTGGCCTGCGCGTCGGGGCAGGGCGCAAGGCCCGAGCCTCCCTCCATGGGGCCGTTTGACGGTGCTTCAACGGTCTCGGATTCCCTCAAAAGCAAAAAGCCGCGCCTGATCGCGGTCATGCCCTTTGTCGACCAGTCCCGCAGCAGGCGCGGCGAAGAGGTGGTCCGCCGCGGCTTCTACAACCACTTCTCCTCCCTGGGCTACCAGGACATGGAACTCCATGTGATCGACCGGCGTCTTCTGAACGCCGGGTACATCGACGCCGAGGAGATCCACGGCGCCGACCGCGGGGAAATCGCCCGCATCGTGGGCGCGGACGCCCTGATTTTCGGCAGGGTGTCCAACTTCGACAAGCTGTTCGCCGTGGTCTACTCCCAGGTGTCCGTGGGCGCGGAGGTGACCATGTACGACGCGAAGACCGGAGAGCTGCTCTGGAGCGGGGAGCACACGGTGCGCTACCACCAGGGCGGCGTCCCCACCTCTCTGCTTGGAGTGGCGAGTACGTTGTTCAAGAACGCGCTCAACATGCGGGACATCCAGTTGCTGCGGGCCTGCGACGACCTGTTCCGGGGCATGGTCCAGTCCATCCCCTCGCCGGGGGAAGGGGAGGCGTTGCGGCCTCCCAGGATACAGGCGTTGGCACAGGACTCCGGGGGAAGGCCTCTCAAGTCGGGGGACCGGCTCACCATAGTCATGCAGGGCGAACCCGACATGGCGGCGTGGGTGGAGATGCCCGGGTTTTCCGAGCGCATGCCCATGGAGGAGGTTGAGCCGGGAGGATACCGGCTCGAGCACATGGTCATCCCGGGCGACAACGTGGACGAGGCCCTGGTGATCGGTCATCTCATGGACAAGGCGGGCAACACGGCCCGCTGGGTGGACCCCCTGGGCACCGTGACCTTTGACACCACGCCCCCGGCTACGCCGACGGGGCTTCGCGCGCTGGGTCGCGCTGGCGAGGTTTCCCTGTCCTGGGAAGGGGGTGCGGATGCCGACCTTGCCGGGTACCGGGTCACGGTGAGCGCCACCCCGCTTTCCGGTTATACCGCGGTGGGGACCACCGAGTTCACCAGGTATGCCGTCACGGGACTTTCCGGGTTCAAGCCCCACTTCTTCCGGGTGGCCGCCCTGGACAGGGCGGGCAATGCCAGCCCGCCGGCCGGCCCGGTCAAGGGTGTGCCGGTCGCCGCCGGTCCCACTCCGGTTTCCGGGAGTGTGGCGCGGGACGCCACGTGGTACGCCGGTGCGGGACCGTACATAATCGAACGGGAGGTGGTGGTGGCGGATGAGGCCACGCTGACCATCGAACCCGGAACACGGATTCTGTCCACGGGGCCGGCCCTGGTGGTCCGGGGCGTGCTGTCGGCCAGGGGGGACGAGGGGCGCATCATCGAATTCGCCGGAAAGGACGGCGGCAAATGGGACGGCATCGTTTTCGAAAACACCACGCGGCCGGAAAACACCATGTCCAGGTGCCGTGTGAAAAACGCGGACACCGGCGTCACGTGCCGGTCCTCCTCCCCGGCCGTACGCGACTGCGAACTGGTGTCCGGCCAGGCGGGCCTGCGCGTCGTGGGCAAGTACTCGGAGCCTGAAATCATCCGGACAACCATCGCGGACAATACCGGTCCCGGAGTCGTCGTGGCTGGCGGGACACCACTGGCCAGTGGGTGTACGATTCGGGCCAACGGGGGTGCCGGGGTTTTGGTGGAAAACGGCGAGCCACGCCTGTTTTCCAACGTCATAACGAAAAACCTCGGCAGCGGAATCCGCGCCTCCGCCGGCCAGGCTTCGGTTATCGGCAACGATCTCTACGACAACGAGCCCTACGACGCTGTCGGACCCGTTTCGGGCATGCCCCTCGTCACCGAGAAGAACTACTGGGGCGGCGACGACCCGGAAGGGATCATGGGCCGGATCGCCGGAAAGGTCGTCATCGCCAGCGTGCGGGACGCGCCGGCCCCGAACGGGGCCGTGGTGCCCTTTCCCATGCTGGACAGCGACCTGTCCGGCTTCCACGTGGACAGCGGGTTTCTGCTGGCGGCCAGGAGCCCCTTCATCATCAGGGGAGAGGCCGTGCTGGATGCCGGCGCCGTCTGGTACATACAACCCGGAGTCAGGGTCCTGTATGATTCCGGGGCCTCCCTGGTCGTCCGTAACGGCGGAATCGTGGCCAGGGGGGCGCCTGACGCCCCGATCATGTTCGACTCGGCCGGCGCCTCGCCCGCACCCGGTGATTACCGGGCCGCACTCCGTTTCACCGCACAGGCCGAGGCAGGCAGCTTTCTGGAATACTGTTCGGTGCGCCACGCGGTGGTGGGCATCGACGCCGAGTTCGGACAGCCCGAGATATCCCGGTGCCAGGTGTCGGACAATTCCCAGGCCGGCATCCGGTGCCGCAATGACGCCGGACCCAAGGTCCTGTACAGCACCATTGCCGGAAACCGGGGCGCGGGCGGGATCGAGTGCGTGGGTCTGTCCCGGCCCCGGTTGCACCACAACAACATCGTGGACAACGCCGTGGGCGTGCAGGCCTTTTCCAGCATCCAGACGGACGCCAGGGACAACTGGTGGGGCAGGGTCCCGCCGGACGAGTCCGTGATCTGGGGTGCGAACATCGTATATGAGCCGTATCTTTCGGCGCCGGAACCCGAAGCCTTCCGCCTGAAATGAGACCGGCCCGGAGAACGGGAAATCCTTTCACCCGCCGGGTGAAACGAAGATTTGTTCAAGAACCCGCGGAAAACCCGATTTAACAGCCTGTTGAAAAACGCGATCTGCGGCGTTGCGCTTCATTTCTCGTCAACGCGACGTACCGTAAGTACGCCTTGTTCCTCGAAATTCGCGCGCCTTGCATCTCATCGTTTTTGAACAGGCTGTACATTCCGGGTTTTTCAACGGGCTGTTAAGGTGTTTCTGGAAGTTTTTTCAATATGTTTGTCACGGGTTCAGGTGAAATGAGGCAGCCGGAGAATCCATGGACGTTTTGATGAACAAGGGATTGTCGCGCCGGAAGTTTCTGGGGCTTCTGGGCGCCGGGGCCGCGACCCTGGCGACGGGAGCGTTCCCCGCGTGGCCGGCCCTGGCCGGGGACGACTTTTTCACCCATGCCCTGGCCGGCCAGGATCTCATTGCGCGGGGCAAGTATCCCGAGGCGGTGGACGCGCTGGCCAGGGCGGTGTCCATCGATCCGGAAAGCGACTGGGCCTGGGGCCTGCTGGGGCGCGCCTATTTCGGATGGAACCGCTACGCCCATGCCCTGACCGCTTTCCAGAAGGCCCTTATCATCAATCCGTCGGACACCTATTCCCGCATGATGATCGGCAGGATCACGCAGCGGCCCGTTTCCCGGTCTCCGGAAACGGTCCCCGACAAACCTCCGACAGGGCTGGAGCGCGAGGCCCTGGAAGAGGAAAAACAGTTTCTGTCGGGGGTGGACAGCCGGCACGGACTTGAATACCAGGTCCGGAGGGTGGTCGTGGACGCCGGACATGGCGGGTTCGATCCCGGCGCGGTGGGCAGAAACGGCCTCCAGGAAAAGGACGTGACCCTGGACATCGCCAAACGGCTGTACGAACACCTGGAACAGGGCGGCAAAATCGAGCCGTTTCTCACCAGGCGGGGCGACTACTACGTGCCCCTGGCCGAACGAACCACCGTGGCCAACCAGTACCGGGCGGACCTTTTTATCAGCGTACACATAAACGCCAATGAGAACCGTTCGGCTCATGGGACCGAGACGTTTTACTGCTCTGAAAACGCTTCCAGCAGGGAGGCGGCGCGGGTGGCCGAGTTCGAGAACTCGGTGCTCAAATTCGACGACGGCGCCGGGAAAAGGAAGGGATACGTGGACATTGAGGACATCCTGTTCCAGTTCGAAAGAAGGTCCTACTGGACGGAAAGCGGCCGTTTCGCCGAAGGTTTTCAGGACCGGATGGAAAAAAGTCTTCCGCTGAAAAGCCGTGGCGTGCATTCCGCCAATTTCCACGTGCTGAGAACGGCCAGGATGCCTTCCATTCTGCTGGAGTGCGGTTTCATCTCCAACCCGGACGAGGAGGCGCGGCTGTCCGAGGCACAATTCCGGGACAGGATCGCCCGGGCCGTGGCAGGGGGGCTGGCATGAAGCGCATATCGGCGGCCGTCCTGCTGTTGATGCTGATGTTGCCCTCTGGCGGGTCCGGCCGGGAAGACTCCACCTCCTATCTCATCCAGGGGACGGACCGGCAGTACCGGGGAAAGCTGGACGAGGCGGTGGACAGCTTCGAGGCGGCGTTGCGCCTGGAACCGGACAATACCTACGCCATGAACAACCTGGGCGTGCTGCACGCCAGGCTGGAGCGGTACGACCTGGCAAAAAGGGAATTTGAAAAGGTCGTAAGGCTGGACGGCAAAAACGTGTTCGCCCGGATGTGGCTGGGCATCCTGGACCTCCGGGAAGGCCGCATGGAAACGGCGCACGAGCAGTTTTCGTCCATGCTGGCCGTTGACCCCGACAATGCCGACGCGTATTATTTTCTGGGCACCATCTACCTTTTCCGCCATAATCCGGCCAGGGCCGTCCGGTATCTCAAGAAATCCAGGGACGCGGACTCGCTGGAGGCGGACACCCATTACCGGCTGGCGGGCGCCTTTCACGACCTGGGCATGAAAAAAAACGCCATGCTGGAGTATCGGCGCGCCCTGGACATCAATCCCCGGCACACCAAGGCCAACAACGACATGGGGTGGCTGTATTACAATTCCGGTGACGTCCCGAAAGCCATGGACCTGTGGCAAAGGACCCTGCGCCTGAACAACAGGGACGCGGAGGCTGCCCTGAACATGGCCAGGGCCTGCAATTCCCTGGCGTGGAAGGCAAGGGAGGCGGGCGACCTGGCCGGGGCCGTGCGTTACTGGAAAAGGACCCTGGCCTACCACCCGGGAAACAAGGCGGCGAAACACAATCTCGAACAATACTCTGAATCCGGGGCGAAAACATTGAAACAACTCTCGGGAACCCCATGACAGTCTGTTGAAACACGTGATCTGCGCAGTACGCGGCGCGTTTCTCGTCGATGCGGCGTACCGTAAGTACGTCTTGCTCCTCGAAATTCGCGCGCCTTGCATCTCATCGTATTTCAACGGGCTGATAAACCAGGTCGGAGACCATTTGAGCGGATAACGGAATAAGGAGGATTGTATGAACGGGAAGGGTTTGAATGGCATCGCCATGGCCATGGCGGTCCTTTTTTGCATGGCCGTTTTCTGGGCGGCGCCCGGGACGGCCGCGGCCGAGGAGCAATGGACCGACGTGGTTCAAAGGCTGGGAGACAACGGCAAGGTCAACTGGAGCGAGGGCTGGCTCGAGGCCGTCGGCATCGGAGTGCCTCCCGAGCGGCACTACGGAAAGCCCCAGGCTCGTCCCATGGCCCTGCGCGCCGCGAGGCTGGACGCATACCGGAATCTGCTGGAGGTCACCAATGGTGTGAGGATCACCTCGGAGACCACGGTAAGGGATTTCGCCACGGAAAGCGACGTGATCCGTTCCCAGGTGGAGGGCATGGTCAAGGGCGCCCAGGTGGTGAACCGTGAGTACATGTCCGACGGCACGGTGGAGGTGACCATACGCATGTCCCTCCATGGAGGCTTTGCCCAGTTGGTCCTGCCCAGGGAAGTCAAGCAGGTGCCGGAGGTTCGCCAGGTGGAGCCGGAACAACCCGCTTCGCCCGCGCCCGCTCCGGTGCCGACGGAAAGAAGTCCGGGGTCGCCCCCGGCCCATGACGGCGGACGGTCGTATACCGGCCTGGTGGTGGACACCCGGGGCCTTTCCGCCCGCCCCGCCATGGCGCCCAGAATCCTGGACGAGGACGGCAGGGAAGTTTACGGCTCCGCCTATGTGTCCCGGGAATATGCGGTCCAGCAGGGGATGAGCGGCTACTCCAAGGAGCTGTCCGCGGCGCAGACCAACCCCAGGGTCACCAACAATCCGGCCACCGTGAAGGCGTTGCGCACCGAAGGGCCGGGGAATGCCGACCTGGTGGTCAGTAACGCGGACGCCCGGATGATTCGGGGCGCTTCGGAAAACCTGTCCTTCCTGAAGAAGTGCCGGGTGATGATTGTGCTGGACTGACCTTGCGGGCAGGGTCCCGGCGTTTCGTCCGGGCAGTCGGAAGTCCCAAATGGAGGTAACATGCATAGAAATGCAACGAGATTCATATTGATAATGGCGGTCGTCGCGGTCGCGGCCGCCCTCTTCGGCTGTGGGCAAGGCTCCCGCGCGCCCATGTCCGCGGCGGAGACCCCGGAATACCACGTGGCCAACGGGGACAAGCTCCTGGAAATGGGCAGACCCGGCGCCGCCAAGGAGGAGTACGACATGGCGGTGGAAATGGCGCCGGAGTATTCTCCGGCCTACGTGGGCCTGGCCCTGGTGGCCGCCGCCACCCAGGACCACGAACTGGCTGGAAGGCGCCTCGAAACGGCCGGCAACCACGCCACCACCGACGAACAGCGGATCCGTGTCCATGTCGGGTACATCCGCATGTACACCATGGGCAAGGAGCATTTCGGCGACAGATGGCTGGTGCGCGCAGAAAAGAGCTATGATGACGCGGTCCGGATCGACCCGGACGCCCCGGCGCCCCATTTCCACATGGCCCGGGCCTACAGGGCCGGGTATGACTTCTCCATGGCCACGGACCTGTATGCGAAGGTGATCGATCTGGGCGGCGAGTACGTCGGACGCGCCGACGTGGAGTACGAGGAGGTCCAGAAGATTCAGCGGGCCACGCCCGGCTCTCCGGTGGGCAGGCGGGTCGCCCTGATGGACGAGATCACCCGGGGGGACGCGGCTGCACTGTTCATCCACGAGTTGAGGGTGGAGGACCTGTTCGCGGACAGGACCGGCAAGGATTTCGACACTACCTTCAAGAGTCCGGAAACCGGGTTTGAAACCGGGGAGTATGTGAAAAAACCCAGGGTCACGGACGTGGAAAGCCACGTCCTGCGTTCGGAAATCAGGCGGGTTCTGGACCTGGACATCGTCGGACTGAGACCGTACCCGGACCACACGTTCAAGCCTTACCAGCCGGTGAGGAGGGCCGAGTTCGCCATGATGCTGGAGGACGTGCTCATAAAGACGACGGGCAACGAGGGGCTGGCCACCAGGTTCTTCGGGCAGACCTCGCCGTTTCCCGACGTGCGAAGCGACGTCGCCTACTTCAACGCGGCAATGGTGTGTACCACAAGGGGCTTCATGGAGGTGCGGGACAGGAGCACTGGTGAATTCGACCCCCTGGGCAAGGTTTCCGGGGCCGACGCCCTTTTGGCGATCCGGGAATTGCGCACGGACGTGAAAGGCAGGTAGGCGAGTGGAGGAGGTATCATGTCGCAAAGGATGACGTGGCTGTTCGCGGCGCTTCTTGCCGCGGTTTGTCTTGTGGCCTCTCCGGCGGGGGCCGCCGGGGTGGCGGACGTCACCCATCTTTCCGGGACCGCCGTTTTTTCCCGGCCCGGGGCCACGGTGCCGGTGCAACTGGAAAAGGGCGGCACCCTGGCGCAGGGGGACACGGTTTCCGTAGGCGAGGACAGCCGCCTGGAACTGAGGCTGCCCGACGAGAGCCGGGTGCGTTTTGACGAGAATACGCGGTTCGTCCTGGACAGGGCGTTTTTCAATGCCGACGAAAAGCAAAGGGATCTGAATATCTCCATGCTGTTGGGCAAGACCTGGGCCAGGGTGTCCGGCGCCCTGGGCTTCGAGGGCAGGTTTCAGCATGCCTCACCCAGCGCCACCGTGGGCGTGCGCGGCACCACCTATCGGATGAACGTGGAGGAGGACGATTCCGTGGTGGTAAAGGTGTACTGGGGCGAGGTCCTGGTCAAGGGACAACAAAAGGCATCCGCAAAGGGGAAGCCCGCCGCCCCCTATGTCCTGTCCCCGCCCACGCCCGTGTCCGGGCCGAGGCCGGTCTCCATGGAGGAGTGGGTGAAGATCGTTGCCGCCATGCAGCAGATCAAGGTGAGCCCGGACGGCGTGCCCACCGAACCCGAGTCGTTTTCGCGGGAGGAGGACGCCACGCTGGAATGGGTGCAATGGAACCGGGAACGCGACGCGGCGCTCACCTATTGACCCGGGTTGCGCCCGGCCTTGTCCTTCCCCCTCGACACACCGTAAAAATAAAAAAGCCGGGACGGCCAACCATGCCGCCCCGGCTTTTTCCCATCATGTAAACCGGCTGAATCAGATGCCGGCCAGGTTCCGGATCTCCTCCACCTTGTCGGTGCGTTCCCATGTGAAGTCCGGGTCGTTCCGTCCGAAGTGGCCGTAGGCCGCGGTCTTGCGGTAAACCGGCCGCAGGAGGTCCAGCTGGCCGATGACGGCCCGGGGCCGCAGGTCGAACACCTCGTTGATGATTTCCTTGATCTTGTTCTTTTCGATCTTCCTGGTGCCGAAGGTGTCCACCATGATGGAGACCGGTTCGGGCACGCCGATGGCATAGGCTATCTGCACCTCGCACTTGTCCGCAAGTCCCGCGGCCACCACGTTCTTGGCCACATAGCGCGCCATGTAGGAGCCGGAGCGGTCCACCTTGGACGGGTCCTTGCCCGAGAAACAGCCGCCCCCGTGGCTGCCGTGGCCACCGTAGGTGTCCACGATGATCTTCCTTCCTGTCAGGCCGCAGTCACCCACCGGGCCGCCGATGACGAAGCGCCCCGTGGAGTTGATGTAGTAGCGGGTATCGCCGTCGATCATCTCCCTCGGGATCACTTTCCTGATCACTTCCTCGATGATGGCCTCCCGGATTTCCGAGTGGGTCGCGTCGGGCTTGTGTTGCGCCGCCACCACTACGGTGTCCACGCGCCTGGGC
The DNA here is from genome assembly GCA_046542385.1 of Desulfatibacillaceae bacterium. Taxonomy (GTDB): domain Bacteria; phylum Desulfobacterota; class Desulfobacteria; order Desulfobacterales; family Desulfatibacillaceae; genus JBKHBM01. The sequence goes on along the minus strand of JBKHBM010000004.1, from coordinate 3,122 downwards.
TGGCCGTTCGTGTACTCGATGGTGACCTGGGTCTTGCCGTCAGGCCTTAGGAAATCCACGGCCCCGTTCTTGCGCACCTGGGTCAGCCGTTTGGCCAGCCGGTGCGCGTACAGGATGGGGGTGGGCATCAGTTCCGCCGTCTCGTTGGTGGCGAAGCCGAACATGAGGCCCTGGTCGCCAGCGCCCTGTTCCTTGTACTGGGACGTGCTCTCGTCCACGCCCAGGGCAATGTCCGGACTCTGCCGGTCGATGCTGGTGATGACGGAGCAGGTCTGGTAGTCAAAGCCCATCTGGGAGGAATTGTATCCGATGTCCTTGATGGTCTCCCGCACGATTTCCGGTATGTCCACGTAGCATTCGGTGGTGATTTCTCCGGCGATGAAAGCGAGTCCCGTGGTCACCAGGGTTTCGCAGGCCACACGCGCATGCTTGTCCTGGGCGATGATGGCGTCCAGGATGGAATCGGAGATGGAGTCCGCCACCTTGTCCGGGTGTCCCTCGGTTACGGATTCGGAAGTGAAGAAAAAGGTTTCGTCAGTCATGGTTGCTTGCCCCCTTTGATGAAGGTGGTGGACCCGGGTTTGGACACCCGGTCCCTGTATTATGGAAGGATTGCGGTACGCATCAGGTTTTCGGCGCCAGGATCATGTTGTCGATGAGCCTTGTGTCGCCCACATAAACGGCCAGGGCCATGAGCACGGGGCCCTGGATCCGCTCCACGTCGTCCAGGGTGTTGGGGTCGCAGATGGTCGCGTAATCGACCCTCGACTCCTCGTGGGCCTCGAGCCTCTCCCTGGCCGGTTCCAGAATGGCCCCGGCGTCGGTCTCACCCGCCTCCACCTTGTCCCGGGCTTCCATGAGCACCTGGAACAGGGTGGGTGCGAAAGCCCTCTGCCCGGGAGTGAGGTAGGCATTGCGCGAACTCATGGCCAGCCCGTCCTCCTCCCTGACGGTGGGTCCGCCCACCACGCGGACGGGGAAGTTCAGGTCGGTGGTCATCCTGCGGATCACGGCAAGCTGCTGGTAGTCCTTTTCGCCGAACACGGCCACGTGGGGCATTACGATGTTGAACAGTTTTGCCACCACTGTGGAGACGCCCCGGAAATGTCCGGGGCGTGACAGGCCGCACAAGTGGTCCGGAATCTCCTCCACCTCCACGTAGGTGAGGTATCCCGGAGGGTAGATCTCCTCGGGGTGGGGGGTGAAGACCACATCCACGCCGACCTGCTCGCAGAGGTCGAGGTCCCTGGCAAGGTCCCGCGGATAGGACGCCAGGTCCTCGTTGGCCCCGAACTGGGCGGGGTTCACGAAAATGCTGGCCGCCAGGTGGTCGCCCAGGCGCCTTCCTTCACGCATGAGCGAAAGATGGCCCTCGTGGAGAAAACCCATGGTGGGCACGAATGCTATTGCTTTGCCTTCCCTGCGCATGGCGTCGCAATGGGATTGCATGGCTTCCACCGTGCTGATGACTTCGATGGCCGATACCTCCTTTTAGGGGGTGATGCATGTGACCGGTCCCGCGACGCGGATGGACACGCCACAGGTTCGCGCCGGAAAAACCGCCGGGTGTCCGGGGGACTGCGGATGTGGTCGCGGATTCGCGAAAGTGTGCCCGGCCGGCACGAATCGAGACTGTATTCGCTAATCCATTTGGCGCCAAAAGTCAATATTCCATGCAGCCGGAAGTTGGCCCGGCGCGGGACCGTCCACGTCTATGGTTTTCGTCGGGGCTCCGGGCTTTTCCGGTTTGCGGCGACGTCCGAAAAGGCGTCCGCGAGGGCCGTGAATTCCTCGACATCCAGCGTCTCCGCCCGGCGGGACGGATCGATCCCGGCAATTTCCAGTGCCCGGAGTGCGCCGGGTTTTCCTCCGGGCAAATCAGCCGAGGACAGGGAGTTGCGCAGGGTTTTCCTGCGCTGGGAAAAGGCGGTCCTGACCACCTGGAAAAACAGGGCCTCGTCCCGGGGCACATTTTGAGGAGGATGCAAAAAATCCAGCCTAAGCACCATGGAATCCACCCCGGGCCTTGGGGAAAACAGGGCTGGCGAAAGCGTCATCAATGGAGTGATCCTGGCGGCGTAGCGAGCCAGGACGGAAATCCGGCCGTAGTCCTTCTTTCCGGGCGGCGCGCAGATGCGCTCGGCCATCTCCTTCTGGAACATGAGGACTGCCCGGTCCACGGCGTCGCGTTGTTCAACCAGGAAGGCCAGGATCTGCGAGCTGATGTTGTATGGAAGGTTGCCGAAAACGAACAGCCGGCGGCCGGAATCGCGGGTTGCCGGGGCGAGGTCCATGCCCAGAATGTCGCGCTGGCGGATGGTCACATTCGACAGGCCGGAGGCTTCCATCTGCCTGCGCAACAGGGGGACCAGGTCCCGGTCCCACTCGACGGCGATCACGTGTTTCGCCGCACGGGCCAGCGGATGGGTCAGCGAGCCCAGGCCCGCGCCGATTTCAAGCACCACGTCGTCGGGACCCACCCCGCTTTTGCGCACGATGGCGTCGGCGGCCGTGTAGTCGGCCAGAAAGTTCTGGCCCGCGGATTTTTTGGGCTGCAGGCCGCCCGCACCCAGCAGCACGCTGACGCTCAGTCGGTGTTCCCTGCCCGGGTCGTCGGCCATGTCCGTTTCCTTGCGTGCCAGGCATGCGTGAGTCAAAATTCCCCGGTCCGCGGGGATCCGTTGTCTTCCCTCCGACTAACAGATCATGGGTGCCGAAGCAACGAAACAATGTTTTTGGCTTCCAATCCACTGTTTTGCTGATTACTTGTTTGTCCTTGACAGCGATAGCATTTCATGTTCATAGAGTTCCAGGAATACCCGCAGACTCGTCATCGCCCGACGTATCCAGTCCGTCTTCCCACTGCCGGGACAACGGTTTTTCAAACATCCCCAAAGTGCGGACGGCACGGCGTCGGGGACGGCGCGAAGTTCGCCGGCCACCCACTTTCCGGTTACCGCGCGGCCCCGCGCCGACGCGAATCCGACAATCAGACGCCCCTGAATCCGGGGCATGGCCCGAGTCCGAAATTTTCCCCTGAATCCGTGACGAAAATATTGAAATAACGTTCAAGAACCCCATAAATCGGGCTTTTTTGCGTGTTCTTGAACAAATCTTCGTTT
>JBKHBM010000160.1:0-8610 GCA_046542385.1 Desulfatibacillaceae bacterium | reverse complement strand
CCGATTTATGGGGCTCTTGAAAGTTTTTTCAATATTTTCGTCACGGATTCAGGGTTCAATTGTCGATCATGCGCCCCCACCCCACCCGGAGCGCATGCCGCCCTTTGCCCCGATGTCGGCCCCCGCGGGCGTAAACACAACGGGCGGGTAAAACTCGTGCAAAACCTGCGGAATGGACAACCGGCGCGGGCCGGCAACCGGACCGCACAGCATAACAGGCCGTTGAAAAACCCGAAATTGACAGCCTGCTCAAAACGATGAGCTGCAAGGCGTGCGAATTCCGGGGAAGTGGGCGTACCTGGCGTACGCCCAACCGACGAGGGATGAAGCGCGTACTGCGCGGATCGCGTTTTTCAACAGGCTGATAAGCGAAAGGATCAGGCAGTACATGGATGACCTGGATAAAAACGCCAACCCGGCCCCGGAGTCGGATGACCACGAAGAGGGCCACAAGCTGAGGCTCCGGAACCTCACTCCAGACGATTACAAGGACGTGAAGGCCATCATGGACCGCGTCTACCCGACCCTCGAGGGCGCCTGGAGCTACGACCAGTTCTGCTCCCAGATCGAGAAATTCCCCGAGGGACAGATATGCATCGAGGACTACGGCCGGGTGGTTTCCGGGGCGCTTACCATGATGGTTCGACACCAGGACTTCGGAGACAGCCACACCTACGAGCAGGTGGTAGGCGACGGCTACCTGAAAAATCACAACCCGAACGGCGACTACCTCTACGGCATCGACGTATTTGTCCACCCCGACTACCGGGGCCTGCGCCTGGGGCGCCGGCTCTACGACGCCCGCAAGGAGCTGTGCGAAAGCCTCAACCTGAAGGGCATCCTCCTGGGAGGCCGGATACCCGGCTACGAGGAGTACGCGTCCGAGATGACTCCGGCCCAGTATGTCCGCGCCGTGCGGGACAAGGAGATATACGACCCGATCCTGACGTTCCAGCTGTCCAACGAGTTCCACGTCAAGAAAATCATGAAAAACTACCTTCGCGCCGACGTGGAGTCCCGGGGCTACGGCGTGCTCCTGGAATGGATCAACATCTACTACGAGGACAAGCCCAAGCTCATCGGCGCCAAGAAGGTGTACGTGCGCCTGGGCGTGGTGCAATGGCAGATGCGCCTGTTCGACTCCTTCGAGGAATTTTTGACCCAGGTGGAATTCTTCGTGGACACCGTCTCCGGCTACAACGCGGACATCATCCTGTTCCCGGAAATGTTCAATGCCCCCCTCATGGCCCGGTTCGACCAGGAGGACCCGGCCGAGGCCATGCGCTCCCTGGCCGAGTACACCCCCATGCTCCAGGAGGCGCTGACCCGGTTCGCCGTGACCTACAACATCAACATAGTGTCCGGCAGCGTGCCCGAACACCGGGAGGACGGCCTGTACAACGTGGTGTTCGTGTGCCGCCGCGACGGCACGCACGACAAGCAGTACAAGCTGCACATCACCCCGGACGAAAAACATTACTGGGGCCTCAAGGGCGGGGACCAACTGCGCATCTTCGACACGGACGTGGGCAAGGTGGGCGTGCTCATCTGCTTCGACGTGGAGTTCCCGGAACTGGCCCGGGTGCTGGCGGACCGGGGCATGACCATCCTGTTGGTCCCCTTCTGGACGGACACGAAAAACGCCTACCTCAGGGTCCGGCGCTGCGCCCAGGCCCGGGCCATAGAAAACGAGTGTTACGTGGCCATGTCCGGCTCCGTGGGCAACCTGCCCAAGGTGGCCAACATGGACATCCAGTACGCCCACTCCGCCATCTTCACCCCCTCGGACTTCGCCTTCCCCCACGACGCCGTGGCCGCCGAGGCAACCCCCAACACCGAAATGACCCTCATCGCGGATCTCGACCTGGACCTCCTCAAGGAGCTGCGCAAGCAGGGCAGTGTCCGCAACCTGGAAGGCCGCCGCGACGACCTGTACCGGCTCACCTGGCTGAGGAAGAAAGAGCCGCTGAAGTAGGCTGGCGAAAATGGGTTTTGTCCGCGCCGTGGCGGGCAGGAGCAACCGGACCGGGACTTCGGCCCAGGAGCCGTGGCCATCGACATGCTTGGCCGCGGGACCGTCGCCGGCGTCCTCGCCTCGGGCCGCCACGGTCGTTTCCGGGCATTTCGCGCAGGATGTGCCGGGAAAAAGACTTGCAAAACGAAAGTGGTTTCCTGTAGGATGCGCCGAACAAGTGTTTGCCGCAAACCCATAACCCGGTTCTCCCACGGACAAACCGGGACGGCAGGAGCCATGCCATGTACAAGTACCTGTTCTCACCCATCAGAATCAACAAGGTCGAAATCAAGAACCGCATCTGCTACCCCTCCCTGGGACTTCTTTACTCCTACGACGGAAAGCTCAACGACCGTTACATCAACTACTTTATCGAGCGGTCCGAGGGCGGCGCGGGCGTCGTCACCGTGGGCCCGGTGGGCGTGGACTTCATCGGGTCCGGCGCCATCGCCCTGTCCATTGCGTCCGACGAGGCCATCGGCCCCATGGCCGACCTGGTCACGAAGATGAAGGACGCCGGCACCAGTCCGTGGATCCAGTTGTTCCACGCGGGCCGGTACTCCCATCCCATCCTCATCAACAACGAGCAGCCCATCGGCCCCTCGCCGGTGTACTCCCGCTACTCCAGGACGACGCCCCGGGAGATGACGAAGGAGGACATCGCGGCCGTGCGCAAGGCCTTCGCCGACGCGGCGGAACGGGCCAGCAAGGCGGGATTCGATGGTGTCGAGATCATCGCTTCGGCCGGCTACCTCATCACCCAGTTTTTGTCCCCGCTCACCAACCAGAGGGAGGACGAGTACGGCGGCAACTTCGATAATCGCACCCGTTTCCCGAAAGAGGTCATCGAGGAATGCCGGGAGCGGGTGGGCGACGACTTCGCCCTCACCATCCGCATGGCGGGCAACGACTTTGTTCCGGGCAGCAACACGGATCTCGAGACGCCCCGTTTCGCCGCGGTGTACGAGAAGGCCGGGGTTGACGCCATCAGCGTGACAGGCGGCTGGCACGAGTCGCGCATCCCCCAGCTTCCCATGGAACTGCCCCGGGCGGCGTATGCATTCCTGGCCCGCAACGTGAAAGAGGTGGTGAACGTGCCGGTGATGGCGTCCAACCGCATCGCCGACCCGGACAGCGCCGAGCAGATACTGAAGGACGGATACGCGGACATGGTGTGTCTGGGCCGCGTTCTGATCGCCGATCCGGAATGGCCGGAAAAGGCGCGCCAGGGCAAGGCGGACCTGATCCGTCCGTGCGTGGCCTGTTCCCAGGGGTGCACGGACCGGATTTTCACGGGCCAGCCCGTGTTCTGCGTGGGCAATCCCCGCGCCGGCTTCGAGGGGGAGCGGGTTGTGGAAAAGACCCCGGCCCCGAAAAACGTCATGGTCATCGGCGGCGGGGCCGGCGGTCTGGAGGCCGCGGTCACCGCGGCCCGGGCCGGGCACCACGTGGACCTGTACGAGAAGGGCGGGGACCTGGGCGGCCAGCTGTGGCTGGCCGGCGCGCCTCCGCACAAGCAGGAGATATGGGAGTTCGTGCGCTACTACCGGGCCATGGTGAACAGCCTGGACAACATCGCCCTGCACATGGAAACCGAGGTCACGCCGGACATGGTCCAGGAGAGGAAGCCGGACTTCGTGATCGTGGCCGAGGGCGCGGAACCTCTGATTCCGCCCATCAGCGGCGTGGACGACGCCAGCGTGCTGAACGCGTGGGAAGTACTCTCCGAAAACCCCTTCCTGGGCAAAAACGTAGCCGTGATCGGCGGCGGCTCGGTGGGGCTTGAAACCGCGTTGTTCGTGGCCAACAAGGGAACCATCAATCCCGAGACCCTCCAGTTCCTGTTCACCTACGAGGCGGAGACGCCGGAACGGCTGCGCGAACTGCTGTTCAAGGGCTCCTCCAAGGTCACGGTGTTCGAGATGCTGGAAAAGGCCGGAAAGGACGTGGGCAGGTCCACGAAGTGGGTCCTGTTCGACAACCTGAAGCGCCACGGCGTGAAGGTGCTGACCGGCGCAAAGGTGACCGGCATCGAAAACGGCACCGTATCCTACGAACACGAGGGTGAAGCCAAATCCGAGGCATTCGACAACGTGATCGTGGCCTCGGGCTCAAGACCGGTCACCCGGATGACGGCGGCGCTCAAGGAAATGGGAGTGCCCCACGTGGCCGTGGGCGACTGCGTGTCCGTGGGACAGATAAACGACGCGATCCACGGCGGTTTTTTGGCCGCGCTCTCCATAGACAGGGCAACAAAGGCCGCGTGACGGGAGTCTCCATGGTTTTTCTTGCACCAAAGGCAGTTACCTGCTACTTAGACGGTGTGCCGAAATTTGGTCGGCTGCATTGCATGAATCCCCCGATACAGGGTTGTGGCAGCTTATCAGCCTGTTGAAAACGCGATCCGCGGCGTTGCGCTTCATCCCGTGTCCATGCGGCGTGCCATGAGTACGCCGGTGTCACCGGGATTGGTACGCCTTGTATCCCGTCGTTTTTACAGGCTGTGGATTCCGGATTTTCAACGGACTGTTAGCAGGTAACGGATAATCAAGGAGGAAGATCATGCACCGTCGCACATGGACCTGGATCGTTCTGTTGGCTTTCGGCCTCGCGCTTTTCGCGGGAACCGGCTGCCAGGTCGTGAAGAATCTTCAGGAAAAATACGGAAAGAAGGAAGAGGCCGAGGTGTGCCCGCCGGCCAGGGAACCGGCGCCCCCGGAACCGGCCGAGCCCGCGGAACCCGCTCCTCCGGAACCGGCTGCTCCGAGCAAGCCGGTTGTGGAACCCGTTCCGGTCCCGGCCGCTCCGGCGGAGGAAGGTCCCACAGCCAGCGCGATTGCACGTTTCGAGGCGCGCAACGTGCACTTCGAGTTCGACAGTTCGACGCTGGACAACGAGGCCCGGGTCGTGTTGCGCCAGAAGGCGGCTTTTCTCAAGGAGTATCCCCGGTTCAACGTGCTGGTCGAGGGCCATTGCGACGAACGGGGCAGCAATGAGTACAACCTGGCACTGGGCGAGCGCCGGGCATGGGCCGCCAAGGAATACCTGGTGGGCCTGGGCGTGGCCCCGGACCGGCTGGCGACCGTCAGCTACGGCGAGGAGCGTCCCCTGGATCCCCGGCACACCGAAGAGGCCTGGGCCAGGAACCGAAGGGCGGCCTTCGACCTGAAATAGACGTCCTGCGTATCGTTTTCAAGAAGACCTTGCGGGCGGAGTCGCCACCAGTGCGGCTCCGCCCCATTCACGTCCACCCGCGTGGCTCCGGCGCCGCGCCCGCGGCAACCGTTTCCACCCGTGCCTATCCGGAATCCCGGCCCCCGCTTTCGATGAATCCCGGCTGCTGAAACGCGGGGTTCGGGTAGTCGTAAAACCCCTTGCCCACCTTGGTCCCCAGGCGACCCTCGTCCACGTACTTCTTCATGAAATCCGCGTTCATCCTGGCCCGCGGATCCTCCAGCTTGTTGGCCCAGTAGTCCGTGATCTTCCATACCGTGTCCAGGCCCACCGTGTCCATCAGGCCGAACGGCCCCATGGGCGCGTGCATGACCCCCATCCATGCCCGGTCCACGTCCTGGGGCGTGGCCACTCCCGAGGCGGCCAGCGTCTGGGCCGAACGGAACCACTCGGAGAGCATGGTGTTGAACACGTAACCGGGATGCTCCTTTTTGAGCACGATGGCGTTCTGGCCGATCCGCCGGCAAAAGCCCTCCACCACTGACAGGGTCTCGCCCGACGTGCCTGGATGGGGCATGATGTCCACCACGTTGGTCATGAGAACATGGTGGAAATGCAGGGCCAGAAGCCGGTCCGGACGGCCCGTGGCCTCGGCGAACATGGACGGAACGAGGCTGGACGTGTTGGTGGTGAAGATGGTGCGTTCCGGGCACAGCCTGTCGAACTCGGCGAAGATCCTGCCCTTCAATTCCGGGTCCTCGGGCACCGACTCGGAAACGATGTCCGCCTCGGCCGCGGCCTCCGCCGGATCAGCGTGCATGGTCATTCTTGCCCGCGCCGATTCCGCGCCTTCCGCGGACAACTTGCCGTGCCGCACGAACTTGGCGCCCAACCGCTCTATCCGCCCCGGCACCGCTTCCCGCACCTCCGGGGAAACGTCGTACAGGGCAACGTCCAGCCCGTTCATGGCGCACAAAAACCCGATCTGGTGTCCCATGGTTCCCGCACCCACGATCAGCACCTTTTTGATGTCCTCAGCTTGCATGTTCCCTCCGTTCCAGCGCCGTGCCCGGCGCTTCGAGCCCGGTGCCCCCGAGGCACGGCTCGACTGCCGTGATTGTGTTACCGGTGGTTCATCCGGAATCCGTTGCTGATGGAAACCCCTCATCCCGATCTTCCTGTTCGCCCCGGCCGCCGAACAGGCGCGCCAGCACCGGCAGGAACATGGTGACCAGGGTCTTGTGCACCCAGTCCGCGTACTCCGTGCTGTCCGCCTCCATGCGCAACAGCCAGGCCGCGCTGTCCGGCGCGCCCAGATAGTACAGGGCCAGGGCGTTGAAGCTGTCCGAAAACCTGGCGACGACCTCCGGATCTGCCGGCAGGCGCATGGTTTCGGCAAAGGCCCGGCGCATGCCCTCGATTACCTCCATCAGACGGTCCTGGCCGGGGATGGCCCCGACCTTCTCCTGGGCCAGGTTGAGCATCATGATACGCAGCACCCAGGGTTTGTCCCGGCTGTACTCCACGAGCCGTCCCACGTACCGGGAAAACCCCTCCTCCAGGCTCATGCTCCGGACCTCGGCAAGCCATTCGCGGTTGGCCGCGTACAGGTCGTCGTAGATCTCCGCGGCCAGCGCCCGGAACAGGTCCGCCTTGGTGGGAAAGTAGTAGCCGATGATGGCGTGGCCAAACCCCCCCTCCTTGGCGATCATGCGTATGCTGGCCGCGTTGTAGGGGTGGCGGGAGAATACGCGGAAGGCAGCCTGCAGGACCTGCGTCCTTGTACCCTTTTTTTCGCTGGTTTGCCTGAGGGGCATGGTTCTTCTCCGAGGTTTGGGCGCGGTTTGTTGATGAGGGGGTTGCGCACCGTGACTGGAGATTAGTCGATATGGGCAGCGGTGGCAAGGATTTTTTGGACGATCGTACAGTTTTGCCTTGACAGGCGACCGTTCCCGTGGCATAGGTTGCATGATTGCACAATAGAGCGAACGCTCGGTACCCGTCAACCCGATTCATCCCGCCTCAAACTGCAAGGAGTCCCCATGCTCACCAGAAAACAAATCGCCGACAAGGCCCGCGATCTCGGTTTCGGGGACGTCGGCTTCACCACCGCCGAACCCTTCGACTCCCAAAAGGACATCCTGGCCGAGCGCGAAAAGGAATACGCCTGGTGCCAGTACGCGGGCCTGGACCTCGTGGCTGGGTGCGACCCCCAGAACGTGCTTCCCGGCGCCAAAACCGTCATCGTGCTCATGGAGGTGTACTTTCGCAAACGGTACCCCAGGGAATTGGAGCCGTTTTTCGGCCGCTGCTACCTGGACGACGACCGTGTTACCAAGGACGGCCTGGCCCTGCGCCTGAAGGAGTTCCGGGCGTTCTTGCGGGACAACGGGGTGCAAAACAAGGTCCCGTTCAACCTTCCTCACAGGCTGGCCGCGGCCCGCGCCGGCATGGGCACATTCGGCAAGAACTGCCTGTTCTATCCGCACGAGGTGGCGCACCGCAGTTCCTACGTGCTGCCCATCGCCGTGGTGGTGGACGCGGAGCTGGAACCGGACGAGCCCACCCTTGAAGTGGGATGCCCGGACTGGTGCAAGAGCGCCTGTCTTACGGCCTGCCCCACGGGCGCGCTCAAGGGGCCGCGCAAGATCGATCCGCGAAAATGCGTGTCCTTCCTCTCCTACTTCGGTTCCGGCCTCACGCCCCGGGAGATGCGCGAACCCATGGGCCTGTACGTGTACGGCTGCGACCGCTGCCAGGACGTGTGCCCCAGAAACCGGGCCCACCTTGCCGCGGACATGCCCGTGAACGAAAAGGTGGTGGCCAAGGCCGCCGATTTCGAGCTGGAAAAGCTCCTCCACATGGACAGGCCGTACTTCGAGCAGAGGGTCTGGCCCCACATGTTCTACATGTCCGCCGACGACATCTGGCGGTGGAAGATGAACACGGCCCGGGCCATGGGCAACACCCTGGAGTCCCGCTACCTGCCGGAGCTTGCCCGGGCGTTCGAGGAAAACGAGGACGAGCGGGTGAAAAGCATGTGCGCATGGGCCATGGGCCGCATCGGCGGCCCGGACGCCCGGTCCCGGCTGGAAGTGATTCGAAAAGGGGCGGAGGGGCCGGTGGCCGAGGAGATCGACTACGCCCTGGAGATTTGCGGATAGGGAGAGATAACCTCCACCGGCGCGGTCCGGTTCGGCAATACACGGTCACGCGTTAAAGGAATGCGTCACCCCGGAGAAGGGGGCTGTGTCGCAATCGCCAGACAGACCTCCATTGATTGGGAATGTACCGCTGCCGTTACGGGAAGTCCTGCCGTAGCCCGCGAGGGTGTAACAGCCTGTTGAAAAACGCGATCTGCGGCGTCGCGCTTCATTTCTCGTCAACGCGACGTACCGTAAGTACGCCTTGTTCCTCGAAAT
>JBKHBM010000159.1:0-8743 GCA_046542385.1 Desulfatibacillaceae bacterium | reverse complement strand
CGTTGAGGAGAAATGACGCGCAACGCCGCAGATCGCGTTTTTCAACAGGCTGTTAGGAGGCGTCACAAACGGAAGGACAGTCCAACGAATCCGGCGGCAGGGGCGACACCTGCCTTCACCCGCGGCCGATCGGGCGGCGTTTCATTCGGATTCCAAAACAGTGTGCTGGCGGCATCAGTGAAGGAAAAGCCCGCGTTTCCGGCCGCCTCAAGCACTTCGTCGGTGGAGAGGAAACGGGCATGGGAATAGATGGGGTGCCCCTGGGACGCCTTCCTGGCATACTCCTTCGCCCACGGGCTTTCTTCCGGAACGATGCCCATGAGAAGATTGCCCCCGGATTTCAGGACCCGACCGCACTCCATGAGAGCTCTTTTCGGATCGGAGACAAAGCACAGCGTCAGCGCCATGAGCACTCCGTCGAACTCCCCGTCCCGAAAGGGAAGGGCTTCGGCGCGCGCCTGCCGGGTTCCGATGCCCCGTCGTGCCGCAATCCGGAGCATCTCCTTTGATGGGTCAATGCCGGTGCCGATGTTCAGGGCACTGGCGAATCGACCGGTGCCGACGCCGACCTCCAGCCACCGGACGGGCTCCGTTCCCTTCAACAGGCGGAGACACTCCAGTTCTTCCCGGAAAATGGCCGAGCCTTCCGGTGTTTCGTACCACCGGTCATAATCCTCGGCATGTGGATCGAAAATCTCGTTCACGGCCATCGCCTTTGAGGGAGACGAGCCGTTCGCTGCCGGTGAACGGCTTCGCCCCCCCGTCTCAGAAAGTCAGAACCTTGTCGGCTTCCATGGTCAATTCATACAGGTCATCCATCCAGGCGATGGGGCAGGCGCCCGATCCCACCAGACCGTGGGATTTCATGCACACGCCTCAGACGTAGAAATCTCCCTCGAACTGGTTGACCTGGCCCAAGACGTCGAACTCCCCGGTTCCGGCCTTTTCAAAAAGGACGCCCTTGCCCAGCATGAACACGCTGACCTCGTCTCCCTTGTTCACGCCGACGTTGGCAAGCCGCATGGCGTTGAAGATGGTTTCGCCGTCATCGGTCGTGATAATGAAAAGGCATTTCATGTTTCGAGCCCCCCCAATTGTTCATCCAGAAAGGTTTTCATTTTGCCGCTATCAAGGGCAATGTCAAGAGGCACGGGCCTGTCGTCGAGGAGAACATTGGTGGAACTCATGAAAACGCGGCCCTTTGCCTCCTCGGAATCCAGGGTGTAAATCTCCACGTCCAGTTTTCCATCGAATGTTGCCTTCATGTCCTTGGCTACGCCTATAGCCCTTTTGCATGAGACTCAGCCCGGGTTCCCGCTGTGGAACACAACCAGTTTCAGCATGTCCGGCTTCTCCTTTCGACGATTGTTTGGCCGGGTTCACCGGCCCTGTTCATTTCTGCTTTCCACCCCAATGAGGATCGTCTCCAAAACGGTCCATCCACCAATCCTCCGGAGGCAAATGCTCTCTGACGGTCTGTTCGGAAAAGGAATACCTGTAGCTTGCGCAGTAATCCGAGATCAACCGATAGGCGGCGACGATCCGGCGGGTCATTTCCTCGGCCTTGTGCTTGTCTTCCTCACATTTGTCCGGGTGCCACTTGGCGAGCAGCGACCGGTAATTGGACTTGATCCGCTCCATGGTGGCCGATTCGGGAAGCTCCAATAACCGTCGCGCTTCCGTGATCTCCCTGTAAAACTTCGTGCTCAACGGGACTGCCTTTCCCTTTCCAGCTTGGAAAGCAGGAAGGCCGCCCCGCGCCTGGAAACGCCGAGACGGGCGGCCAGCTCCGCTTCATCCATGGATTCCCGGCCTTGTGTGACGCGGCGAACCTCGTCCTCCAATTCCTCGAACCAGTCCTCGAACAGCACCAGCAGTTCCGGGTCGGCAATCGCCGAGAGCTGCCTGGAACGGGCCACCCTTTCCACCAGGGTCTGGCACATCTGCGTCGGGTCGACACCTTCGCCCGTGCACTCGGCCAGTCACAAGTGGACCATGCTGGTGAGCTTGTCGCCGCCGGAGTGTTCGATCAGGTTCATGACAAAATCCGAGGCGGCGTCCTTGCCCAGGTCGCGCAACAGTTCCTTCAAGGCCTCAGCCACTTCTTCCAGGGCTTTTTCCGGGTCCATCCCGGCCATGATTTCCCGCATGGTGTGCATGTGGCTGCCTTTACCTCCCTCCTGTTTCAGAAACCGCGCCGCGCGGACAAAAGGTCGTCCGCCACCTGGCCAAGGGTCCGGACAACGTCCAGAATCCGCGAATCCGCGATTTCATAATACACAAATGGCCCCTCGCGCTCGACCTTCACCAGCAGGGCGCGTTTCAGCTCCCTCAAGTGATGGGAGACAAGCGGCTGCGACAGGCCGATCTCCTCCACGATGGCGGAAACCGATTTTCTCCCGGTATGGAGGGAAAGAAGGATTCTCAGGCGGTTGCCGTCGGACAGGCTTTTGGCCAGAAACGCCGCGCTCCGCAAATCCTCGTCCATCTCCATGTGCAAGGTCCTTGTCACCCGCATACGCGGCCCATCCCTCCGGGCCTTTGGGACCGGAAGCCCCCCGGGCGGGTCCGCAACAATATAAACGTATATTTATACATTAGAATGCACGGCGTCAAGATTGGAGGGATTCCAGGTGTCAATGGACACGTGTGAACCTGGATGGACGGCATGTGGTGCTGTACACCCGTAAAAAGAAGGGCGGAAGTCTGACTCCAAGGAGGGTGTACATGCCGCCAGGTTGTTCGAGGTGATTTCTGGGCGGCATGCCGATCGCGATACGGACAAGCCCTGGGTCTTTTGGCACACGTACTGGAGCCGAAAGGAAGGTCGGTGGGTCACTGGACCGTTCCTGGACAGGAAGAAGTTCATGAAGGGGCTTTGCGAGAAGGCCGGCGTCAAATACTTTTGTTTCTCTGCTTCAATGGGGCCACGGCTTTGCAGCCGTGGAAACCTCGGAGGCAAACGTCCACCAACAGGCAGGATCGTAAAAACAAACGTCCACCAAGATCGTAAATCCGGCGTCCATTGACACGTGTGAAATGGGTCACCAGGAAAACTCTTGTCATTTCCGCCACGCAATTGTAAAAAACGGACGTTGCTCGAAAGAAAATCCAATCCAGGCGGTTACCGGGACCAGGGGAGCTCCGGCCCGCCTTTCGGACAGGTGTCGGAAAATGGGAGGCAGCACCCCGGACAGAACAGTGGCCAGGATGAAGCGCGACCTGGTGCGCGCGGTAGCGGCGGAGCCCGATCCGACCGAGAGAAAGCTCACCGAGACCTTTCTCGAGGAGTTCGGGGCCCCGCCGGAAAACGAGCATCTTGCGTTGTTTCGCAGGTTTTTGGGCAAGGGCGACGGGAAAAGGCCGCCCACCGCCTCCAACGAAGGAAAACGCTCGCCAAGTTCCGTCAACCTCATCGCGGGACTCAGGAGTTGCCAGTCTTCGACGGCGGATCTCCCGGGCGACCCGGAGGCCGTGATTCTCACCGTGGCCTCCTCCCTGAATCCGACCCGCGCCAAGCTGCACCGGGTTTTCGAGCGGGAATTCGGCCGGCCGCCCAGTCCGGAGCAACTGGACCTGTTCTTCAAACAGGCGGGAGTCGAGGCGGACAAGCGCCGGGCCAAGGCTGAAAAGACCCGGCTATCGCTGGCCCGTTCAGGAAAAATCTCGCTTGAAGTGATGGACGCGATCCTGGCCGGCGACGATCCCACCACCGGGCGTTTTGTCAAGGCGTGGCAAAAGGAACACGGGGACAAGCCCCCTCCCATGATCGTGTCCGCCTTCGAAAAACGCCTGGCCGCCAAAAAGGGGCGAATGAAGGCCGCGAAAGAGGGCCAGGCCGTGGCGTCGGTGCGCATGGACCAGATGAAGCTGGACGTGGTGCAGGCGGTTCTCCTGGACAGGGAGCCCACGCAACGGCTTTTGGTCCGGATGTACATGGAGGAGTTCGGCACCATGCCGGACGGGGAGGTGATGGACTACTTCAACCGGGAGCTCGAAAAAAGGGGCAAACCCGAGAAGTGATCCAGGCTCAGCCCCGGTAGGAGTAGAACACCGCGGCTACGAAGCACAGTCCCAGTATGGCCACGTACAGCGCGGCCCACTGGCCGTGGTAAAACGCCCTGTACACTCCGAATCCGGACATGGCCAGACCCAGGATGACCGCGAACACTGCTGCCGGCGTTATGGGCGGGCGCTTCTCTTTCCGGTGTTTTTCGGGTGCGAATCCCCTGCCTTGTTTATTTTTCGCCACGAACTTCCTCCCTGATTTCGATCCACAGTCTGGTTTTCTCATGGCCCGGAACGGGCACGATCCCCGGATGCCGGCGTGTCGCCGCTCCGGGACGCCACCCATACGGAGGCCGGCATGTCCCCGCAACACGACGCATACGCCCTGGAGGCGGCCCATGAACCGGATACCGACCCTGCATGGCAGGAGTCCTGGTACTTCAACTTCTCGGACGCCGACGCCGGGGTCTACGGATTGGCGCGCATCGCGGTGCGCCCGGCGAAAAACCGTGCCGACGGGTTGTTCCTGGCCTCTGTCGGGGGCAGGCGGGCCGTACTGTACCCCTTTTTGGGGGTTCCCGTCAAAGCCCCGTTCGTGGAAGTCCGCGCGCCGGAAATCATCCGGGTCGGAGGACTCCGCCTGTCCTGCGAAAACACCATGCGTACGTGGCGGACCCGCCTTGAGACAAGGGGCGTCCGCGCGGACCTTGTCCACGAGGCGTTCACCCCCATGTACATGTTTCCGGAGCCCTCGGCCGGGGATGGGGCGAGTGCCGCGGCGAACCACTACGAGCAGGCGTGCCGGGTTACCGGCGTTCTGTCCTTGCGGGGCAGGGAGGTGGCGGTGAACGGCCTTGGCCAGAGGGACCATAGCTGGGGTCCCAGGAACTGGGCTGGCGTGGGTGAATGGCGATGGATATCCGCCCAGTTTCCATCGGGCTGGGCGTTCAATCTCTGGTCCGTGGGAGCGGGCCCTGAAACCCGGCTTCTGGGGTTTGTGGGAGACAGGGACGGTGTGTGGCCCCTGGAAGGGGGAAGGGTGCGCTGGTTGGGCGATCCGTCCGGGAGAAGCCCCGAAGGCGCGGAGATGGAGCTGTTGGCCGGAGAACGCGGGACCCGGATGGTAAGCATGAGCGTGGACAGCGGCTGGCCCCTGTACAAGGAGGGGGCCGCCATCTTTGAAGGCTTCGGCCCGTTTACCTGCGAGGGCGAAACCGGGTCCGGGGTGGTGGAGCACCTGTGGCGCACACCGCTTCGGGGGCTGACCATGCTGCCAATGGTCGCGCCCTACGCGAGCGCGACGCTGCGCACCGTCCTGTAGCCCGGATTCGCATGGAACCTGAATCCGTGACGAAAATATTGAAAAAACTTTCAAGAACCCTGTAAATCGGACTTTTTGCGTCTTCTTGAACAAATCTTCGTCTCACCCGGTGGGTGAAAGGATTTTTCGCCCTTGGGGCGGCCTCATGCGGCGCGTCTGCCGCGTCAGGGCCCGACCGACGTACTTCAGTACAGCCGGCAGGTCTCTTCCTTGCATCCACACCACCTGAGACCGCTCACGGATTCGGGTGGAAGATTTCCGTGAACACAGCGTCATGTCTAACTCGTGAACAATCCGGGTCAGGGGGGCGCCGGGTACCTTTCCGGCCCTGGCCGCCGGGGCTTCGCGGCTTCAGGCGGATGGTATGGCCGTTATGAGAAACACCATGACGAACAGGGCCACCGTTTCGATTACGCCCAGCACCATGATGTAATTGCCAAAGCCCTTGCCGGTTTCCGCGTAGGCGTCCGCCGCCGCGGCCCCGGCCCGTCCCTGCAGCCAGGATGACATGCCCATGGCAATGCCGCCCAGCAGGCCATAGAGGAGTTGCCAGACATAGGTGTCGGGAGGGAGGTTGGCGGCTTGTATGGAGTTTCTGAGGATCATGCCGTAGATGGTCTGTGAAAGGGGCATGCCAACGAACGCTATGAGGATGAAGGGCACGGCGCGGTTTTCCAGGAAGCATTTCTTCCAGGCTCCCAGGGTGGCCATGCCCGCGTAACCGGTTCCAAGCGCGGAGCCGGCCGCGGCCATGCTCAGCGAAGCTCCCATGTCTCCGAAGCCCTCTATCATAAGGCTTGACTCCTTTCCATCGTGTGCATCGGGAATGCTGCATTACGAGAAACGTCCGCGACTGTCTTCGGGGGCAATGAAGAAGAGGATAATGCAAAAACCCCGTGGAGTCCAAGGCCTTTTTTGCGGGATTCCGGCCGGGAACCCGAGGCCGAGCGGCGGGCCGAAAAGGCCGTTCACCCATGGGTTGACCCCGGAAATCCGTCTGGAAACGTACGAGACGCCCGTATAAGGAGCCTGTTCATTGGTTTTTCAAAATTTTCGCCACGGATTCGGGGAGGAATCAGAACAGGGCTTCCCGGAGCACGTCGAGCCGTTGTCCGGTGTTCGCGCAGGCGGCCTCAAAGGCCTGCTCCACGCAGGCCGCCTTGTCCAGCACCTCGGTTTCGCCCTCCACCGTGCCGGGCGGGGGCTCGGCCTCGCGCGACCTCCGTTCCTCCACGGCGCGTTGCAGTTGCCGGTTGGCCAGGTTGATGACGTTTCTGGGGCTGGTATATCCCGGACCCAGGGCCTGGAGCAGGGAGTCCCTGTCCAGAGGAAGCAGGTCTTCCCCGATTTCCTCGCCCAGCGCCCGGGCCAGGCGCTTGCGGATGATGATCAGCCCCTGGCGCTCCGTGGCGCCGTGCAGTTCAAAGCGATTGCCCGCAAGCCGGCTGCTGACGTGCTGGTTCAGTTTGTGGGCCATGACCTCCTCCCACAGCTCCCACCTGCAGAAGGCGGCCGGCAGCAGCGCCTGGGCCGTGTCCACCATGAACTCCACTACCCGGCCGAACGCATGGATCTGTCCTTCCGTCTCCAGGTTCTCCAGCCGGTCCATGCAAACGAGCATGGGTTTGCCGTATTTGCTTAGAAGTTTGCCAATGTTCTCCAGCATGTCCCGTGCGACTTGTTCCGATGCCTCGGGAGGCAGGGACGGCCTGGGCGCGAGGCCGGCGGTTTTTGCGTCCCCCGCGTCCAGTTCCAGGCCGGAAAGCCAGTCCAGGAGGGCGACCCGCCTTCCCGGATACCGGTATCCCAGGACGGCGCGGGCAAAGGGCTTGGGGAAATCCCGCCGCAGGATGTCCAAAGCGGCTGATTCGATCCTGTGCATGACCTCGGGTTTGAGTCTGGCGCGGAAAATATTGAGGGGGTCGCTCTGTAGCGCCTTGCGGAACCGGGCGGTCTTCGGGGTGACAAACCGGGTGCACACGGCAAACCCGAGCACCGCGCCCACCAGGTGATGCCAGGGAGTTGCCTTTGTCCCGGGCTTCATGGGCCGGGAAAGGTCGGCCACGATCCGCCTGAGCAGATATCCGTAGGCCCGTTGAGGGTCCTGTACGGGCTGGACGTAGGAAAAGAAGTACGGGGCCCGTGAATTCCAGGAAATCTCGTACAGTCGATGCATGAGGTGGGTTTTGCCGCTCCCCACCTCGCCCAGGACCAGGGCGGCGAGTCCCTCGGCCGGGGCCGTCGCTTTCCCGGAGGCCAGTCGCAGCAGGCCCTCGTGGACGTGGCGGTTGATACCGGGCACGTCCGGAAAGGCGCACTCGCGCGGGTCCCTGGCGCTGCATGATGCGAAGGGATTGTTTTCGGCCAACAGGTTAAGCCGGTCCGCGGGGTTCATCACGCCCCTTTCATCCAGCTCATGGTGAGGTAGAGAATGCCGTTGGCGTCCACATACGAGTCGGAAATCTCGTCGGCCGTACGCAGGCCCGGGTCTCCGCCGTGCAGCTCCACGGCGTAGTCGGCGCGCAGTTTCTCCAGGCACCTGTCAAAACGGTATCTGGGCCAGCCCAGGATCTCCCGGACTGCGTATATGGGCACCAGCCGCCGGCCATTGGAGGCCTGAATGAAAGCGTGATGCAGCAGGACCCCGTCGTCCGGAGCCACGCCGGGTTGTACCGACGGCGGTTCCCGGACCGGGGCCGGGTACAGGCGGATTCTGCGGGACGCGGTGATCCTGGCTGCGACCTCGCCCCGTTCCAGCAGTGAGTTCAAGGCTTCCAGGAATTCGTCCCCGTCCACCGCCAGATTCCGGCCAAGCTGTCTGCCGGTCAGACCGGGGGACGCCCTCAGCCGCGCCGCGACAATCGCCTCCGGGGCCAGACGCCTGCCCACGTAAGGGACCCCGCCGGCGCCGATACGCACCTCGTGTTCCGGGGACAGAAGGGGCTCCACCGATCCGGCAACCGCGCCGGCCCCGCTTCCGGCGTCAAGGCCCAGTTCCCGAAGCACCGGGGCGGGAAGGGCGTTTCTCAACGCCACCGCGGTCACATGGGTGCGGTTGCCGCCTTGAATCAGGCGTTCCAGGGTTTCCCGTAACCTGTCGGCGGTCGAGGCATCTTTCGGGCTGCGGGATTGTATGGCTTTCCGGCTCATGGGGCACGGACCTGGCATGGAGCATCATCCTGTTCATTTTTCTCCAAAATGGCCACCCGGAATGAAAAATGTCAAGAAAAATCTGACATTTGTCCCTGTACTACAATTGCGGGAAGGCAGGGTTCGACCACCTGGAGGCCGGGAAAAAAACTGAATCCGTGAGCGGTCTCAGGTGGTGCGGATGAAATGAAGAAACCTGCCGGCTGTACTAACAGCCTGTTGAAAAACGCGATCTGCGGCGTTGCGCTTCATTTCTCCTCAACG
>JBKHBM010000037.1:0-36789 GCA_046542385.1 Desulfatibacillaceae bacterium | reverse complement strand
ACAGCCGACAGGTCTCTTCCTTGCATCCGCACCACCTGAGACCGCTCACGGATTCGGGAGTCCGTTTAAAACACGGAATCCTCGGCCTGTCCGAAACCGTAGGGATGCAGGCGCGCGAATTCCTGCGAAGTTCAGGTACTCATGGCGCATCACATCAACGAGGAATGCGGCGCAACTCCATAACAGCCCGTTGAAAAACTCGGAATTTGCAGCCTGTTCAAAAACGATGAGATGCAAGGCGCGCGAATTTCGAGGAACAAGGCGTACTTACGGTACGTCGCGTTGACGAGAAATGAAGCGCAACGCCGCAGATCGCGTTTTTCAACAGGCTGGTAAATCGCGTTTTTGGCGGCCGGATACCCCATGTAAGTCTGGAGCAAGCATGACCCGCATCGTCCCCCTCCGGGCCACGGCACTTTGCCTTGTGGCGGCATTGTGCATCATCGCCTGGAGTATCCCGGCACCAGCAGCGCAACCAGTGGCCTCCGAAGCTGCGGCCAAGCCCCTTCCCGGGCAGGCGCTCGAAATCCTCAAGAAAGGCAACGCACGATTCGCCACGGGCACGGCAAATCATCCCGGCACCGACAAAAACCGCATGCAGCACACGGCCCGGAGCGATCCTTCGACGACGCCGCTGGCCACGATCCTGTCCTGCTCGGACGCACGGGTCCCGGTGGAGCGCATTTTCGACGCCGGCATCGGCGACCTCTTCGTGGTCCGGGTACCCGCGAACGTGGCCAACGAGGACCAGATAGCCGCCGTGGAATACGGCGCCACCCGCCTGGCCACCCCGCTGGTGGTGGTCATGGGACACACCCGCTGCACCGCCGTCCGCACGGCCGTTGACGCCCTGTCCGGGTACTACTACGACACGCCGCCGCGTTTCGACAGGATCATCGACGCCGTGGAACCCGCGGTTTTGCGCGTCATGGCCCACGATCCCACCGCCGGGGACGACAGGCTGGCGGCACTGGCCGAGGAGGAGAACGTCCGCCAGTCCATCCGGGACCTTTTGTCCACCAGCTACCTTCTGCGGGAACTGGTGGCCTCGGGCAAGGTCCGGCTGACCGGCGCCATCTACGTGACCAACCTCGGCCGGGTCCACTTCATGGACGACTCCCTGGGCATGCGCCTCATGAACGAAACCGAGTAGGCGCCGGCTTTTCCGGCCGGGCCGGTGTGCATCGGCGTCTGTTTTCTAAGGTAGCGCCCGACACATCCGCAAATCCCCTTTGCCATCCGGGAACCCGTTCTGCTATGGAAGACTCATGAAACGCATTGAGACCCAGGTCGTCATCATAGGAGGGGGCGCCACCGGGGCGGGCACACTGAGGGACTGCGCCATTCGCGGCATTCCCGCCGCCCTTGTGGAAAAGGGCGACCTCACGTCCGGCACTTCCGGCAGGAACCACGGCCTGCTGCATTCGGGCGCGCGCTATGCCGTCAAGGACACCCGCTCGGCCCGTGAGTGCATCGTGGAGAACGCGGTGCTCAAGCGCATCGCCCAGCACTGCGTCGAGGACACGGGCGGCCTGTTCGTGACGCTGGACGAGGACGACTACTCCTACCACGAACAACTGATTTCGGCCTGCGAGCTCGCCGGAATCAGCTGCGAGGACATCGGCATACGCCAGGCCCTGCGCATCGAGCCCAACGTCAGCTCCGGCATAAAGGCCGCCATCCGAGTGCCCGACGCCACGGTCGATCCCTTCCGCCTCGTGGCCGCCAACGTGCTGGACGCCACGGAACGCGGTTCCCGCGTGTACACACACACGGAAGTCACCGGCCTCATCCTGGACGGAGACCGCGTGGCCGGGGTCCGCTGCCGCGACAAGACGGCGGGCATGGACTTCGAGATACGGGCCCGGATCGTGGTGAACGCCAGTGGCGTGTACGGCCAGCAGGTCTGCAACATGGCGGGCGTGGAGCTGGCCATGTTCCCGTCCAAGGGTTCCATGATCATCATCGACTACCGGATCAACAACACCGTGGTGAACCGGGCCCGCCCCGCCGCGGACGGCGACATCGTGGTTCCCGGCGACACGGTTTCCCTGATCGGCACGACGAGCAAGAAGATTCCCTATTCGGAGATCGAAAACCTCCACGTGGACGACGACGAGATCGAGGTTCTGCTCGCGGACGGCGAAAAACTCATCCCCAACGTGAGCCGCACCCGGGTCCTGCGCGCCTACTGCGGGGTCCGTCCCCTCATCGCCGAATCCACGGCCAGGGAGGGCCGGGAGATTTCCCGGGGCATCGTGCTCATCGACCACAGGGAACGCGACGGGCTGCGCGGATTCGTCACCATCGCCGGCGGCAAGCTCACCACCTGCCGGCTCATGGCGGAAATGACCACGGACCTCCTGTGCAAAAAATTCGGCGCCGACGTTCCCTGCACCACCCATGAACTGCCCCTGCCCGGCTCGGAGACGCCGGTACCCAAAAAGCGCAGGATCAAGTCCTTCACCGGCGTCCCCACCTCGGTGGTGGGCTCCACCCACTTCCGCCACGGCGAGCGCATCCACTCCATCCTTTCCGGCGACCGGAGGAACTACGGCCTCATCTGCGAATGCGAGATGGTCACCTCCGGCGAGGTGGAGTACGCGCTGCGCAACCTCCACGTGCACGATCTGATCGACCTGCGACGGCGAACCCGTCTGGGCATGGGACCGTGCCAGGGAGCCCTCTGCTCGTATCGCGCCGCCGGCCTGACCCGGGACCTGGGCCTTACCGACGCCGCCGGCGCCAACGCCATGCTGGTGGAGTTCATCGAGGAACGATGGAAGGGCGTGAAACCGGTCCTCTGGGGCGACGCGTTACGGGAAATGGAGTTCGCCTACTGGATCTACCAGGGCCTGTTCGGCCTGGCCGGTGTTCAGGCGGACGAGGACACGCCGCACGCGCCGGAAGTTGCCGGGGAATCAGGGGAATCGGGCGAGTCCGGGGAGGGCGGTGCATGAACCTGGACGTTCTCATCGCGGGAGGCGGCATCGCCGGCCTCACATGCGGCATCGCCTGCGCAAGGTCGGGACTGGAGACCGCCGTGGTCAGTTCCGGCATGAGCGCCCTGCACTTTTCCTCCGGATGCATCGACCTCCTGGGCCACCATCCCGGTCGCAGGGTAGTCACCAGCCCCTTCCAGGCGCTGGAGGACTTCATCGCCCTCCACCCCCGGCATCCCTACGCGGCCTGCGGGGTGGAAACGGTGCGCCGGGCCCTGGGCTTTTTCCAGGAGGAAATGGCGGCACAGGGCCACTCCATGAACGACAACGGCGATCTCAACCACTTCCACCTCACGGCGCTGGGCACGGTCAAGCCCACGTACTTTTCGCCCGTGGGCATGTACGACAGCCGGGTCGAGGAGGCTTTCCAACGCAGGCAGAAGGTCGCCTTGCTCACGTTCGCCGGTTTCCGGGATTTCTACCCGGAACTGGCCGCCGCGAATCTTGCCCGGCACCCCCTGTTCGCCGACTGCGAGATTACCACCGGATCGGTCCGGCTGGCCGCCTTCGACGGCTCGGAAAGGAACCCCGGTGAATTCCGTTCCATCGACATGGCCCGGCTGTTCGACGCGGACAACCACATAGAGGACGTGGCCCGGCAGATCAACCGGCTGGCGCGGGGCGCGGACTTTGCCGTGCTCCCAGCCTTTTTGGGCATAAACGACTACGCCGCGGCCCATGCCCGGCTGCAGGAAATGTGCGCGCCCGTGGTGTACGAGGTGCCGACCCTGCCCCCGTCGCTGATCGGCATGCGCCTGGAGGCAGCCCTCAAGGCCCGGTTCGCGAAGGTGGGCGGCATATTCATCGCCGGCGACAAGGTGGTGCGGGGAAGGCTGGCCAGCGGCAGGGTGAGCCACGTTCTGACCCGGGCCAACCGCACGGAGCCGGTGTGCGCCAAAACCTGCGTACTGGCCACGGGCAGCTTCTTCTCCGGAGGCATCTCCAGCGAATTCAACCGGATGCACGAACCCGTCTTCGGCCTCCAAATGGACTACGACCTGCCCCGGAAACAATGGTATGCCGACAGGTTCCTCTCGCCCCGGGGGCATCCCTACATGGCCTACGGAGTCCGCGTGGACAATGAACTGCGGCCCACGGGCCCGGACGGCGAAACCGTGGAAAACCTCTTCTGCGCGGGCGCGGTCCTCTCCGGGTACAACCCCGTGCAGGAAGGCTCGGGCAGCGGAGTAGCCATCGCCACGGGTTACCATGCCGCCGGGCAGGCCATCCGAACCTGCGGGGCCGGGAATCAAACGCCATGATAGACACCGGGAACATCACCTTCGACCATTGCATCAAGTGCACCGTCTGCACGGCATACTGCCCCGTGTCCAGGGCCACCCACCTGTACCCCGGTCCCAAGTGGTCCGGCCCGGACGCCGAGCGGCTGCGCATCAAGAACCCGGAACTGGTGGACAGGACCCTGTCCTATTGCACCAACTGCAAACGCTGCGAGATCGCCTGCCCGTCGGACGTGAAGATCGCGGACATCATCCAGGAAGCCCGGCACAAGTATGTCAGGGACAGGACCCGTCCCAGGGACTACCTCATGAGCCACACCGACCTCGTGGGGTCCATGGCCACCCGGGTCGCCCCCCTGGCCAACCTCGCCAACAGCCTGCCGGTCACCCGCGACATCCTGGACCGTTTCGTCAAGGTCCACGGCAAGCGCACCCTGCCCAGGTACGAACGCGGCACCTTCCGGGGGATGTTCAGGCGGGAGATCGCCCCGTCCCAGAAACAATTCGACAAGCGTGTCCTGTACTTCACCGGCTGCTTCGTGAATTACAACCAGCATCGCCTGGGCCACGACGTGGTCAGGGTGATGAACGCGCTGGGCTACGGCGTGGACATCGCCCGCGAAAAATGCTGCGGCGTGCCCCTCATAGCCAATGGATACCTTGCCGACGCCCGGCAAAACGGCCGACACAACATCAAGGTGCTCACAAAGGCGCTCGGCGAAAACGGAACCCGCTGCGTGTCCTCCTCGTCCAGCTGCACGTTCGCACTGCTCCACGAATACCCCAACCTCCTGGGCCTGGACAACGAGGCCCTGGCCGACCGGCTGGACTACGTCACCAGGTTCGTGTACCGGGAGTTCGCCGCGGGCAACATACCCGAAATGCGGCCGGTGGAGCTCTCCGCAGCCTACCACGTGCCCTGCCACCTGGAACGCATGGGAGGTGCGCTGAACACCATCGGCCTGTTGCGGAAAATCCCGGGACTGGAGCTGACCGTCCTGTCCTCGGAATGCTGCGGCATGTCCGGCACCTACGGCTACAAGAAGGAGTATTACGACATCTCCCAGGAGATCGGCTCCCGGCTGTTCCGGCAGGTGGCGGACATCGATCCGGACGTCGTGGTGACCGACTGCGAGTCGTGCAAGTGGCAGATTGAAATGAACACGAAAAAGGCGGCGCCCCACCCCATTACATTGCTTGCCCTGGCCATCAGGTAGTCAAAATTTCGAACACCTCCTCCGTATGGCGGCAAATTTCCGAAATTATTGATTTTAAATACAAATTTCAAAGTTCGTTCGATTCGCTCCACAAAAAACTTGCCTACTTCCGCCCTCGATGTTACCTGATGCCCCATTAAACGAGCAAAAAATCCTGGCTTCGCGAATCACGTGGAAAGGAAGTACCGCTCTGCGGTTCTGGCATCTTTGCGTATGCACGCATCCCCGACAAAGGAGAAAACGCCCACTGACGAGACGGTCCGGCAACGCGTTGCCCGGATTCTGTCCTGCGCGGCCCGCCTGTGCGCGGACATGGAACCCGCCGTGTTCGAGGTGCGCCAGTACAGTGGATGCCATTTCCACCAGTCCGAATTCTCCACCCTGCCCGGCTTCGGCACGGACCTGGAGGATGAACGCGGTCCCGTCTGGATCCGCCTGGAAAAGCCAAGACTGGCACAACCGCCCGAGGTTCCCGAACGCATTCGCGAATGGGTGGACGTACCGAACGATCCCCGCGAAGAGCCCGTGGTTCACGAAACCCGGGTGATCGCAACGGGCAGGGAGGGAGCCGACGCGCTGATCGCCTCGGGCGCGGCGAAAAAGTCCGACGTGAAGACTGCCAAAAAGTCCGGCGGCACGGTGGAGATCACCTTGCGGCTGGACAACCATGCTCTGACCAGACGGGACGTGAACGCGTGGCTCACAGGGCCGTGGTGGTTGTGGACGCAGGCCCAGAAACCCAGGCAGCGCGCGGCGGAGGTCCATGCGATACTTGCCGGCGTATGCAGTGGCGAGGGAGTCCGGGTGGTGATGGGCGTGGGCGTGGCGCGCTGGCGGCGCAGGGACCGGGTGGTGGATCATCCCCTGGTGGAGCACGAGGTGCTGGTGGAGTTGGAGGACACGGGCGCGGTGGTGGTGCGACCGGCTCCGGACGCCTTTCCCGTCCCGGCTCTGGACCCGTTTTACGAGTTGGAAATCCCGGGAACCGCCAGGGCGGAGGAACGCATCCTGGCGGGCCTCGCCGAAATGGAACCCGGTGCATTCTCCCCGTTCCGCCAAGAACACCTGGCCCCTGTCCTGCGGGCGTCGTGCAAGGACCTGGACCCGCATGCCCGGTACCTTCCGGACGATTCCGAACAACCCGCGAGCCAGGGCCTCATGCCGCCCGGCGACGTACTCGCCGTGAGCGGCGCCTGGGCGCTGTATGCCCGACGGGCGCGGCCGGACGCCGTACGCGACCTCGAATCCCTTGCACGAACCGTTCGGAGGGGCATGGACCCGCCGCCTCCCCTGTCCGGCCCGGAAGAGCCGCTGGCCGGGGACGAAACCGGATCCCCGGGCGGCCTGGGCCTGCCCCTGCTGTTTCCCCTGCCATCCGATGGCGGACAGACCGAGGCCGCCCTGGCCCTCGATTCGACGCCCGCGGTTGTGGTCGAGACACCCCCGGACAGCGGAGCCACCCGGCTTGCCGCCAACGTCACGGGCCACTGCCTTGCCACCGGGCAACGGGTCCTGTTCTGCTCCACCAGCGACCCTGCCGTGCGCGATTTCGTGTCCCGTCTGCCGGAAACGGCCCTGGCCCATGTCCGGGCACCGGGCCTGTCGGAACCCCGGACCGACGACAGCAGCCCCCCGTCAGCATCGGAGAAGGAACACGCCGGACATGTCCGGGAGGTTTTGCGGCTCGAGGCGGCGCGCAAACGAATCCGCCGGATCCGCCGGGGCCTTGCCCGCCGCGGCCTGGCGCGGGTTGCCCCGCACCGGCACATGGCCACGTTTCCGGTGGCCGAAGCCGCCCTTGCCGACCTGGCCGATTCCGAAGAGCATGCCTGGCTGCGCGACGCCGTCGGCGCCGGTCCCGGCCATATCCCCAAATTCACGGACCATGACATCGCCGCCGCTGCTCAGGCCCGCGAGGCCCTTGGCGGGTATCTCACCTATCCATTCCCCCATCTGCCGCCGGGCAGTTGCCTTCCCGACGCGTCCACCATGGCCGAGGTGCACCAGGAACTTGTGGAATCCCGACGGCTTGCGCGAACCATCGAGGAACACGACCTTCCCCTTTTGCGTGACTGGCCCCAGGCCCTGGAACGGGCACGACGGCTGGAGGCCTCCGTGAAACGGATTGCCGAGCACCATGCCGAGGCAGAGAATGAACCCTGGCTGGACATCGTGTACCTTGCCGCCGGAAAGCGAAACGTGAACGCCCTGGACGCCGCCATGCTGGGCACCCTGCTGGAGCTCATGGAATCCGTTGCCGCCCGCTGGGAAGTTGTCACGGGCTGGAGCATCCACCTGCCCCAGGACGCCGCGCACGACGACCAACTGCTGGAAGCCGTGTCCCTCCTAGCCCGCGGCAAACGCGCCTACTCGAGGCTTCCGTTGCGGGACAGGGGCAAAAAACACGCCCTGGCCGGTATTCGCATCGACGGACGAAAGCCCGGGTCGGCCGCGGAATGGAGCAAGGTGCGGGAGGCCATTGTGTGGATTCGCGACAGAAAATCGCTGGCCCGGCACGCCGAGGCGGTGAGCGCCCAGCTGGGCGTGCCGTCGTTCGTGCGGCACGGAGCCATCGTGCGCGACCGTCTTGAGCGGATGCTGGAAATGGCGGACAGGGCCAGGGACACCATGGTTTTTCACGCGAAACGCGTGGAGTCGGAAATGCCGGAGCTGTTCGGTGTGTCCCGGGACGAGGCTCGAGGAATGGTGGAAAGCGCACAGGGCGCCATGCGCGCCGCGGACCTCCTCAGGGTCAACGTGGCCATGCGCGGGCTGGCCGCCGCCCGGGAGAAGCTGAACGGACTGCATTACGGAATGGCCGGCTGCGCCGGTCCCATCGAGGAGAAGATCCGGGACTTTTTGCGCAACGACCTCGGCAACCCGGACGTGGAAACCGCCCGCGTGATTACCGGATGGAAGGCGCTCGCCGCCGAACTGGAGCACCTGCAGGACCTTTTGCCCCACGTGGAAATCCTGCACAGGGTGGCTGCCCTGGTGCGGGAATCCGGCGCCCCGCTGTGGGCCGACGCCCTTCGGGCGCAACCTCCGGCGGGACCGGGCGAGGACGCCCTGTGCCCGCCGCGCTGGCGAAAGACATGGGACCGGGCGCGGCGGCTGGCCGCGTTGCGGGCCATGGACCCGGCGGAAAAGGACGCGGGGCTTGTCCGGGAGCTGGAAGAGATCAAGGCCCGGCTGGAGGAGGCGAAAAAGGCGGCGTGCGATACCGGTATCCGGATGCACGCGGCCCGGTATTCCGGGGATTCCGCTCCCCGCTGCGTCGCCGTTGCCCTGGACGGGCTGGCCGAGGTGGCGAACGAGGAGATCGGCTCTTTCGACCTTGTCATCCTGGACCAGGCCGAGTCCATGGACGCCGCGCTCGCGTTGTCCGCCCTTGTCCGCGGCAGGCGCTGGCTGGTATTGGGGGACCCCCGACTCCCCGGACCGGCGGGTCCGGCGGTGAGCGAGGCCGTGGTACGGGACCTGGCCCACGCCATGCTGGACACCGTAGCCAAGGCCGCGGCCCCGCTGCCCGGCAACAGCGCCCTGTCCATGGTAAGAGCCGGTGGCGCGCCCGCATTCAAATTGTACGAAGACCATGTCACCGCCCCGGAAATCGCCAGGGCCACGGGTACGCCGGCCAGTCCCGTTCTCGCGGCGGGCGCCGGACTCCCCCGCCCGAAACTTGTGCTGGCCCGGGCGGGGAAACAGGGCGTGACCCGGGCCGTGGTCGCCGAAGCCGCCGGGGCACTGGCCGACCCGGACCTTGCCAACGCCACGGTGGGCGTGGTGCTTCTCCCGGGTGCGGGAGACTCCGAAGCCGTGCGAAATGCCGTGGAACAAGCGGCCGGCCGCGAGGCCGTGGAAGACGGGCGACTCGTTGTCACGGACGCCACCGGTGCCCGAAGCCCCGGGTGCGACGTCCTGGTTGCGGGGCTGCCCCCACTCGCCATGGGACCCATGACCACTCCGGCGCACCATGCCCTTTTGCGCGCCGCGCTGGCCCCGGCCCGTCAGCGGTTGATCATTGTGGCACCCGAAAACATGGAGTCCATGCAGGAAGCGGACATACGCGTGCACGCGGCCTCCATGGCCCTGTCCCCGGGTGCGAAGACGCACGCCGGGGAGCATCCGGTGGACGAGTCTTTCGGGAACCCGCTCGCCGCGGACCTGCTTTCCATGTTGGCGGACAAGGGTTTATACGCGGTGCGGCACCCACGGATCGGCAGCCGCCGACCGGACCTGGCGGTCGAAGACGGGACCGGAAACCGGCTTGCGGTGTTTCTCTCCGGATATCGGGGCGAGGGCGTGGAGGAGCATTTGCAAAGCCTGGACGCCGAAGCGGCCTGTCTCGATCTGGGCGTACCCGTGCACAGGGCGTGGGCGCTCCACCAGGCGCTGAACCCGGAGGACTTCCGCGCGGCTCTTTTGCGCGCCGTGGAAAGCGCCGGGGTTCGTGCATGGTCCGGGACGATTCCCGGGGCCGTGGCCGAGCAAAGGCCGGCGGCCGGTGGGGCGAAGACGTTCCCTGCGGAAAAGGAGGCCGGTCCGGATGTCGTGGAACCCGGAGACCGGGTGCTGGTGGCTCTGGCAGGGACTCCGGGCCGGACGTACACCGTGGTCGCCGGGGACAAAGCCGGCACGGCGGAACCTTCCACCCTGCTGGACCGGGTCGCCGGCTCCGTGGCCGGCCTGGCCATCTTCCAGCAGATAAGGGTGGCCGGCCAGGGAAGGGAGGAGGACGCCGTTGTCCTGGCCATACGGAAACCGGCCCGCCGCCGCACCGCCAGGACCGCCAGGACCGCCCGCGTCGATTGATCCGGTTGGAACCGCGTTGTGGGGAGTGGCGCGGGCTGGAAAGACAACGTCCTATCCAAGATCTTCTTCAGTCAGCATCCTCTTTTTCGCCCAACCCTGGTCAAAGGGCGTGGCATAGTCGAACTCGGCCAGAATCTCCCTCCACATCCACTGCCCGTTCACCCTGGCGTACTGCTCGGTGTATCTGCCCTGGAGCCACAGGGCGCGGTCGTCCTGCCTCAGGGTGCACGGCACCTCGAAGTACCACCGGGCCTTTGCCGTGTCGCCCGGGACGTCGATCACCGCATTGTGCACCATGTGCGCCGTGTAGGAGAGGAGCCCGGGCACCACGGCGCGAAAAAAGCCGTCCAGCGCCTCCCTGCCCTCGTATGCGCCGAAATCGCCGTACTCGCCCCGGGCGTCATCCACGAACAGGGACATGAGTTCGTCCACCGCGGCCTGGTCCCCGGCCACCCCCGCGTCCACCAGGTAGCAGTACCGCGCCTTGAGCCTGCGCAATGCCTCGATGTCGGATAATCTTCGGATCTCGTCCGCCAACCTCTGGTCCATGGTTTCTCCGTTCTGGGAAAATACGTGGGATCATTCGGCCCCGCGCAAGCGAAAAAACGCGTTCACGCCCGTTCATCCGGGGCGCGCGGCGTGACCATGTCCACCAGGAGTTCGCCCTCGGTGCCGCCCAGAACCCGCAGCACCTTGGCGTCCCGCAGGATCTTCTCCACACCGTACTCGTGCATGTACCCGTATCCGCCATGGATCTGCACCGCGTCCGTGGCAACGGCCTCGGCGTCCGCCGTGCAGGCCACCTTTGCCTGTGAGGCCGTGCATCGCGCGCCGGGCACGACCGGCGCGTCCGGTGCGAGAGCCGCCGTCCAGGCGGCGATGCCGCAGGCGACCCTCGTCTCCATGTTGCCCAGCATCCGCCGGATTTCCGTGTGATGGATGATGACGTTGCCGAACTGGTAGCGACCCTCCGCCCATTCCCGGGACTTTTCCATGGCCGTGCGCGCGCATCCAGTGGCTGCCGCCGCCACGCAGCCCAGATGCGTATTCCGGGCCTGCTCCAGCGCGCGTCGGGCGGTATCCCCGATCGCAAGGACGCGTTCCGGCGCCAGATCGATCCCGTTGAAACCCAGCCGGGCAAAGGGGTTCACCTTGAGACCGGGAAGGTGGGCGCGTGGTTCCACGGCAAGACCGTTGTCGCCGGGTATGGCCAGGATCAACGCCAAATCCTCCCCGTCCCTTGCGAAGACCACGAACGCGGCCGCCAGATGGGCGTTTCCCGTGAGCGTGGTGGTCCCGTCCAGCACGATGCGTCCGTTTCGCCTTTTGATCTCCACGGGCGCCGATTGCCAGGGATCCGGCAACACCAGTGCCAGCGGGCCCTCTGCAAATCCGGCGCATGTCTCCCAGGCGCCGGCCGCCCCCACCGCGGCGCACGCGGCGAAGTGGGTGGCGAAGACGCTGGCGATGCCGGCGCAGCACCCGGCCAGGGCATGTGTGGTCAAAGCGGCCAGGAGCATGTCCTCGCCGGCGCCTCCGTATTCCTCCGGTACAAGGAGACCGGGGAGGTCCAGCGAACCGGCCCTGTCCCAGACGGAACGGGTGAATGTCCGGTCCGAGGCGAGGTCCGCGTCCAGCGCACCCGGCTCCACCTCCCGGCGGGCGAAACGCCGGATTTCGGCCACCACCGGCTCGTATCGGGATTGGTTCACAGCCCGGCCCCCTTTCCCAACTCGTGTTTGAACAGGCCGAGGAGGTTCACCTGGTTGGTGCCCTCGTAAATCTGGGCCACCTTGGCGTCCCGGAATACCTTCTCCATGCCGTGGCGGTGGTCCATGCCCTCCAGGCCCACCAGGTCGAGGACTGCCGAGGAAACCTCCATGGCAAGGTCGGTGCCCGCCACCTTCACCGCGGAACCGTGGGCCTTTACCCGCTCGACGGTTTCGTCCGGCACCAGCCTGTGCTTGTAACGGCTCGTGGCCTCGCACACGGCACCCTTCCCCGCAATGGCGGCCAGGGACTCGCCAAGGAGCAGACGCGACGGCGCGGCCGCCAGGCCCGCGCGTACCGGAGCGCTGTCCAGCAGGCGGGTGGCCATGAGTGCGTCCGCTCCGATGGCGAAATCGAAGCAACGGGCGCGTATGGTCATGACCCGTTCCAGCATGCGCCCTATGGCCACCTGGACCCGGTTGTCCTCGATCAGCCGACGACCTCCAACCCTGGTCCCCGAGGCGAATCGCACGCATCGTTCCAGCGCGCCCCGGGCCATGCCCACACCCAGCATACCCACCGCTCCGGTGGAGATGGCCAGGATCTCCGAGGTGTGCCGCCATCCCCGTCCCGGCGGTTCCCAAACGTTTTCATCGGGCACGAACACGTCCCGCAGCACGAGTTCCGCCGTGGGCTTGGCCTTGTGGCCCATCTTGCGTTCCACCCGCCCAACGGAAAACCCGTCGGAATCCGTGGGCACGTAGAAGCAGGCAAAGGATTCCAGGGGGTTGTCCGGATCCGTGGGAGCCACCACCAGGACGTTGTGGGCCAGGCTGCCGTTGGATATGAAATGCTTGGAGCCGTTGATGCGCCAGCCGCCGGCCACCCGATCCACCCGCATGGTGGGACGCTGGGTGGCCAGGGCGTCGCGGTTCAGGTTGTCCGTGCCGCAATTGGCTTCCGTGAGGGCCCAGGCAAAGAACAGGGGCTCTCCCCTTTTCTGCGCCTCCACCATACTCCGCATCACGGACAGGCACACGTCCGCGCGGAATTCCACGAACGCGCACACCGTCCAGAAGAGGTTGAACATGAACAGCGCGGTGGTGCCCACGTCCGCCGCCACGAACTCCTCCATGGCCGCGTACATGTCGAAAAAGCCCCAGCCCAGGCCGCCCATGCGCTCGGGCACGATGCTTACCGTGAGCTTCCGGCGGTTCAGCTCCCTCCACAGGTCCCAGTCCACGTACGTCGGGTCCTCGTGGCATTTTTTGTCCAGTTCCAGGGATTTCGGGAGGATGACGTCGCGGGCCACTTCCCTGGCCATGCATTGGGCGCGTTCAGCCCGGGCCACGTAGGCGGGAAAGCCCCGGGCAAGGCGCTCCAGGGACGGGACGCTTTTGCGAAGGTCGGGCGCCTCGGCAAAAAGGCCGAAGGATGGTACCTGATCGGGCATGGCGCCTCCAGCTGAGGGATGATCCGGCCGGCGGTCCGCGCCGGATTACAGATTGGTTCGCTTGAACAGGCGCTCGGGAATGCTTTTTATCACCATCATCACAAAGCGCCACACCCACTTGGTGTAGACCACGTCCTTTTTGCGGACCAGGGCCCCGTGCACGTCATCCGCCACCTGCTCGGGCTCGGCGAGCAGCGGGCCGGACAGGCCCAGGCCGACCGTCATCTTCGTGCGCACGAATCCCGGCAGCACCGTCATGACGTGCACGCCGGAGGAAAACAGGCGGTTTCGCAGCCCGCTGAGATACGCGGTGAATGCGGCCTTGGCCGAGCCGTAGATGTAGTTGCTCCCGCGGCCCCGTTCGCCGGCAACCGAGCTTACGCCGATGATGAAGCCGGTTTCCCGTCGTTCCAGGTCGGCGGCCGCGATTTCCAGTATGCTGACCGCGC
The DNA here is from genome assembly GCA_046542385.1 of Desulfatibacillaceae bacterium. Classification (GTDB taxonomy): domain Bacteria; phylum Desulfobacterota; class Desulfobacteria; order Desulfobacterales; family Desulfatibacillaceae; genus JBKHBM01. The sequence goes on along the minus strand of JBKHBM010000037.1, from coordinate 22,902 downwards.
CCAGGTAATTGGATTCGATGATCTCCCGGGCGTGGGCGAAGTCCCGTTGCGCGCGCTCCTGGTCGCCCAGCTGTCCCACCAGGTAGACCACGCCGTCGGGCTTGGGGTCCAGACTCTCCCAGAAATCACCGTGGGAATCCGTGTCCACCGCGTCAAAGGCCACGGCCCGGGCAGCCACGCCGTAGCGCAGTTCCAGGTCCCGGGCCTTCTTGTCCAGCACATCCATGTCCCGGCCGGCAAGCACCACGCCTGCCCGGTCCTCCCGGGCGAATCGCACGGCCAGTGCCCATCCGATGTCCGAATTTCCGCCAAGCAGCAGCACGTTCATGTCAGATCCCGAGCCTCCTGGACTGCAGGGAGGAAAAGGCATCCCCTCCCCATTGTTTGCGAACCCGCGCGAACTCCCCGTGGCCCGGGTAGGTCCCGTGGAACATGTCCCGGGACATGCGGGCGTCCTTGGTGAGATACAACCGGCCTCCGGCTTCGGCCACCAGCCGGTCCAGTGTGCGCAACAGGCCGAAGACGGCGTTGTCCGCCTTGAAATCCAGGCACAGCGTGTACCCCTCCATGGGAAAGGACAGGTAGTTGTCGTTCGCCGGGCCGAACAGCTTGAGCACGGCCAGAAAGGAACCCCGCCCCGCGTCCGCCACCCGGCGCAGCACCTCGCTCAGAACCTCATGGCTGTGCGCCAGGGGCGCCACGAACTGGTACTGCAAAAATCCTCTTCTCCCGTACATGCGGTTCCAGTCGCACACCACGTCCAGGGGATAGAAGAAGGAATCGTACCCCACGTCGCCCTCCACCATGGGCCTGCGGATTCGCTCGTAGTACAGGCGGTTGAACATGGACACGGTGAAACGGTTGAGGGCGGCGGAGGGAAAGTCGATGGGCACGGCGATGCCCCGGTTTCCGGAAACGGACAGGTCCCCTTCCACGGCGTGTTCCCCCACCATGAGGAGGGACCGTCCCAGGTCGTCGCCTTTGGCTAGGCAGTCGATCCATGCCACGGAGTAGGTCCAGTCCGCGCACTGCTCGAACAGGGAAAACACCTCCCCGAGGTTGGCCGCCTTGTAGATGCGCTGGCGAATCACGGAGGACGCCACCGGGACCAGGGTCAGCTCCACGTCCAGGATCACCCCGGTCAGGCCCATGCCCCCGCACGTGGCGCGAAACAGTTCCGGATTCTCCTCCCTCGAGCAACGCACCACCGTCCCGTCGGCCAGCATCAGCGACAGGGAGCGCACCCCGGAGCTGAAGCACCCGGCCTTGTGGTGGTTTTTGCCGTGAACGTCGCTTGCCACCGCGCCACCCACGGACACGAACCTGGTGCCGGGAGTCACGTGCAGGAACCAGCCGCGGGGCAGAAACACCTCCACCAGCTCGGCCAGGGACATCCCAGCTTCGCATCGCACCACCCCGGTGTCCGGTGAAAAATCCAGAATGCGCTCGTATCGGAGGGTGGACACCACCCGTGGGGAAAGCGAGGCGTCGCCGTAGCTGCGGCCCAGAGCACGCGCGAGGCTGGGCCCCTGCTTCGCGAAAACGCCCCGCAGCCTTTCCTTTGTCTCGAACTCCGCGACTTCGGCCTCGACCACGGGAAAGCGGCCCCAGCCGTGAATCCGTTCCTTCATTCCAATACCCGTCGGCCCTCAGAAGCCGGTGTAGATTATCACAAAACTGGCCGCCACCCATAGACAGACACAGGCCAGCAATGGTTTGTCCGTGAGCAGGACCACCTCGGGGGCGCCTCCCTCGTCCTTCTTGTGTACAAGATAAAGGTAGCGGAACATGCCGTACAGTACAAAGGGAAACGTGAGGATCATCTTGTCCGTGCCGAACTTCGCCACCGTCTCCGGGGCAACGCAGTACAGGAGATAGCACACCAGCGTACTGGCCACCACGGTCACGATCATCTGGTCCAGCAGATAGGGGGAGTAATGCGACAGCACCTTGCGGTGGTTCCCGGCATCGTCCTCGCCCAGCAGGATGATCTCGCTCCTCCGCTTGGCCAGCGCCAGGAACAGGGAGATGAGCAGCGCGCACATCACCAGCCAGCGGGACACCGGCACGTCGATGGCCTCGGCTCCGGCCAGAACGCGCAAAAAGAACCCTCCGGAAACGCACATGGCGTCCAGGATCACCGCGTGCTTGAGCCCGAACGTATACAGTACCTGTACGGCCAGGTAGGCGCATGCCACCAGACCGAAATCGCGGCTCAGCCAGAAGGAACCGGCCAGGGAGGAGGCGATCAGTACCGCGGCAAACACGCTGGCCGCGGCAGGGGAAATCCGTCCAGAGGCGATCGGCCTGCGTCGCTTTACAGGGTGCTCCCGGTCGGCGACAAGGTCGCGCAGGTCGTTCATCACGTACACGCCGCCGCTCAGCAGGCAGAACAAACCCACGGCGAACAGGCTGTTCGCGAGGCTTTCCGGGTCGCCCATGCGCCGGGCGAACAGCAACGGCACCAGGATGAATCCGTTCTTGGTCCACTGACGCGGGCGCATGGCCTGTATGAAGGCTGCGGGATTCGACACGGGATTCCTTTCAAGGCGGGCGCGCGTGACGCGGGCATTCCGTTTTTCACCAAGCGCACCGGAGTATGCCACGCCGATAGGTCGCGTCAAGTGTAAGCTCGCTTCGTTCGTATTGGGCACCATAGCAGCCCGTTGAAAAACTCGAAATTGGCAGCCTGTTCAAAAACGATGAGATGCAAGGCGCGCGAATTTCGAGGAACAAGGCGTACTTATGGTACGCCGCACTGACGAGAAATGAAGCGCAACGCAGCAGATCGCGTTTTTCAACAGGCTGATAGACCCGTCCTGTGCGCCGTGGGCGAAAACCACTCAATGCTGCGATCGCAAAAACGAACTTTCGCTGGGCCCTGGCACCCCGAGCTCCAGGAGGCATCCCGGTGGCCCGGCCCGCCGTTAACCAGCAGCCCATGGCTTAAAACCCCTTCGGGGCTGTACAGAGGATAGGGTCCACCATATTCCTCCTGCCGCTTGTGTCAATGGACAGCTTGACCTTGCCACTACGCTCGAACACGTTCGCGGCGCTGTCCAACAGGGACTTTTTCCACTGGCTGATCATGGTAGGGTGAACCCCAAACTTGGCGGCCAGCTCAGCGCCGTCTGGTCGTTTCTGAGGGTCTCCAGGGCCACCTTGGCTTTGAATGCGGCACTGTAATTTTGCGCTGCTTTCCCATACGGCCAGATCCTCCTGTTCGGGTCTGACTCATAGCTTACACCATTGTCCAGTTTTTGGGGTCCGGCGCAATGCCCCCACCGGCTTCACGGATTCAAGAGAAAGTCGAAGGAAGAATGAACAAATTTGACATTTTGGTATATAAAACCGTACATGAAATCTGGCGCTCCACCGACATGATGTACTCCCCATGTCACGCAAAAAACGAAGCAAACCAACCACGCATAACTGTCAAATTTTCTAAAAATTTCCGGTCTTTTCCTTTTCGTTACCCAGGTTAAGAAAATAGCAGTAAATGAAAAGATACTAAAATTTAGCCATCTACCCCAATCGATACCTATAACGTAAAGAGGGGAAAATGCAAAAATCGAAAAAAGTAATAACCAAGTTGTCCTTATTACGCCAAATATGTTGCTCAGTAAAAAAATGATATAGAGAAAGATGAACGTTATTGAATGCAGAAGGAGCAGAGAGGCCCCACTCAGCATCATATCATAGGTGCTACCAACTGCATAGCGTGAATCGCGCTCAAGCCATGCTATGGCACCATTACATATCTTTTCGTTTACTCCAGAATGGAGGATTGCTTGACAAATTTCAGTGGTATCACTTACTGTTGAAAAAGATAAAGCATATACCAATCCAGAAGTTGAAATTACAAAATAGGTAATAGAAGAAATAAATACATAATAGTCAACTTTCTTTCTATCTATATATATGATTAAAATGTAAAATGGAGCAAAGAAAATATTACCTTCATGAGAATATACTGCTATTAAATATACACAAATTGACATTATGACAAATTTTTTTGTAAGGTGTGAGTTTTCTAATAAACAAAACAGCAGTGGTATGAATGCCAAGTAAGATAAGATTTCTTTTCGCATGCTCGCATCTGCGTTATTCGACCAAAAAATCAAAAATAGAGGCGAAATAAGTAAAAAGAATACGATGTCACTATTTCGATATTTTAATCCGAAATACCAAAAAAAGGCAAAAATCAAGGAAGTTATCAGCGCCTGCAGAGCTATTAAAAGTTGTAAGACGCTGATATTTAATGAAGAAGAAACTTTGATAAGGAAAGAACCCATCAGCCCTCTACGGACTAAGCCTCCTGCGTTGTTAATTAGCCAATCCCCTTGCTTCCATTCATCTCCTCCTGTATATAAATCATAAAACAAATGTCCTAACAGCAGCAGCAAGGCCGAAGTATAAATGCTTGTTAAAAAAATAGCATTTTTATTCTCCCTAATGGCAATAAAAATACTCTTTCTACTATTCATAACGACTCTGAAACCATATGCTGATGGAGGGAGGATGCTCCCATGGCCGTTTTCGGCCCGTTTTGCCCGCGCAACACTTCGCCCCCGGTCTTCGGCGCTTCCCAGGCCGAGGAATCGGAGCGTGGGAGTAAAAAGTCGCCTTGCAGGCATATTTGCCGCGATTCAGGCTGTGTCAGGGCATGGCTGTCCTTTTGTGGCTCTTGTTTGCCCGAATTTTTCCCGGCTCTCGGCTCAATCGGGCCGTCTCGCCCCGGGCATCCGGGACAAAGGTTTGCATGCTACCTCGTAAACGCGTCATGGGCCTGGAATGCAGGCTGAATCGCTGGCCGAACCGGCAAGCCTTACACTCCGATCAATTCTTTGCCGTGCAGGAGGCGCAACTGTGGCTGTGCAGCCCCACCAGGGCATGGGCGGCGGGTGGGGCCGACCCGGAAGATCCATCAGCACATTGGCCACGATCCTCTCAGCCAGACCCTTGGCCTTTGAAACGTACGAAATCAAGCATATCCCGATTTCGCTGTCAATAATAATGGCAAAATCATGATAAAGAAGAACTTTCATCGTCATTTCAACGACCTGGAAATTCCCAATTCCACAACACCCATGGTCGTAAAACCGGGGTTCGTCGCCTCCCCGGCCAAACGGGCGGCAACCTGTCCCGTTCCGCATGGATCAGGGAGCCTCGAGGCGGAGCAGTTCTCCGCAGACATCCTGGGACGCGGCGCGGACGTGGGCGGCGTGGCCCTCAAACACGGGGCGCACAGCGTCCAGGGCCTTTTCCGGCAGGTTATTGGTCTGGGATATGTGGCCCAGGATGACATGGGACAGGCCGTCATGCAGCAGTTCGGACAAGAGATCGCGGGCGCACTCGTTGGACAGGTGCCCGCTGCGGCTTTTGACCCTCTGCTTGATTGGCCAGGGATAGGGCCCTTGCTCCAGCATGGCGACATCGTGGTTGGCTTCCAGCAGGAGCGCGTTGCAATTCCGGAGGTGGTGGCGCACCATGCCGGTGGCGATTCCCAGGTCCGTGGCGATCCCCACCTTCACCCCACCGGCCTTTATGGTGAACCCACACGGATCGGCGGCGTCGTGGGAGATGGAAAAGGGATGTACGGAAAGGGTTCCGATGGGAAAGGTGTTTCCGGCGACAAAGCGGCGGACTTCCGGGATTTCACCCAGGGAAGCCGGTGCGGCGGTCCACGTGGCCCTGGTGAAGTACGCCGGGATGGCAAAACGCCGGGCCAGCACCCCCACTCCGCGCACGTGGTCGATGTGCTCGTGGGAGACCACCATGGCATGGACATCTTCCATGGACAGCCCGTGGAGCGTCATCCTCCGGATGATCTCCTTGCCGGAGAGGCCGGCGTCCACCAGGATGTTGGTGGCTCCGTCGGAAACATACACCGCGTTGCCCTTGCTTCCGCTGGCCAGCGCGCAGAGAGTGATCCCGGCGGATTCCGTATCAGGGAATATCGGCTCGTGCCGGACTCCCTCCAGAAAAGCATCCCGCATGCTTCGCACCTGGTATATGAATGGGGTTGGCGCTTGGGGGAATGGGGGTGACCCCTCCCGGGCATGAGTCACCGGACGGGCCGCCCGGTTATGTTCCGGTCTTTTCTACATGCAGTGACAGGGGTTGTCAACGCCTTCCGGTGTGCCCGAAGCCGCCATGCCCCCTGGGAGTGTCGTCGATGTCGTCCGTCTCCACGACGCGGGCCGTGTAGGCCCGGCCCACGATGAGCTGGGCGACGCGGTCGCCACGGTGGACGGTGTAGGGCTTCCCGCCGAGGTTGACCAGGGCGATACTCACCTCGCCGCGGTAGTCGGCGTCTATGGTGCCCGGAGAATTTGCCAGGGAGATGCCGTGTTTCACGGCCAGCCCGGACCTGGGCCGGACCTGCACCTCGAACCCGGGGGGTATGGCCATGGCAAGGCCGGTGGGTATCAGGACGATGTCGCCGGGTTCCAGCACGATGTCCTGCTCCACCGCCGCGCACACGTCCATGCCCGCGGAATGAGGCGTCATGTAGCGCGGAAGCGGAATGTCGGCGTCACGCCCGGGAAAGAGGCGTTTCACGCGAATGGTGGGGTTGTCCGGGAATTCGCTCATTACAGCCCGAGTATGGCCTGGTAATCGGTTCCCGAGGAGACAGGTCCCAGCATGGTCAGGGCCAGGTGGTCCTGCCGGAAGATGTGCGAGGCGATGTCAACCACGTGGTCCGCCGTGACCTCGTCGATGTTTGCCGCCACTTCCGCCAGGGGTATGTAGCGGCCGAACTGCACTTCGTTCTGGGCCAGACGCAGCATCTGGCTGTCCGTACTCTCGGCGGACATGAATATGCTGCCCTTGATGTAGTCCTTGGCGCCCTCGAGGTCGCGCGGAGTGAGCTTCTCGTCCCTGAACCGCGCCATCTGTTCCAGGATGACCTCGATGGTTTCCCGGACATTGTCCTGATGGACGGCGGCATAGACCCCCAGCATCCCGCAATCCATGAACGCCGGGGCGAAGGAGTAGACGTTGTAGGCGAGTCCGCGATTCTCCCGGATCTGCTGGAAAAGCCGTGAACTCATGTTGCCGCCGAGCAGTATGTTCAGAAGGGAATAGCTGTAACGCCGCGGATCGGAGGCGGCCAGGCCCCGGGTGGCGAGGCAGAGATGAACCTGCTCCAGCTGTCTTTCGCTGACGAAGACGCCGGCCTTGGGAACGGGCGCCTCCCTGGCGGGAAGCTCGTTGCCCGAGGGCATGGCGGCGAAGGTCGGGGAGATGAGGTCCACGAACTGCTGGTGGTCCACGTCTCCGCCCGCCGTAATGATGATGGATTCGGGGCGATACCAGTCGTGAAAGCACTGACGGAGGCTGTCCGCGTCCATTCGGGAAAGGGTTTCCCGGGTACCCAGTATGGAGCGGCCAAGGGGATGCTCCCCGAAAACGGCCGCCCCGCACAACAGATGGAGGTACTCGTCCGGCGTGTCCTCCAGCATGCGGATCTCCTCATAGATCACGTCACGCTCACGCCGGACTTCCTCCGGGTCGAATACGGAAGCCAGAAAGATGTCGGTCAGGATGTCCACCAGCCGGGGAAGGTGCTTGCTCAGCACCTTGCCGTGGAAGCAGGTATGCTCCATGGTGGTGAACGCGTTGGAGTGGCCGCCTATGGCGTCCATCTCCAGGGCTATGTCGTAAGCCGAGCGCCGCCTCGTGCCCTTGAAGATCATGTGCTCGATGAAGTGGCAGGCGCCGTTGGCCGCGGCTTGCTCATCCCTTGAACCGACGTTTGCCCAGATGCCCACCGAAGCGGAGCGGACAAAGGGCATCTGTTTGGTCAGAATTCTAATCCCGTTTTCGAGAGTCGTCTTTTCGACCGCCTCTTCCACCATCTTCACCTTTGTCAGAGTCTTCCAGCAGGGCTCGCCGGCTGAGCCGGATTTTGCCGTCCTTGGTGAGTTCGAGCACCTTGACCTTGACCTTGTCTCCCTCCTTCACCACGTCGGTAACCTTCTTGACATGGTGATTGTCCAGCTGGGAGATGTGCAGCAGACCCTCGGTATTGGGCAGAATCTGTACAAATGCACCGTAGTCCGTTACCTTGGTCACCGTACCCTCGTAGACCTCGCCGACCACGGGCTCGGCCGTGATCTGCCTGATCATTTTTACCGCCTTGTCACCGTCCGCCTGATTCACCGCGGACACCTTTACCAGGCCGGAGTCGTCCACGTCCACCCGGGAGTTGGTCTCGGCCTGCAGGGCGCGGATGTTCTTCCCACCGGGGCCGATGATGTCACGGATCTTGTCCGGGTTGATCTGGATGGTATAGACCTTGGGGGCGTACTGTGAGATGTCGGGACGCGCCTCGCTGAGGGCGGAGAGCATTCTTTCCAGAATGTGCATCCTTCCGCGCCGGGCCTGCTCGAGTGCTTTTTCCATGATTTCGCGGGGCAGGCTGTGGACCTTGATGTCCATCTGCACGCTGGTCACGCCGTCGACCGTGCCCGCCACCTTGAAGTCCATGTCGCCCATGTGGTCCTCGTCGCCCAGGATGTCGGACAGGATCACGGTATTGTCGCCCTCCTGCACGAGACCCATGGCGATGCCGGAAACCGGCGCCGATATGGGTACGCCGCCGTCCATGAGGGCGAGACTGCCCGCGCAGACCGTGGCCATGGAGGACGAACCGTTGGACTCGAGCACCTCGCTGACGATGCGGATGGTGTAGTCGAACTCCTCCTTGGGCGGCAGCACCTTTTCCAGTGCCCTGGTGGACAGGCCGCCGTGGCCTATGTCGCGTCGGCTGGGACCCGCAATGCGTTTGACTTCCCGCACGGAATAGGGAGGGAAGTTGTAATGGAGCATGAACTGCCGGAACTCTTCGCCGGAAAGCGTTTCAATCCGCTGCTCGTCTCCGGTGGAACCCAGGGTGAGGATACCAAGGGCCTGGGTTTCTCCGCGGGTGAAAAGGGCGGAGCCGTGGGTCCTGGGCAGGACGCCGACTTCCACGCTGATCTTGCGGACCTCGTCAACGCTCCTGCCGTCGATGCGGCGTCCCTCCTCTAAGATAAGCCTGCGCATGATGTCCCGCTGCAGGTCGTGGAACAGGTCCCGCACCTCGCCGGCCCGCTCCGCGTATTCCTCGCCCAGTTCCTCCATGACGTATTTGCGGACGGCGCTGGTCGCATCCTGGCGGGGTAGCTTTTCGGGAACCTGCACGGCTTCCCTGAGCCTGTCCGTGGCCAGGGCGGCCACCCTGGAAGCCAGCTCGGCGTCCACCTTTTTTTCCTCGACCTCCATTTTGGCCTCGCCGACCTTTTCCCGGAGCTGCTCCTGGATGTCGAGCAGGGGCTGCAGGGATTCCTGGCCGAAGTATATGGCGCCGAGAAGGTCGGACTCGCTGACCACGTTGCCCCCGCCTTCCACCATGACCACTCCGTCCCTGGAGCCGGCCACGATCACGCTGATGTCAGCCGTTTCAACCTGCTGCAGCGTGGGGTTGGCCACATACTCGCCGTCCACCCGGGCCACGCGCACACAGGCGATGGGACCGGCAAACGGGATGTCGGATATGGTCAACGCCGCCGAGGCGCCCACCATTGACAGCACGTCAGGATCGTTCTCCTGGTCCATGGAAAGGATCGTGGCGATGACCTGGGTCTCGTTGCGCCAGGTCTTGGGAAGGAGCGGACGAATGGGGCGGTCGATGAGTCGCGCCGTCAATGTCTCCTTCTCCGAAGGCCTGCCTATCTCCCTGCGGAAGTAGTTTCCGGGGATGCGTCCGGCGGCGTACACCTTTTCCTGGTATTCCACGGTAAGGGGTACGAAATTCATGCCGGTTCGGGTTTCCTTGGAAGCCACCGCGGTGACCAGAGTGATGGTCTCGCCGTAGGTGACTACGACGGATCCGTTGGCCTGTTTGGCCAGTTTGCCTGTTTCGATCTTCAGGGGTTTGCCCCCTATTACGGCTTCAACCGTTACTTCCATCATGTTCTCCTGAATTGCGCGAACTCATTTCGACGCCATTGAAATGCGGATTCACCGGGAGCGTCGACCAGCGGCGCTCACGGTCCGGGTCTTATTTGCGAAGCCCCAGGGCCTCGATGAGATCGCGGTATCTTTGTACGTCCTTGTTTTTGAGGTAGTTCAGCAGTCGCCGGCGCTGGCCGACCAGCTTCAAAAGACCCCGCCTAGAGTGATGGTCCTTTTTGTGCGTCTTGAAATGCTCCGTCAGGTACGTGATGCGGTTGGTCAGAAGCGCCACCTGGACCTCGGGGCTACCGGTGTCGTTTTCGTGAAGTTTGAACCTCTCGATGACGTTTTTCTTTACATCAGTCGACAATACCACTTTCCTGCCTCCTGTAATGGGATTGTTACCGGCTTGTCATGCGCAAAACGCTTCGGACAATCCGTTGTTTTTGCGGCCGGGCACGACCCGGCTCGATTGTTTGCCTGCGTTGCCTGTAGACGGTCCAGATCCGCCCGTGATGTCAACCGCGTGTATTGAACACGCAGCAGTATTCCAGTCCCAACCCGTCGGGTGCCGGTTCCAGCACCGCGGCGAGGTTTCCGTCGGCATCGACCACCTTGAGGTTGCCGGGCCGTTGGTCCGCCGTTGCTCTTGCCCCCTGGTGCCCCAGGTCCCGCCAGGCCAGTTGCCTGCCGTGGCTGATCTTTCCGAGAAGATCCGGTCCGGCGCTGTACTCCGGCATGTGCCTGAGGGCTTCGTTCATGGAGACCACGACTTCTCCGGCGCGGCCCTGCCCGGACAGGTCGGCCAGTTCGTCCAGGGTATGGGCCTCCTCAACGGAAAAACCGCTGTTCTCCGTCCGTCTGAGTTCAGCCAGATGTCCTCCGCACCCCAGTTTCGCGCCGATGTCGGCGCACAGGGTGCGCACGTAGGTTCCTCCCGAGCACACGGTTTCGAACCGGATTTCCGGAGGGGTCACTTCGCGTATGTTCAACTCGTGCACCGTTATCTTCCTGGGCGGCTTCTGTACTGGTTCGCCCCGGCGCGCAAGCTTGTAAAGGGGCGTCCCCTGGTGTTTGAGGGCCGAGTACACCGGCGGCGCCTGCTCCGTTTCTCCCAGAAACGCCTCGAAGGTTTCCGTCACCTGATTCCGGTCCAGTTCCGGACACGGGATTTCCGCCACCACTTCGCCCGTGTGGTCCTGGGTGTCCGTCTCCACCCCCAGGTGCAGAAGGGCTTCGTAGCGTTTGGTCCCGTGCAGGAAGAAGCGGGCCAGTCGGGTCGCCTGCCCCACGCAACAGACCAGGACGCCGGTGGCAAAGGGATCCAGGGTCCCCGTATGTCCTATCTTCCGCACCCCGAGGATGCGCTTGACCGCAGCCACAACCTTTGCCGAGGTCATGTCCGCAGGTTTGTCCACTATGATGATGCCGTCCATGCATTGCCGTCCCGGAACCGCGCGCCGCGGTCACTCCGGGCCGTCTTCTCCTTCCCCTCCACGCTCCTTGCGCAGGTCGTCCAGGATCGAATCAATACGCTGGGCGTAGTCCACGGATTCGTCGTAATAAAACTCGAGTTCCGGCATGTACTTGAGCTTGAGTCGCTGCGCCAGTTCCCGTTTGACGAATCCCTGCGCGCTGGCGATGGCGGAACGGACTTCGTCCTTTCGTTCTTCGTCCCCGTGTGCGCAATAGTATATGCGGGCCAGCTTGAGGTCGCTCGTCACCTTGACTCCGGTCACGGTCGCGAGCTCCAGGCGGGGATCCCGGACCTTTTTCGTCAGGATGTCCGCAACCTCGCGCTGTATCTTCTCGGCCACGCGGGCAGCACGGCCCGTCGTCTTCATAAATTCATTATCTCCATTTCCGAATCGGCGACCTGGGTTATTCCCATGTCTTCCACCATGTTCACGATACGGTCCATCTTGGAGTTGACCAGTTGCCGGGAATTTCCCACCAGGGCGAAACCGATCTCGGCCCGGCCGTGCATGTCGTTGTCGCCGGTTTCGGCGACGGACGCGTTGAAGTTGTTGCGTACCTGATTGACGACGGCCTTCACTATCTTCCGCTTCGCCTTTAGCGAATGCACGTCGTGCAGTATCAACCCGATCTTACCGTATCCTATGACCATGGTGCCACCGTACGGCCCAAACCGCCGGCCGACGGCGCGGGTCCGAATTCGCACGCCTTACATCTCATCGTATTTGAACAGGCTGCCAATTTCGAGTTTTTCAACGGCCTCTTACTCAAGGGACGGCTTGATTTCCTCGAGGTAATAGGCCTCGAGAACGTCGCCGACCTTGACGTCGTTGTAGTTTTCCAGTCCGATGCCGCACTCGTAGCCGTGCTGGACTTCCTTGACGTCTTCCTTGAAGCGTTTGAGCGAACCGATCCTGCTGTCCGCCATGACCACTCCGTCCCGGAGGAGGCGGGCCCTTCCGCCGCGCTCTATCTTGCCGTTGGTGATGAAGGAGCCCGCGATGGTACCCACCTTGGGAATGGTGAAGGTGTCCCGCACCTCGGCGCGCCCCATGACGTGTTCCTTGTAGGTGGAGGACATGAGGCCCGTGATGGCGTCCTTGATGTCCTTGAGGGCATTGTAGATCACGTCGTAATAGCGGATCTCCACCTCTTCCGTCTGAGCCATGTCCACGATGCGGCCCTGGGGCCGGGTATTGAACGCGATGATAATGGCTTCGGACACGGAGGCCAGTGCGACGTCGGACTCGGTGATCGTCCCGGTACCGGAGTGGATGACGTCGATCTTGACCTCTTCCACCTCGGCGTCCAGCTTGAGCAGGGATTCGCGGAGAGCTTCGACGGAGCCCTGGACATCGGCTCGGATGATGAGATTCAGGTCCTTGACCTCGGCGCGTCCCATCTGCTCGAACAGGGTATCCAGGCTGACCTTGCTGGTCCTGGCCAGTTCCACGCCGCGATGCTTTTCCTGCCTGTGTTCGGAGACCTGCTTGGCCACCTTGTCGTTGGCCACGGCGGCGACCTCGTCGCCGGCATTGGGTACTCCGGAAAGACCCAGGATCTCCGCCGGAATGGACGGTCCGGCCTCGTCGATGGGTTCGCCGCGTTCGTTGAACATGGCCCTGATCTTGCCCGAGTACATGCCGCACACCACGGACTGTCCCGTGCGCAGCGTGCCCTCCTGAACCAGTACCGACGCCACGGGGCCGCGTCCCTGGTCCATCCGGGCCTCCACCACGTGGCCGCGGGCCGGTTTGTCCGCATTGGCCTTCAGTTCCAGGACCTCGGACTGCAGGAGGATCATTTCCAGCAGGCTGTCCAGGCCGGTTTTCTGCTTGGCCGAAACGTGCACGAATATGGTGTCCCCGCCCCAGTCCTCGGGCACCAGGTCCTTTTCCGCCAACTGCCTGGTGACCCTGTCGGGATCCGCGCCGGCCTTGTCCATCTTGTTGACCGCCACGATGATGGGAACACCGGCGGCCTTGGAGTGGTTCACGGCCTCGATGGTCTGGGGCATCACACCGTCGTCCGCGGCCACCACCAGGACCACCAGGTCCGTGACGCTGGCGCCCCGGGCGCGCATGGCGGTGAACGCCTCGTGGCCCGGCGTGTCCAGGAAGGTGATCCGGCCCCGGTCGGGCAGGTCCACAACGTAGGCGCCGATGTGCTGGGTGATGCCGCCGGCCTCGCCGTCGGTGACCCGGGTTTCGCGAATGGCGTCCAGAAGCGAGGTCTTGCCGTGGTCGACGTGGCCCATGACCGTCACGACGGGCGGCCGCTCCGTCAATTCCTCGGGCTTGTCCTCCTGGGCCTGGAGCACGGTTTCCTCGGCGAAGGAGGCCTTTTCCACCTCATAGCCGAATTCGGCGGCGATGATGCTTGCCGTCTCGAAGTCCAGGGACTGGTTGATGGTGGCCATGGTACCCATGGCCATGAGCTTTTTGATGATTTCGTTGGCCTTCACGCCCAGGCGTTTGGCCAGTTCGGACAAAACGATGGCCTCATCCACCTTGATGCGCCGCTTGATGGCCTTGGGCGTGGTGGCGGTCGGCTTGGCCTTGGAGAACATGGGCTGTTTGCCGCCCTTCTTTCCCTTGCGCATCCTGGACGAACCCTTGTCGTACAGGTCGGCGCCTTCCACCACGGCCTTTTTCCGGAACGAAATCTTCTTCTTCAGGAATTTTGAATCGGTTTCCTCTTCCCCACCGCCCTTTTTCTTGCTCTTTTTCTTGCGCTTGGATGCGGCATCTCCCGTAGCGGCCTCCCCTTCCGCCGGAGCGGGCTTTTCCTCGCCCGCCGCCGATGGCGGCGGGGGCGGGGGCGTGGGCGCCACCGGTTTTTCGGGCAGGCTGATGATCTTTGCCGGGAAATCCTTGTCCTTTTTCTTTTTCTTCTTGGCCTTGGCCGCCTTCTTGGCCTCTTCAGCAGCCTCGCTCCCGGCTGGCGCCTCTTCCGGGGTTTCCTCGGCAAAGCCCGTTTCCGCGGCGATTTCGCCCTCTTCCGCGGGGGGCGCCGCAGGCTCTTCCACAGGCGCCTCGGGCTCTGCCTCCGCCTCGACGGGAAGCTCCACCTTTTCCGGCTCCACCACTTCGGGTTCAGCCTTTTCGGTCGCTGGCGCGGCCTCCGCCACGGCCTCCACTCCGGACTCCGGGGTTTCCACGGCCGGTTCGCCGGCGGCGACGGCCTCCTCCGGTGGGACGGGGGGTTGTTCAGGCATTTCAGGTTCGGGTTTCTTCAGTACCCTGGCCGGCTCGCCCTTTTCCTGCTCGCGAATGCGCCTGGCTATGGACTCGGCGTCCACCTTTCTGGAAACCTGTTCCCCCGCGGCGACTTCGGCGGGATGTTCCGCCACCGCTGCTTCACCGGCCTCGACCTCGGGAGCCGTGGCCGCTTCCCCGGCCGGAGCCTCCTCGGCAGCGGTTTCAGCGATTTCCTCGGGAGCCGTCTCTTCCTCGGCCGTTTCGGGGGCGGCCTCCTGCCCGGAGGCGGTTTCCCTGGCTCTTTTCCGACGCCGGATGACAGTGGACCTGACCCGTTTTTCCTCCACCTGCTCCTGCCTGGCCTGGAACAGCGTCGTCTTGACCTGCTCCACCACGTCGTCCTCCAGGGCGCTCATGTGGCTCCTTACGGAAATGCCCATTTGTTGCATTTTGTCCAGGAGCGCCTTGTTGGTCATGTTCAGCTCCCTGGCCAGTTCATAAACTCTCAGTTTTGCCATCCAATCCCCCTAAACCGCTTTTCAGGAGTACTTCCTTGTTTCTCGTCGGGTACGCTTGGGTTCCCTGCGGTCTAACTGCCACTGCCGGTTCGGCTGTCGCGGCCGTCGGCTGGCAAAGGTATGTTATCGACCGCCCGGAGCCTGTTGCGCGAAAATGCGCCGGGCCCTGCCCGGAAACCGCGCGGCATCCGATGCGGTGCTCAGACCGTTTTCTCTCCGGTCTCGATTTCCTGGTCTTCCTCCACTCCGCCCTGTTCCTGCTCTTCGGCTTCGGAGGCGTCATCTTCCTCCTCCTCGTCCTCCGGTTCAGCCTCTTCCTCCGGGGAGCCTTCTTCCCCGGACCCGGCTTCGGGCTCGTCCTCCGCGGGTTCCTCGCCGGCCTCCAGGGCATCCCGCCCTTCCCCGGCTTCTTCGCCGCCGGCCTCCCGCCCTTCCCCGGCTTCCGGAGCCGGAGCCGGAACCTCGGGCTCCAGACCCTGGGCGATCCGTTCCTCACGGTTTTCCACGGCCGTGCGGGCCTCGCCAATGAGCCGCCGGGCTTCTTCGCTGTCCAAGCCGCGGATGAGCAGCAGGTCGTCCGGCGTGGCCGCTGCCAGTTCGTCCGTGGAATAGAAACCGCGCTCGTACAACGCGTCGGCAACCGCCACGCCAATGCCGGGCAGGGCCATCAGCGAATGATATCCGTCCTGCATGGCCCGGCTGTACCGGGTCTCGCTCTTCACGTCCAGGTGCCAGCCGGTGAGCTTGCTGGCAAGCCGCACGTTCTGGCCCTTTTTGCCGATGGCCACGGAAAGGAACTCGTCCGGGACGATGACCTCCATGGACTTGTTTTCCTCGTCGATGATGACGCGGGATATCTGCGCCGGGGCCAGGGCGTTGCACACGAACTTGGCGGAATCGGCGTGCCAGGGCACGATGTCGATCTTCTCGCCGCGCAGTTCGTGAACCACGTTCTGCACCCGGCTGCCCTTCATGCCCACGCAGGCGCCCACAGCGTCGATGTCCGAATCGCTGCTGGCCACCGCGATCTTGGCGCGAACCCCGGGCTCCCGGGCGCAGGCCATTACGCTGACCACGCCCTCGCCGATTTCCGGGACTTCCATCTTGAACAGGTTGACCAGGAAATTCGGGTGGGTCCGGGACAGTACGATCTGCGGGCCCCTGCCCTCCAGTTCCACGTCCAGGATGTAGGCGCGAACCCGGTCCCCCCTGTGATACAATTCCCGCGGCACCTGCTCGCGAACGCGCAGGATCCCCTCGGTCTGTCCCAGGTTGACGATGATGTCGCCACGGTCGATGCGCTGGACGATGCCGTTGATGATCTCACCCTTGCGGTCGACGAAGTTTTTGTAAACGGCTTCCCGCTCGGCGTCCTTGAGCTTTTGTATGATGACCTGTTTGGCGGACTGGGCGGCGATGCGTCCGAAGGTCGACGTGTCCATCTTGGTTCCCAGGCTGTCGCCAATCTCGGATTCGGGATCCAGTTTACGGGCTTCCTCCACGCTCATTTCAAGGTCGGGCTCGAGGATGGTTTCCACGACCTCCTTGAACTGGAAGACTTCGATTTCACCGGCCTGTTCATTATATCGGACTTCGATGTCGGCTCTGGGCCCCAACTTCTTTCTGGCCGCTGACTGCAAAGCCTCTTCGAGGGTGTCGACCAGGACCTGCCTGTCGATTCCCTTGTCACGACTAACCTGCTCAATCACTCGGCCCATTTCGCTTAACATTGACATTGTTCTCCGTTTACCCTGCGGATTTACTGGCGGAGCCTCGCGGACAAAATGGCGTCCCGCGGAATGGCGAAGGTCTCCTGGTCACAAGCTATGGTCACGATCCCATTTTGGGCGCCCTCGAGAATGCCGGTGAAGTTCTTCCGGCCGCCCAGGGGCTCCTTGAGCCTGATCGCTGTCCTGTGCCCTGCAAAATCCTGAAAATGCTTTTCCTTTGTAAGCGGCCGGTTGGCGCCCGGAGAGGACACTTCCAGGCGATAGGTCGTCTCCCCTTCGAGGTAGACGTCGAGAAGATCCGATATTTGCCGGCTGGTGTATGCGCAGTCCTCGACCGTGACTCCGCCGGGCCGGTCTATGTACATTCTGAGTACCTGGCCCACCGGTTCCTTGCGATATTCGACCAGGACGAGTTCCAGGCCCTCCATTTCGAGGACCGGTTCCGCCAGGGTGTGGACCTTTGCGGCGATCTCGGTTCCGGAAAGAGCCGGCTTGCTGCTCCGCTTAATACCTGTTTCGCGTTTTTTACGCGTGTTTTCCATGGGTTCGGGCTTTTTGCCTCAATAAACAAAAAACGGGCAGCGAGCCCGTTCACAATGGTGAAGCCTGTTTTGTGCGAACAGAGTCACCGTGTCGGGTTAACATCTTGTCCCTGGCCGAAGCTGGCGCCTTTCTTGGTGACTTGGAAAGGCGCCCCCTCATGCGGGGACGTACAACCTTGATGGAGCGGGCAACGAGATTCGAACTCGCGACTCCAAGCTTGGGAAGCTTGTACTCTACCAACTGAGTTATGCCCGCTCAGGTAACCAGCAAAATCTATATGTAGTGCGGGGCTTTGTCAACCGTTTTTTCAAGGAAATACCGCCGGAGATCGAAAGTCTCGCGGGAAGACAATACCAGACGTGGTTCAAATTGCAAGAGACAATCCGGTGCGGTTTGCCTGCCCCGCCCGAAAAGGATCCCCCCGACGGGGTGGCGACCTCCTGTCGCGGAGGGCAACCGTGGCGAAGACGTCCCCCCGGACGCGGGCATCGTTTCCTGAATCCGTGACGAAAACAACAGACTACTCTCCAGAAGCCCCATGATACCGGCTTCTTATACGCTTTTCCACGGGTTTTGAATTCACCCGGCAGATGAAAGGGGTTTCCGGCCCACGGCGCGGACTGATGCAGCCCGTCCCTGGCGCCAGGGCCCGATCGTCGTGCCCCGGAACAGCCGACAGGATGCTTCCTTGCTTCCGCACTATCCGGGACCGCCTGCGAATTCAAGTGTTTGACAAGGCGTTGGGTTTCCCGGCGGGCGTATTGAGGCGGGATATCGGGGGACCGTGCCCGGCGCACGGTCCCCCGGGGGCTACAGGAGGGTTGGTCTGCCGGAACGGTGAATCCAGTCTCCTGTTCTCATGCGTTCGCCTGCACCTGCCGGTTCAGGCCGCGGGCCGGCTTCTGCCTGTCTCCGCCCCGATAGATGGCGTACAGGTCCGGCTTGAAGATGGCGCGCAACAGAATGTGGTATCCGAGCATGTCGTTTTCCGTGCGTTCCGCCCTGGCGGCCCTGTGCACGCAAATTGAGCAGTCCCAGTCCGCCTTGTTGGACCGGGCGGCGCGCGTCAAGCAAATGTCGTAATGGGGACAATCCAGGTTTCTCATTGTTCCTCTCATTTCATTTGCCAAACGACTTTGGCGCTTGTGCGGGTCGTGTCCCGCGGGTTGATGCGGCGGCGAACGATTCGCCGCTTTGGTTCGTTGACCATATATTGTGCAAGTTGGATTCCAAAACGGGGTGGGAAGCAGCAAAAAAAAGGTGAACTGTGAGGTGGTTCACACAAGGGGTCTCCAGACATGAGCGGCATGACATACCTGCGGGGGTTTTCACCGGTGTCCGGGGTTTTTCACCGCGACGGAAGCGTTGTTTTCCAATGATTACGGCACCCTGCCTCCCAAGCGATGTGAAGTGCTTCACACGCCCCTCAACAGCCAGGGCGCGGCGCCCTACAAAAATGTCGCTTTTTTCCAATTTTGTTCATATGGTTCAAGTAATCGAATTCAATGGATTTCTCCTGAACATATGGCGAAGCGGGATTCATCGGCACCTGAAAACCGACCAACGGTGTGGTAATCCGCTCTTTTTTCCGGAGTTCAAAAACGTAGCCCAAACCTCCGGTCAACCGGTTGGCGCTTGACATTTTTTTGCCGCCCCGTTAACCACTTTCATCGGAAAGGGTTGACGAAATGCGGAAAACCATTCTCGAATTCCTCAAATACGCCGACGGCCCCGTCTCAGGCCAGGCCATGGGCGCCAGACTTGGCGTGTCCCGCACCACTGTCTGGAAGCACGTGGGCGCCCTGCGAAACATGGGATACCCCGTGGTGTCCGAATCCGGCGGATACCGGCTGGAGGACTCCCGCGACGTCATGTGCGCATGGGAGTTTCCCGGCAGGGAGGACAGGATTCGGTACTTTCCGGAGACAAGGTCCACCATGGACGAGGCCAGGGATCTGGCCCGGACGGGCGCGCCCCATGGCACCGTGGTGGTGGCCGGCAGGCAGACTGCGGGCCGGGGCAGACTGGACCGGCAATGGATTTCCGACGAGGGCGGACTGTACTTCACGTTGATCCTGCGCCCCGCCCTGCCGCTGGCCGAGGTGTCGCGCATACTGTTCGCCGCTTCGGTGGCCATGTCCGACGTGATCCGCGAAGTGGCCGGGGCGCCTGCCCGGGTGAAGTGGCCCAATGACATTCTGGTGGACGACGCAAAGGTCGTGGGGATGCTCTCCGAGGTACATGCCGTGGGTGAGACCGTGGAGTACCTGAATCTCGGGATCGGCGTGAACGTCAACAATGACACGGAGGGCGTGGAGCCCAGGGCCGCGTCCCTCGGGGAACTGGCGGGAAGGCGGTTTTCCCGCAAGGACGTGCTGGGATGGTTTCTGGACCGTTTCGAACCGCTGCTGGAAACCCGGTCCCAGGCCGGAATCATGGCCGCGTGGAGGGAGAGGGCCGGCACCCTGGGCAGAGCCGTGAGGGTGCGGACCGTAAGGGAGACCCTCGAGGGCATCGCCAGGGACGTGGACGAAGACGGTGCGCTGGTGTTGGAGTTGCCTGACGGCACGGTGCGGCGCATTTCCTACGGGGACTGTTTCCACAGGTAGCAGCCAGTTGAAAAACCCGGAATTGGCAGCCCGTTCAAAACGAGGCGGTGCAAGGCGCGCGAATTTCGAGGAGTAATGAGTACTTACGGTACGTCGTATCGACGAGAAACGCGCCACAACGCCGCAGATCGCGTTTTTCAACAGGCTGGCAGCCGCCTGCGGGGGCACCAGACAAAGGAAGAGTGTTGACATGGAAGAGGCGATGTCGGAGGACGTGCAAAACGAGGCCGTCACGACCCGCGGGACGGTGCACACGTCGTTGATGGCGGCGATGATAGCCTGTGGGGCGTACATAGTGATCCCGGTGGGTCCGGTACCGGTGGTGTTGCAAAATTTCTTCGTCCTCCTGGCCGGGCTGCTGCTGGGACCCGTTCGGGCAGCCGCCGCCATGGGGGTCTACTATTTGGCGGGAATAGCCGGCGCGCCCGTTTTTTCTGGTGGGGGAGCCGGCTGGAGCCATTTTCTCGGTCCCACCGGAGGGTACCTACTGGGTTACCTTCCGGCGGTGGTGATCGTGGGGATTTTCGCCAGGCTGGGCGCTCGCGTGAATCGTGGCCCCGGAATGCAGGCCGCGTTCGACGCCATGGGGATGATCCTGGGCATGGCAGCCGTGTACGGCATGGGCGTGCCATGGCTGGCTCACGTGGCGAACCTCCCGGCGGAGCGGGCGATCCAGCTTGGCCTGTGGCCGTTTGTGGGTTTTGACGCCTTGAAGATCGTGGCGGCGTTGCCGGTGGCGGCCAGCGTGAGAAGGACCTGGATCCGGATGGGCTGGCAAATGTAACCAGCCTGGGAAAAACGCGATTCGCCGCGTCGCGCGGCGCGGCGGGCACATGCGCGTCCTGCATCCCGGCGTTTCTTTACAGGCTGCGCATTCCCGGTTTTTCAACGGACGATCATCCGCCGGAACGGCAGTCAGGTGTTTTTATCGGAAACATGGTTCGTTTACACGACAAAAGGTTGTTTCGCGCCCGCCATTCTTCTTCCGGGACTCCGAGCCTCATGGAGGAAGGTGGGGATGCGCTGATCCGCTTCGAGAACGCGAGCCACAGGTTCGCCGACGGCGCGTACGGGATTCACGGGGTGAACCTGCTGGTCGGGCCGGGGGAATTCGTGCTGGTGGTGGGGCGAAACGGTTCGGGCAAGACAACGCTGTTGCGGCACATGAACGGGTTGGTGGCGCCGACGGAAGGCAGGGTGCTGGTACGGGGGCGGGACACGCGCAAGGCGTCCCGCTTCGCCCGGGAGTCCGTGGGCATGGTGTTCCAGCACCCTGACACCCAGATCGTGGGGGAGACCGTGGCCCTGGATGTCGCCTTCGGCCCGGAGAACCTCGGACTGCCGCGGGCCGAAGTGGACGCCCGGACCGCCTGGAGCATTGAGGCGGTGGGTCTCGGGGAATTGGGGGAGCGTGCCCCGCATCTGCTTTCCGGCGGTGAAAAGCGACGGCTGGCCGTGGCCGGTATTCTGGCCATGCGGCCGGCGGCCGTGGTGTTTGACGAGCCCTTCAACAGCCTGGACCGCCAGGGGGTGATGCAGGTCCTGCGGGAGATGGTTCGGTTGCGCGAGTCCGGCGTCACGGTGGTGGTGACCACGCACGACCTGGACAAGGTTCTGGCCCATGCGGACCGCCTTATAATAATGGAACATGGCGAAGTGGCGGGGGACGGTGCTCCGGCGGGCCTCCTGGAGGCGGTTGCTCGCCATGGCGTGCACTGTCCCATCGCGGCCCGCCTGGGAGTGGAGGCCTGCACATGGCTGGAATGACCGCCTTCCATTTCACTACCCGCTCCACGCCGCTGCATCGAATGGACGTGCGGGCCAAGCTGGTGTGCCTCGCCGCCCTGGCCGGGGCCTCCGCGGGGGCATCCCCGACGGCGATGGCGGTAATGACGGCATTCGTGCTGGCCGGGGCCGTGGCGGCCCGGCTTCCCCTGTCGCGCATTGTCCGGGAGTTGCGGCTGTTCTGGCTGTTTCTGTTCTTCGTCGTCCTGTCGCACGGAATGTTCACCCGGGGCGGCCTGATCGCGGCCATTCCCGGTACTGACGTGGCGCTCTCCCGGGAAGGCCTTGTCGCCGGCGGTCTGCTCGCGTGGAGGTTGCTCATGATCGTGCTGGCCGGAAACGTGCTCTCGGCCACCACCCCCCCTGCGGACGTCGGCGCCGCCGTCGCGTGGTTCCTCCGGCCCGTGCCATTGGTCCCGGCGGGGAGGATCGCGGTGATGATGTCGTTGATGATGCGATTTCTGCCCGTGATTCTGGACGAGACCCAGGAGTGCGTCCAGGC
Organism: Desulfatibacillaceae bacterium; assembly: GCA_046542385.1. Taxonomy (GTDB): domain Bacteria; phylum Desulfobacterota; class Desulfobacteria; order Desulfobacterales; family Desulfatibacillaceae; genus JBKHBM01. Next base: position 594 of record JBKHBM010000037.1, on the reverse strand, counting down.
GCAGCGGGCCCGCCTGGGGGATCGCTCCCGGAACCCGGTCAAAAGAGCGCGAAAGATCGCTCCGGCGCTGCTTTTCAGAACGTTCTCACGTGCGGACCAGCTTGCCGTGGCCATGGATTCGCGGTGCTACAGCGAGTCCCGCACGCCCAGGGCTCTGGCGGCCCGGCCAGCGGACATTGTCGCCTGCGTGGCGGTGGTTGCCTGCTGCCTTGCCCTCCGGCTGATTTGACCTACGTCCCGTCGCCAAAGTGAATTGACACCCACGCGCAACATGTATTAGTAGTCCTGGTTGTCTTCTGAATCCTTGACGAAAATATTGAAAAACTTTCAAGAACCCCATAACAGCCCGTTGAAAAACTCGAGATTTGCAGCCTGTTCAAAAACGATGAGATGCAAGGCGCGCGAATTTCGAGGAATAAGGCGTACTTATGGTACGCCGCACTGACGAGAAATGAAGCGCAACGCCGCAGATCGCGTTTTTCAACAGGCTGATAAACCGGGCTTTTTTGCAGGTTCTTGAACAACTCTCCGTTTCACCTGGTGGGTGAAAGGATTTTTCGCCCTCCGGGGCGGCCTCATGCGGCGCGTCTGCGG
>JBKHBM010000158.1:0-8867 GCA_046542385.1 Desulfatibacillaceae bacterium | reverse complement strand
CATGCGTTTGTTGGGTCCGGCTCCTCACACGGAGCCTTGACCCAACCTACCTCCCCGGCTACGCGCAACGAAGCGCAACGCGGCAGACCGCGATTTCAATCACTCTGGCTAGCTTTCGTACAGAACAGCCAGTATCCTCGCCTTCCCGCCCTTTCCGGTAATGGAATGCGGTGTGGTGGACAGGTAGTACACGCTGTCGCCCGGTTCCAGGTCGAAGCAGTCCTCCCCGATCTCCAGGTGGGCCGTGCCTTCCAGCACGAAGATGAATTCCTCGCCGTCATGCACGGACTTTTCCACGTCGGCGACGTCCTCCAGCTCCACCATCAGGGCTTCCATGTTGCGTCCCTGAACGTCGTGGGCCAGGCTGAAATAACTGTACATCCGCTGGCTGCCCTTTTCCGACGTCGAACGCTTTACCGGCTTGCGTTCGCCCCTGCGGGTGATCTCGAACGTCTTGTTGCCGGTGCCGGAGATGAGGCGGCACATGGCCGAGTCCAGGGCCTTGGACAGGCGCATGATGGTGCCCAGCTGGGGATGCACCGTCTTGTTCTCGATGCCGGCGAGAACGTCCACGCCGAACCCCGTCATCCGGGACAGTTCCTCCAGGGAGAGCCCCCGTTCCCCGCGAATCTGTGCTATGCGCTCGCCTACGTCCTCGCCGTTGGGAGCGGCCTCGTCCGGCTCGGGGATGTCCCCGGTAAGCTCGGAGAAGTAATCCACGTTGATGCTGGGCACGTCCTTTTTGTCTCGTTCCATGGAACCCCTCTCTCATGATGGCGATGTGCAAAAGACTCACGCAATGTAGCACAACGGGCGGGGGCTCACAACCCGGTTTGTGCGCGGCGCCTGTCTTTGGCCCGGGCACCGGGGATTTCGGGGCAGAGGAGGCGATTCTCGGGGCACGGACACGGGATTTTCCGGCATTTTCGGGAATTCCGGCTTTTCTTTTTGCCCGGTTTCTGCTATGCGGTACGTGCCGTGTCGGCCGCAACTGTCTCTATCGGTAGGTTGGGTAAACGGTTTCTATCGCTCCGCGGTCGGCACGGCACTCCTGTTTCCGGCGTTCCCTCCGGATCCCTGTTGAAAGACCCGATCCGCAGCCTGTCATTGCATCCCGTCTTTTTTAACCGGCCCTGAATCTCGAGACTCTGCTCTGTCTGCTACAGCAGCTTCAGGCAGTCCTGGGGCAGCCGGTGCGTGCCCTTTCCGTCGATACTCACCTCGACCAGGTCCTCGGGGTCGTTGATGGAGGTGTCCGGGTCCGTGATGATGCCGTGCAGGCCCACGAACTCGTCCATGTACGGCGCCCAGCTTTCATCTCCGGAACGCCGGTATATCTCGACCCTGTCTCCTCTGTGGAAATCAGCCATGTCTTTCCCCCGCACCGGCGGGTGCCGGCGTCAGTTTGTATTTCGCTGTACCCTCCGGTACGGCGCGCCGTACCGGAGCGACTTCGCGGCGTCCATATTCTATCGGCGAATGCCGGCCCGCGTCAATCCGGCTTTACTCCGGGCGGCGGCACCTTCTGTTCGGCGCCGCTTTGCGCCGAGGCGGTCCGGGCGCATTTTTCGCACAGCAGGTGCCTGCCCGTTGCCGTGGGCGTGCCCTGGGTGCGGTTTTTCACGAAATCCAGGTACCTCGAAGGTCCCAGCACCTCGCCGCAGGTCTCGCACCAGGCCAGGGGCTGGCGGTTCAACTCCGTGCCGCACAGCCTGAGGACCCGTTCGCCGTCCTCGTCGGACATGACCATGGCCTGGTTCGGGCAGTTCTGGGCGCAGGCGCCGCACTCGATGCACCTCTGTGCGGTTACCCGCAGGTCCGTGTGCTCCGGCCGGTCGAAGTCCATGTACCCCAGTTCCAGGGCGTTCACCCCCATCATGTCCCGGCACACGCGCACGCACTCGCCGCACCGGCGGCAGATGTCGCAACGCAGGCAGCGCAGGGCCTCGGCCCTGGCCATTTCCTCGGTGAGGCCCAGTTCCACCTGCTGGAAGGTGGTGCGGCGACGGTCGATGGGCAGAAGCGGCATCTCCGCGCGCTTTTTCGTGGTCCTTTCCGCGGCGGTGGCCTCGATCGCGGGCAGGCGCATGCGGCGCTTGGGCACGGGAGGGCTCTTGGGCTGCGGGATGCCGGAAAGATACCGGTCGATGGCTTCGGCGGCGCGTTTCCCTCCGCCTATGGCCTCCACCACGGTAGCCGGGCCGGTGACCGCGTCGCCGGCGGCGAACACGCCCGGCGCGGTTGTCTCCATGCTGGCCATGTCCACGCACACGGTGCGGCGGCGGGTCCAGTCCATGGCCTCGATGTCCAGCAGGCACTCCTCGTCCACCCGCTGGCCGATGGCCGGGATGATCACGTCCGCGGGCAGGTCGTGGTCGCTGCCTTCCACTGGAAGGGGCCTCTTTCGGGAGGAGCCCTCCACCGCCACAAGTTCCGCCCGCTTGGCGCGCAGAGCCGTGGCGTGTCCGTTCTCCGCCACCACTTCGGTGGGCACGGTGAGGAAGCTGAAACGCACGCCCTCTTCCTCGGCCTGCTCCACTTCCTCCACGTCGGCGGGCATCTCGGCCCGGGAACGGCGATAGGCCACGGTCACGCTCTTGCAGCCCAGGCGCAGGCAGGTGCGCGCCGCGTCGATGGCGACGTTGCCGCCGCCCACGACCACCACGCTGGCGCCCGGCGGCCTGCGGTCGCCCAGGGCCACCCGCTTCAGAAAGGTGACGGCGTCCACCACGCCCTCGACATCCTCGCCCGGTATGTCCAGCTTCCAGGACTGGTGCGCGCCTATGGCGATGAAAAAGGCGTCGTGCCCTTCCTCGCGCAGGGACTCGAACGTGACGTCGCGGCCGAAACGGGTGCTGTACCGGATTTCCACGCCCAGTTCCTGGATCATGGCCACCTCACGATCAATCACCTCTCGGGGCAGCCGGTACCTGGGAATGCCCACCATCATCATGCCCCCGGGCGCGGGAAGGTCCTCCACCACGGTGACCCCGTAGCCCTTGAGGGCCAGGTAATAGGCGGCCGTAAGGCCGGCCGGCCCCGCGCCCACGACGCAGACCTTCTTCCCCTGGGGCTCGGCGGGCTCCGGGTTCGTGTACCGGCCCTGGGACAGCGCGCGCTCGGAAGCGAAGGCCTTGAGCGCCTTGATGGACACGGAGCGGTCCATGCGGCCGCGTACGCACATGAATTCGCAGGGCCGGGTGCACACCAGTCCGCAGACCCAGGGAAAGGGATTGTCCCTGCGGATCACGTCCACGGCTTCGGCGTATTTGCCCATGCCGATGAGGGTGACGTAGGTGGGTACGTCGATCCCGGCGGGGCAGGTCATCTGGCAGGGTGCCGGCGCAAGCACCACGCAGTCCCCGGTCGGGCAGTTGTGGGTCCGGACGTGGCTTTCAAAATCCTCGTGGTGGTTGTTGAGCGCGTTTCTGGCCATCTCGCCCGCGCGCCTGCCGCCCTCGTCGTTGGCATTGGCCACCAGCTGGCCGGCAAGCCCGGCCACCGCGGCCACGTGCTCGGCACCGGCGCGGCCCCAGGCGATGTCCTCCAGCAGTTCCCCGATCTCCTCCACGAGCCTGCGGCTCTTGGGATCGTCCAGGTCCGGGGCTTCCAGGAACCCGCGCATGTTTTCCAGCAAATCGTTTACCGGACAGGCTGTCTCGGGCATTTCATACACCTCTCGGCGGCCGGATTCCGCCGCCCCGGGCCGGCATCACTGGCTGCCGGCCAGAAAGTCGTGTTCCGGCGACGCGACGGCGCGGGCAAAGCGTTCCCTGCGAATGTCCGCGGCCTCGGCGGTCCTGCCGAACTTCAGGCAATGGGTGGTGCACACGGTGGCGCACGCCGGCTTGAGCCCCCGGTCCACCCGTTCCATGCAGTAGTCGCATTTCACCACCTTGCGGGTTTCCGGGTTCCACTGGGGCGCTCCCCACGGGCACGCGGATATGCAGCTCTTGCAGCCCACGCACAGTTCCGCCTCCACGTGGACGATGCCGTCGGACTTCCTTTTCTGCATGGCGCCCGTCGGGCAGGCGGAAACGCACCAGGGATTCTCGCAGTGGAAGCAGGGCATGAACACGTAGGAGGAGCGGGGCACGCCCCCCACCATTTCCGGCCCCACCTCCACGATCTTGCACGGCGCGGGTCCGGGGCCAAGGCCCTTGTTGCTCTTGCAGGCGACCTCGCACGCGTGGCAGCCGATGCATTTCTTGGTGTCCTGGGTGAGATGGTATTCGCTCATTTTTTCATGGCCTCCCAAAAGGTGTGGCAGGGGCCTGGGCCCCGGAATTTTCTCATTCGGGCGAAACGGTAACGAACGTGTCGTGCAACGCCGGGCTTCCGCCCACTTTGTCGATCCTGTTCTCCTGCAGTGCCGCGTCGGACAGGCCCTTGTTCACGCATCGTTTCGCCAGTTTGGCCTCGTGGCCGAATCCGTGGAGCAAAAACACGCAGTCGGGATGGATCATGTCCGTGACCCTGGCCCGTATCCGGCCCTTGTGCCGGGATGAACTCACGGTCACGTACTGTCCGTCCGCCACGCCCACCTCGCCGGCGCGGCCCTTGTTGATCCACAACTCGTTTTCCCCCACCAGTTCGGACAGGTACGGGTTGTTCTGCGTGGACACGTGGGTGTGCACGGCGCAGCGCCCCGTGGTGAGCCGGAACTCGCCGTGGCCCGGGCGTCTGATGGGCTCGTATGCAGGAAACGACTGGAACCCGGCGTCCTCCAGCAGCGAGGACACGAATTCGATTTTGCCGCTCGGGGTCTTGAGCTTCAAACCGTCCTCGCGGTCCCACCACACGGCGTCCTTCGAATACGCGACAAACCCCTTGGCCTCGAAGTCCTCCATGGTGAACCCGGTGGGCTCCAGCTGCCAGCGCACCAGGTCCTCCATGTTCTCGTACGGAAAGTGCTGGCCGTGGCCCAGGCGGTCCGCGATCCCCTTGAGGATCATGGCCGCCTCCATGGTGTCGTACCGGGGCCGCACCGCCTGCCTGCGCAAAAACATCTGCGGCTTCTGGCCGTTGGCCTGCTGTACGCAGTCCGTGCGCTCCAGGTAGATGGACTCGGGCAGGATGATGTCCGAGTACCACGCGATGTCGCTGTAGTTGATGTCGATGGACACGATGAGGTCCAGCTTGTCCAGCGCCTCCTTCATCAAGGCGGTGTCCGGCATGGACATGAGCGGGTCGAACCGCAGGGCGATCAGCGCCTTTACCGGGTACGGGTCCTCGTTCAAGATGGCGTGGGGCAGCATCTGCGCCAGCCCGTGGGCCTTGTCCGGCAAGGGGAAGTCCTTTGTGCCCACCTTGTCGAAACGCGGCGCGTCCGCCTTGGGAATGTCCTGGTCCGTGAGCTTGCGGGCCGGCTTCGCGCCCACCTCGCCCGGACCCTTCTTGAAAAAGTAGCCTCCCTTGGCCTCGATGCTGCCGAACAGTGAGTTCAAAATCATGATGGAGCGGCGCAGGTATATCTCGAACTCGTGGTGCGCGCCACGGTACCCGAAGTGAAAAACCACCGAGGGCGCGGCCCTGGCTGCTTCCCGCGCCAGTTGCACGATCTCCCCGGCCGGGATGCCCGTCTCCTGCTCCGCCCATTCCGGGGTGTAGGGCGCGACAAAGGCGGCAAGTTCGTCCAGGCCATGGACCCACCGGTTCACGAACTCCCCGTCGTGCAGGTTCTCCTTGAGCACCGTGTGGATGAGTGCGTAGTTCAGGGCCAGGTCCGTGCCCGGCCGGATCATCCAGTAGCGATGCGCCTTGGTGGCCGTCCTGGAAACCCGGGGGTCTATATAGGTAAGCCGGGCCCCGTTTTCCAGCGCGGTCATGAAGTGGTTGACTTCCTTTACGCTGATGGACTCGAACAGGTTGCGGCCATACAGGATCATGTGCTTGGTGTTCTTGTAGTCGATGCCCATCTGCGCGTCGTTAAGCCCGAACAGGGATCGGCATGCGGTGTTCACCGAACCCTTGCACAACGCGTCATGGGTGCAGTGGTTGGGGGAGCCGATGGCGGCCATCAGCGTCTTTGAGGCATGGGTGGCCAGGTTGGTCCTCTCGGCCAGGGCCACGGCCTTGCCGCCATGCTTGTCGATCACTCCCTTGAGGCGGTCGGCCACGTAGTCCAGGGCCTCGTCCCAGCTGACCTGTTTCCAGCTTCCCGAGCCGCGCTCACCCACCCGGATCATGGGCGCCTGCACCCTCTGGTCGTCGTTCAGAAGGGCGATGCCCGCCGCGCCGCGCGGACACAGGCTGCCCTCCATTCCCGGCACGTGGGGATTGCCCTCTATCCATTTCACCTGGCCGCTTTTCGTGTACACCTTGATGGGGCAGCGGATGCTGCACATGAAGCACAGACTGTAGGCATGTTCCGACATGACGTTCTCTCCTGCACGCTCCGTCAAAAAAGGGGTGCGTTGATGCGGCGTTGTATCGCCGGGGGTTCGAATCAGCTTGTCGGGGGAAAGATTAAGCAACGTCCGTGCCACGAAAAGCGGCCATCGGCCGACAGGGGGGGTGATTCGGAGGATTGTTGGAATTCAATATAATATCGAGGAGTTTGTAAGGCAAGCAGGTTTTTTTGGCAGAGGAAGGAGTCTGCTGTCCGCACGAAGGCGCATTAAAAACATTGCGGTGCATGGAAATCTTGACAAAGGGTTCAAGGTCTTGTATTCATTATCCTTGACTGGCCAGACACCCCATGGCGCATGATTTTCCTTGCATGTTTTCCGTTTCCCTTACCCTGCCCCCGGGTAGTGGCCCTTTCGCTCCATATCTTTTTAACTATACGGTTTTATACTACTTTCGTTCCATGCCCCCGGAGTGTGTTGCCTGCCCCGCGCACTGGCACGAGCCTTGCTCAACTCCCCCACGAACAAGCGTGCATGCATTTTCCTGCATAGGGCCGCCGATTGGCGGGCCGGGAGCCAACTCAAACAACCGTGGGAGGTATTCATGAACTCGAGGACACGTAAACTCGCGACACTTGCCATCGTATGCTGGTTTGTCGCCATCCTTCTGGCGATTCCGGGCACCGCCCTGGCGGACAATCTCGCGGACGCCATCGCCGCGACGCCCCGGGGGGAGGGGCCGGGGCATCTCAACCCCGAGGCGGAGCCGGGTTTTCTGGGTATTCCGGGAGCCCCGGACCCCAGCCTGGTGGTGGGCTTTTTGTGGGCCATCTGGGTCGGTTGGATTTTTTCGACAGTGGGCGCTTTCGGCGGCATCATGGCCGGTGTGGGGCACATCACGGTGTTCGGCCTGGCGGATTACGGCAAGGCGTTCAAGAAGACGTCGCCCGCGCTGAACAGTTTCATCGCGGACAGTATCCGGGTTTCGAACCAGTGGATGGTGGGCCTTTCGGCCGCGGTGTCCAGTACGAACTATTATCGCATGGGCCGGCTGGTTCTGCCCCTGGGGATCTGCCTCGCCCTGGGCTCCATCCTGGGTTCGTACCTGGTGCCCATCCTGACGGCGGGCAAGATTTCCCTCAAGGAGTACCTGGGCTTCTTCGGCGTGATCGTGTTCGTGATCGGCGGCTTTTTGTTTTACGAGACAACGCCGCGCGGCCAGTCGCGCAAGAAGGACGCCAAGGCGGCGGCGCAGCGTTTCGAGGAGACCATCCGCATGAAGAAGGAAGGCGCGGAGATCGACGAGGAGGAGCAGGGAGTCAAGGTGGTGGAATGGGGGATCAAGATGATCCGGTTCACCTTCTACGGCGTCGAGTTCTCTTTCCGTCCCATCATTCCGATCATCGGCGGCTTTTTCATCGCGGGCCTGGCTTCCTTTCTGGGCATCGGCGGCGGCTTTCTGTTCGTGCCCTTCCTCACCAGCGTGGCCGGCCTGCCCATGTTTCTGGTGGCGGGCACCTCGGCGCTCACCGTGCTCGTGGGCATGGTGGTGTCGATATTCACGTACATGGTGGTCAAGGGGGTTGCCATATACTGGCCCCTGATCGGCGTTGAACTGATCGGAATCTTCGTGGGTTCCATGATCGGGCCGCGTACGTCCAAGTACATTCCTGACATCTGGCTCAAGCGTCTGTTCGTGGTCCTGGCCCTGTACGTGGGACTTCGCTATACGACCAAGGGATTCCTCGGGTACAGCATCGTCCCCCCGTTCTGATGTCCCCCGCGGGGTACGCGGAATGACAGGCGACACACCGGCGCCGGGGGAGCCTGCCCCCGGCGCCGGCCCGGAACCCGAGAGAAACGAGGTTTGGTGATGAACGAATTATTCCTGTTGGTGGATTCGGCACTGATCTGGTTGTATCGTCTGCCGGAGATACCCATCCTGGGTTATTACCTGGGGACCTTCGTGCTGGCGTTGTTGTGCGTGGTAGCGGGAACCCTCACGGTGTACGCCGCGCACGCCGTGAACGGGGCGGTTCTCAAGAAGACGGGCGAAAAGATGGTGGACATGCAAAACGCCTCCATCCACGCCCTTGCCCAAAAGGACAAGGAAGCCTACAAGGCTTGCAACCACGAGGCCAACGAGGCCTTTGGCAGGTACTTCTTTTCCCAGATCGCGCTGGGCGCGTCCAGCCTGTGGCCGGCGGCCTTTGCCCTTACATGGATGCAGGGCAGGTTCGGCGAGGTGGAATTCGTCCTGCCCGGTCCCGGTTGGTCGGTGGGGTTTGTGTTCACCTTCGTGTTGCTGTACGTTCTGGCGCACAGGTTGTTCAGCAGGGTGAAACGCCGGCTGCCGCTGTTCGCGGCGGCGGAACGCTACGTAGGCGCCCACATGCCGCCGGCGGAGAGGATGCTCACGCTGTCCGGTCTTTCCCGGAAAAAGGGCAGGCAGCAGGCCCCGGCGTAACAGCCCGTTGAAAAACTAGGGATTTACAGCCTGTTCAAAAACGATGAGAT
>JBKHBM010000157.1:0-8917 GCA_046542385.1 Desulfatibacillaceae bacterium | reverse complement strand
AGCAGTTGCGTGGTGCCGTTTCCCGGGACGATGCCGCCGGGATCGAGCCCCTGCCATTTGGCGTAGCCTTCCACGATGCGGCCGGCGTCCACCTCGGGCAGGGACACGATGTCCTGCAGGCGTTCGGAGAGGTGCTCCACCAGCCCCGGGGGCGGACCCAGGGGGTTGATGTTGCTGCTCATGTCCGTGATGTCACCGGGTTCGCAGCCCAGGTTCGCGGCGGCCTCCCGTATGTTGCCTCCGTGCCCGTGGATCATGCCCCGCCTCCCGCGCACACCGCGAAGAACAACGCGGCCTCGCACGTCTCGCACAGGGCGCCCAGCATGTCGCCGGTGATGATGCCCATGCGCCGTTGGTAGAACACGATGGCGCCGAAGGTCACGGCGGCCCAGACGATCGCCACCAGCAGGAACCGGGGTCCGAGCCAAAGCGCCGGAACCGCGCAGACAGCCAGGGGAACGTAGGCCGAGGCGTCGAGCTTCTTCTCGAAAAACGCCCGGCCCGTGCCCTCGGGCCGTCCATAGGGCAGGGCGGCCATGGCGAATACCATGGAGCCCCGGGCCAGCGCCGGAATCACGAGAAGGGCCAAGAACCTTCCATCCGTGATGGAGGCGAGCCCCGCGAACTTCACCAGCAGGCACAATGCCACGGCCACGAGGCCCATGGCGCCCACCCGGCTGTCCTTCATGATCGCAAGGGCCCGTTCCCTTGTGTGGTGCGCGAAAAGCCCGTCCGCCGTGTCGCCCAGCCCGTCCAGGTGCAGCGCGCCGGTGACAAGGGCCAGCAGCAGCACGTCCACGGCCGCCACGGCGTGGGCTGGCCAGATCGTCGTCGCCGCGGCGTCGAACACCGCCAGTATGGCTCCCACGACCAAACCGGCCACGGGAAACCACCGAATCATGCCCACGGCGTCGAACCTGGGCGCGCGCCCCGCCGGGATGAGGGTCAGGAAACGAATTGCCGAATACAGGTTGTCCATATGTGCTTCCCTCCGGCTTGCGCCGGATGCGTTCCTTGTGTAAAAGGGCGGTGCGATGGCCGCCTGTTCGCCGTATTCCCTTGAGTGTTTCGTCAGGTGTAGTTGCCGCACATGGTTGTCGATCCTTGTATTCCAGGGTGCGTCGCACCCGGTATCCGTCTATCCCGCGCTGCCGTCCATCATGTTCCGCCCGTTTTCCTTCACGACGACGGGGATGCCGGCAACGCACCAGACAACCTTTTCGGCCGCCTGGGCGATTCGCTGGTTCACCATTCCGGCGGCGTCGCGGAACGCTCTTGCCAGGGCGTTTTCCGGCACGATGCCGGCGCCCACTTCGTTGGACACCACCACCACGGGGCCGCCGGCCTGTTCCAGCGCGTCGGCAAGTCTGTCCGCTTCCTCGACAGCGTCGTCCTTTGTCCTGCCCTCGATCAGCAGGTTGGTGACCCAGAGGGTGAGGCAGTCCAGAAGAATCACGGTGCCGGGCCGCGCGTTGTCCCGCACCACCCCGGCGACATCCAGCGGTTCCTCGATGGTGCGCCATTGGCCGGCGCGTTCCGCCTGGTGCCGCGCCACCCGTTCGTCCATCTCGTCGTCCCGGGCGACGCAGGTTGCCACGAAGATCCGGTCTTTCGCGCCCGTGGCCAGGGCCAGCTCCAGGGCGCGGGCGCTCTTGCCGCTCTTGCATCCGCCAACCACCAGGATCGCGTCGCTCATGATTCGTCCTCCAGGCCAAGGAGCCGCAGGAGGCCGGGTACGTCCGCGTTGGCCGCGAAGTGCTCGGCCAGGAGGTCGTACTGGGCGTCCCGGGCCACGAAACCGTGGGCTTCCGGAATGTCCAGGCCCTCGGCGCCGATGCGGGAAAGCCATCGTTCCAGCACGCGCGGTTCGTCGAACAGGCCATGCATGTATGTGCCCACCACCCTGCCGTCGTCCGACTCGCAGCCGTCGTCTACGCGAGTTGCCGCGCCATTTTGCTCCAGCACGGAAAACAGGACCCGGGCGCCGGAAAGCACGGTGCGTCCCATGTGGATCTCGTAGCCCGTCCCTTCGATGCCGTCCCAGGCAAAGCGCGCCAGCGTCGTGGTCTTTGGTGCGGCGAGCACCGTCTCGACGGGAAGAAGCCCCAGGCCCGGGGTGTCGCCGGGATCGCCTTCCAGCCCCTCGGGGTCCCGCACGATCGCGCCCAGCATCTGGTAGCCGCCGCAAATGCCCAGGACGTGGCCTCCACCGGCGTGGAAATTGCGGATTCGGTTTGCCCAGCCGGTTTTCGCCAGCCATTCCAGGTCGTCGCGCGTGTTCTTGGAGCCGGGCAGGGCCACGGCGGCGAACGGCGAGAGGTCCATGGGCTGTTCGACAAAATGTACGGACAGGCCCTTTGTCTCCAGGAGCGGGTCGAAGTCCGTGAAATTCGAGATGTGAGGAGTGCGCACCACGGCCACCGCCGGCGCCCTGACCTGATCCACGGCCACGGCTCGGGGCCTCTCGATCACCACCGAATCCTCGGCCTCGATGCGGATGTGTTCGAACCAGGGGATCACGCCGAAGCACGGCTTGTCCGTGCGGTCTTCGATCCAGCGCACGCCGTCGTCAAAGAGGCTGGCGTCGCCCCGGAAGCGGTTCACGACAAACCCCGCTATCCGGTCGCGATGGTGTTGGGGCAGGCATTCCAGTGTGCCCACGATCTGGGCGAACACGCCCCCCTTGTGGATGTCGGCCACCAGCACCACCGGGGCGTCCGCGTGCCCGGCCATGCGCAGGTTCACGATGTCGTGGGGCATGAGGTTGATTTCCGCGCAGGAGCCCGCGCCCTCGATCACCACGGCGTCATGTCCGGCGCGCAGCCGGGAAAGCGCCTCGGCGGCCTCGCCGAACAGGCCGTCCTTGGTGGCGTAGTATTCCCGGGCGGACTGGTTGCCCACGGACCTGCCCAGCAGCACAACCTGGGAGCCGGTGTCGCCGGTGGGTTTCAGCAGCACCGGGTTCATGTCCACGTGAGGCGCCAACCGCGCCGCCTCGGCCTGCACGATCTGGGCGCGACCCATCTCGAGGCCCTCGGGCGTGACGCCCGAGTTGTTGGACATGTTCTGGGCCTTGTAAGGACACACGGAAACCCCGCGATTGGCGAGGATGCGGCACAGCGCCGTCACCACGATGCTCTTGCCCACGTCCGACCCCGTGCCCAGCACGGCCAGGCACCGCGCCATGCTTGCCGGTTCAGCCATCGCCTCTCTCCAGGTCGTACTTGTCGCCGTAGCCACGCGGGGTGACCATGTGGCCATCATGGACAAAGGTCCGGCTGTTGCCCACGAACACTATCGTCTGCATGCCCACGATGGACTCGTCCAGGCTGCCCAGGGTGGTGAGGGTCACGCTCTGGTTGTCCCGCATGGCCCCTGTCACCACGCCCACGGGCGTGTCCGGGGAGCGCTGCTCCAGCAGGATGCTCCGGGCCTTGCCCAGTTGCCAGTCGCGTTTTTTGCTCCTGGGGTTGTATATGGCCAGCACGAAATCGGCCCCGGCGGCGGCCGTGATTCGCTTTTCGATGACCTCCCAGGGCGTCAGCAGGTCGGACAGGCTGATGGTGGCGAAATCGTGCATGAGCGGCGCGCCCAGAAGCGCGGCTCCTGCGGACAGGGCCGGGATGCCAGGCACCACCTCGACGGTGAGTCCGTCCGCGCCGACGGCAACGCTGTTTTTGCGGCACAGTTCGAACACGAGGCCGGCCATGGCGTAGATACCGGGATCGCCGCTGCACACCAGGGCGCAGGACGAGCCGCTGGTGGCGCACTCGATGGCGGCCCAGACCCGCTCCACCTCCTTGCGCATACCCGTGGAGATGATTCTCCTGCCTTCGATCAGAGGGCGAACCAGGTCCACGTAGGTGGTGTAACCCGCTATGCAGTCCGCGCCGGAAATTACTTCCCGTGCCCGCAATGACATGTGTGCTGGTCCTCCGGGGCCGATTCCGACGACGTACAGGGCATTGCCGCCACCGCCACCGTCACGTTCCCGCTCTTCTGCTTGGGCACCAGAAGAGGGCCCCTGTTCGCTGCCAGTATCGCTGCCGCTTCGCATACGCTGTTCACTCCCATGTGCCGCAACACCATTGGCGAGGGGTTGGGCACGTCGGTTACTTTCTCCAGTAATTCCCGGGCGAACCCTTCCAGGGGCCGCGCAATGTCCCGGGCCATCTCGTCCAGCCCGGGCTCGTACACCTTGTCGTCGATGGTGGCCACAAGGCGCACGCTCTTTAAGGACAAACCGTTTTTCTCCAGCACGGACAAAAGGACCTCCTTCAGTTCCGTCGCCTCGGTGCCGCTGTTGCATCCCATGCCCACGGCCAGGGAATGGGGTCGCAGCACCAGCACGTCTTCGGGCAGATTGCGCACCTCGTGGTGCACCCAGATTCCCGGGCCTGATTCCGGAACGCCCTCGTCCACGCCTTGCGTCCACTCGGCCATGGAATCGTCCAGCACGCCGTAGGGATCGTAGCGCCAAACCTTTCTGCCGCCCAGCAGGGCCATGCTTACGGCCTTTGCAGCGCCCGGGTTTTCCATGTCCAGGCCCAGGTTGGCGGCAATGGCGTCCACGGCGGGCACGCCGTGCGCGTCCGTTGCGGTGGTGACCACCGGCGTGGCGCCGAGGATTTTCGCGACCCTGTCGGTCAGCTCATTGGCGCCGCCAACGTGCCCGGAAAGCAGGCTGATGCAGAACCTGCCCGCGTCGTCGGCCACCACGACCGCCGGGTCGGACAGTTTGCTCGCCACGTGCGGGGCAATGACCCGGACGGCGATGCCCGAGGCCATGATGAATACGTGGGCCGAGTAGGCTGCCCATCCCCGGGTCACTCCCCGGGCCAGTTTGTTGAAGAACAGGGCGTTTGCCGGCGGGGTGTCCAATGACGCGGGGACGAACACCCGGGCATTGCCGAGTGAGGCCGCCACTTTTTCCGCAAGCGCCGCGCCGGCCGGGGTCACGGCCCAGACAGCCACGTTCCCGCCATGGTCTTTCAGTGAGGTCGTTTTCAATTGTCCATACCCCTTTTTGCCTGGCAATAACCCGATTTCATTGCAAAAGTTTTTGATCAAACTTTTTACAAAAAGTTTGCCGCGCAAGGCACGCGCGAAGCGCGCAAACATTGCGCCTTTACCGGTTTTTGTTTCCTAATAGTCCTCGCCGGCCCTGTACCCATGGGAAAAGGTCCTGTCGTACAACTTGGACCTGGCAAAGTCCTTCTGTCGCTCGGCCAGCACCCGGCCCGCTATGATAAGGGCCTGCCGGTCGATTCCCTCGGTCTCCATGGTTTGCGCAAGTTCGGCGGCAGTGGTCCAGACAAGGCGCTGGTCCGGCTGGGACACGCGATACGCCACCACCACCGGGGCGTCCGCGCCGTAAGCCCTGACCAGCACGGGTTGGACCCTGTCCGCGAGGCCCGAGGAGAGGTACACGGCCATGCTGGCCTGGTGCGCGGCCAGAGACTCCAGGTTTTCCAGTTCCGGCACCGGGGTCCTGCCTTCCATGCGGGTGAGGATGATGGTCTGGCAGACCTCGGGCAGGGTGTACTCCAGGGTCAGGGCTGCCGCCGCGGCAAAGGCGGCGGTGATGCCGGGCACCACTTCATAGGGAATGCCCCCTATTTCCAGTTCCACCATCTGCTCGGCAATGGCGCCGTACAGGCTGGGATCGCCGGAATGCAGCCGAACCACCTTTTCGCCGGCCTCGTGGGCCCTGGCCATCACGTCCACGATGTCGCCCAGATGCATGCCCGCGCTGTTTTCGTGGCGTGCGTTGCCAGCCCACTGGACCACGGCCTCGGGCACCAGCGACCCCGCGTACACCACGAGGTCGGCCTCGGCAAGGGCCCGCTGTCCCTTGACGGTTATGAGTTCCGGGTCGCCGGGGCCCGCGCCCACGAATCGTACCGGGTGTTTTTTCATTTTGTGTTCCTTCCAGTCCCCGGCCTGAAAAGCAAGCCACGCACATGGTGGTCGCTATTGTGTTTCAATGCCGGGAGAAGGTTGCTCCGTCATTCCCGCGAACGCGGGAACCCATTAATTTTCGGATGTTTATCCTTATCCAGATCCCCGCTTTCGCGGGGATGACGAGTGATTCTGACGGTTTCCATTTATTGGCCGGGGCGCCCTGGCGCACACTGTCTCTTCTCTGCCCACACGATCCACACCGGGTTTTTCGCGGTGAATCGCAGGCCGCCGGGCATCGGGGTACCCTCGCTCACCTGCATCTGCACCACCTCGGGCTCCATTCCGGCGTTGCGAAACGCTTCCAACGCGGCCGTAAGGGTTTCCAACACCACCACGTTCACCACGATCCTGCCGCCGACGGGCAGCCGGGCGGCGGACAGTTCTATCAGTCCGGGCAGGGCAGGGCCGCCTCCGCCGATGAAGACCCGGTCCGGGTCGGGCAGGGCGTCCAGACCGTCGGGAAGGTCCGCCTCCACCACGGTTACCACGCCTGCACCGAACCGCGCCGCGTTTTCCCGGATGTGCCCCACTCGGCGCGGGTTTTTCTCCACGGCGGTGACGGCGCCGCCGGTGATGAACAGCGCCGCCTCCACGGACACGGACCCGCTTCCCGCGCCCAGGTCCCACAGGCGGCTTTCCGGCAGAAGCCGCAGTTTTGCCAGGGACACGGCGCGTACCTCGGATTTGGTGATCATCCCCCGCTCATGGGCATACCAGTGGTCGGGCGCGCCCAGGATGGGCGCGCGCTGTCCCTGAATCGCCGGAACGGGCAGCAGCACTGCCGCGTTGGGTTCCAGGTACTGCCCTGTCCGCGCGTCCTCCAGGGGCATGGTGCGAACCCGTTCGTCCGGTTCGCCCAGTCGTTCGAACACGACAAGCACGAAGTCCCCGGCCGCGTGCTCCCCGGCGATGCGCGCCACCTCACCGGGGCCGTGTTTCGGGTCGGTGAACACGAACACCGGTGCTGCGCCGTCCAGTTCCCGGGCCAGCGCGTTTTCCCCGTTCCGGCCGTGCAGGCTCACCACCCGGGCGTCCTGCCACGGCCGCTTGAGCCGGGCGAACGCGGCGGCCAGGGTGGACACGTTGGGAAACACCTCCACCGCGTCGCCGCCAAGGGCCTCGACAAGTTTCCGGCCAATGCCGTAGAACAGGGGATCGCCGGAAGCCAGCACCACCACCTTGCGGTCGGCCGCCCACTTTCGCACGTCGTCCACCACCGCGGACAGGGGCGTGGTGATCTCCCGCTTGTCCGCCTCGTGGTCCTCGAACCAGGACAGGTGCCTTGCGCCGCCCACAAGAACAGAGGCCTCGCGGATCACGTCGAGATGCCGCTGCGTCAGATCGGCCCTGGAAAGGCCGACGCCCACTATGGCCACCGGGATCATGTCGCCACCTCCGTTGCCTGCGTGTCGTGCGCCAGGTTGCCGTCAAAGTCGAACAGCACCATCCGGACGTTCGGCCCCGGGCCTGCGAAGCCCCGGGCCGCCTGGACAGCCCGTTCGCATACCGACGCCAGCAGGGCGGGACAGGCGCCGGAAACGTGGGTGAAGGCCTCGCGCGCCGTGTTGGAGGCTTCGATGGCGGATGCCACGTCCCCTCCGCAATCGGCCTCCCCGGCCCACCCGGCCAGCCGGTCCAGCACCAGGCGTGACTTGCCCGCGTGGGTATGGGGCACGCCGTAGGCCATCTTCACGGCCTTGCCGAAGAACACGGCGAGAATCACCCTGGCGAAACCGTCGGTCGCTGCCTGTCCCATGGACTCGGCGAAGTGGTCTCCTATCTGGATGAAGGCTTCCTCGGGCAGGTCGGCGAATTCCCGCTGCGCATGCTTTTCGCTGCGCCGGCCCGTGGTCATGACCACGGTGGAAAGCCCCGCCGCCCTCGCCACGGACAGGGACGAACGGATGGTGGCGATGTACGCGTCGTGGGACAACGGTTTCACTACTCCGGTGGTGCCCAGGATGGATATGCCGCCGAGTATGCCAAGGCGCGCGTTCAGCGTGTTTTTGGCAAGCTCCTCGCCACGGGGCGCGAACACCTCCACGCGGATTCGCCGGTTCTGGCCCACGGAACCCAGTACCTCGCGTATCGAGTCCGTGATCATTTTTCTGGGACCCGGGTTGATGGCCGGTTCCCCGGGAGGGACTTCCAGGCCCGGTTTCGTGACCCGGCCCACGCCCTGGCCGCCGATGATTTCCACCCCGGGTTCCGCCGCCTCGTCCAGGAGGGTGACCCGCGCGCCGATCTCCGCCCTGTGGGTTACGTCCGGGTCGTCGCCCGCGTCCTTGACCACCACGCAGGAGGCTGTCGCCCCGCCTTCCACGGCGCAGCGGGCCACCGGTATCCTCCATGTTTCGCCGTTGAGCAGAAGCACCTCCACCTCACCCGGTGGCGTGCACCGCAACAGCGCGTGCATGGCCGCCTTTGCCGCGGCGGCCGCGGCCGTGCCCGTGGTGAATCCGGCACGGAGTGTTTTTTTGTCGCGTCTGGTCATGTCTTTAAGGACCGGGGTTGAATCCCCGGGTTTTTTTGCCCGGGGTTGAATCCCGGGCGCATCAAAACCGCCCCACCGGGGCGGGCGATACAATAACCTGTAATCCTGGGTTGTGTCCCAAAACATGTCCCCGCCCCGACAGGGGCGGAACCGACTGTTATTAACCCGGGGGTTCAGCCCCGGGTGGCGGACCGATTATTTCGGGCACGGCGCGCCGTGCCCGATGGGTGGTTTGGACACCACCTTGCAAGCGTCGTGTTTTAAGGCTTCGTTCACCACCGTTCGCCTGGGTCCCCGCTTTCGCGGGGATGACGAGTGGTTGGGGCAATGGCAAGGGATGCGGTGATCTTGAATCATACAAACTTCGAGTTCGCCTTGGTCTTGAAGAAACCCTACTCATTCCCTATCAGCCCGTTGAAAAACTCGAGATTTGCAGCCTGTTCAAAAACGATGAGATGC
>JBKHBM010000156.1:0-8932 GCA_046542385.1 Desulfatibacillaceae bacterium | reverse complement strand
TCGCATCGACGGGAAATGAGGCGCAACGCCGCAGATCGCGTTTTTCAACAGGCTGATAAGGCGTTGCGTACGGGCCACTGCGGCTGTATAGTGTGCGGACCCTGCACACACGAGACGGACCGAACCGGGCTTTTGCCTTTTGTCGAACCCGAAACATGGAGAGAGACGAATGAAAATCCTCATATGCGGCAAGGGCGGATGCGGCAAGAGCACCGTGTCCACGGTGCTCGCCAGGACCCTTTCCCAAAAGGGCCGGGATGTCCTGCTGGTGGACGCGGACGAGTCCAACCACGGCCTGCACGATCTTCTCGGAACCGACCCTCCCGTGAACCTGATGGAGAACCTGGGCGGCAAGCCCGGGGTCAAGGAAAAGATGCAGGCTTCCAGCGATGCCTTCAATCCGGTCCCCATATTCAACGCACGATTCAAGGTGGAGGACCTGCCCGCACCCTGCGTTGCCGAGGCCGACGGGGTCCGACTCCTTGCCCTGGGCAAGATCCGCAAATTCGGAGAGGGCTGCGGCTGCATGTTGGGCGCCCTGACCAAACGATTTCTCACCAACATCGTCCTGGAACCAAAACAGGTCGTGGTAGTGGACATGGAAGCCGGGGTGGAACATTTCGGCAGGGGCGTGGACGCCGGCTGCGACCTGGTCATCGGCGTCGTGGACCCCAGCAGGGAATCCGTGCTCCTTTCCGGCAGCATCATCGAAATGGCGGACAACGCCAACCTCGACGCCGCCTTGATCCTGAACCGGGTGGATGAAACAACCGCACCCGTGATTGCGGAAAAACTGGACCCGAACAGGGTTCTCGGACAAATACCCGCCATGGACTCCCTGTTCACCGCCGGCCTGGAGGGACGGCCCCTAACCCAGTTGCCGGAAGGCATTGACAGCATCTGCGACGCGATCCTGGCCCGCGTCCGCGGCTGACAGCCTGTGGAAAAACACGATCCGCGGCGTTGCGGCGCATTTCGGGTAGATGCAACGTACCGTAAGTGCGTCGACCTCCTCGAAATTCGCGCGCCTTGCATCTCATCGCTTTTGACCAGGCTGTAAAGTCCGAGGTTTTCAACGGACTGCCAGGACAATGACGGATGCCGCCGGAACGGGCCCGGTTCTTGTCAAACATGGAAATCCGGTATAATCTCCACGCAAAAAGGCTGTGCAGGAGTGTGAGGAGCGGCTCCCGGCGAGGCTCCAAAACCGGGCGGGCCGCGTTTTTTTGTCACCGGTGCGTTGCGATGCCCGCCTTAATCATGGTGGCATTTCATAAATCCGAAACACCCGGACCATTCCATTGGCTCGTCCCGCGAGGCGACCGTTCAGGACACAAAGGAGTAGCCCATGCCGGCAAACGACAGGTTCACCAGGATTTTGCTGATTATCGTCGCCCTGCTGCTGGCCGCGAACCTCTTCCAGGGAAAACTGGTTGACATGGGAACCAGGGACGCGGTGGCCCAACAAAAGCTCGAGGACCATTTCGACTTCACCGGCGGCGTCGCCATCGCATGCAGTGCGGACGGGAAATATGTGTACCGCAGCCTTCCGAGCGGTATCGTGAGGTCGGCCGATTACGGCGCGGAAGGCTCCTGGGAACGCGTGCTCTACTATTTCAAATAGTGCGTGGGCCGGGCACGCCGCGTGCCCGAGGAAAGCGGGTCCGAATGAACGGCGTGACCGTCAGGATGGCCGGGGGCCTTGCCAATGGCCGCATGGCGCTGTTGCTGCTGGCCGCGTACGCGGTCTCCCAGGGCGGTATCTACCTTGTCCTCCAGGATATCAGCCATGACGTCCTCAAGCTCCAGACAACGTTCTCGCCCGAGGTTTTCGCCGGCATACTGGAATCCTGGGGAGAAGCGGGCCGGGCCCGGTATGTCGCCCATTTCTTCCTCGATTTCTTCCACCCACTGATTTACGGCGCCTTCCTGGCCGTTGCGGGAACGTGGGCCGCGGCGCCGTTTTTCAGGGAAAGTTCCCGCCTGAGGCGGACTTTCGTGGTGTTGCCGTTCGTGGCGGGTTTTTGCGACCTGATGGAAAACGTGCTGCACTTGCACATGCTGGGCCACTGGCGAGAAGTTTCCGGCAGCGTCCTGGGCACGAGCGCGGTATTTGCCTGCGTCAAGTGGATTCTGGCCGGCGTCTGCGTGGTGTACGTGGTCGGGTTACTGGCGGCGCGGGGGCTTTGGGGCAAAAACGTTTCGTGACTCGCTGACCGTTGACGGAGACACCGCGGAAGGGCCATGGATGGATGATTCATTGACAATTACGGTAGCGGTGGGCGGGTAGGGGCATCACCCCTGGGGGGTTTCCGGGAGAACCCTGACGAACGTTCGCACCTGGCATTATCGAGGTCTCATTGAGAAGCACCCTTGAGCAGATTGACTACAGAATCTGGTTGCGATTCATTGTCAGCCGTCCCGTGGCCGTCATCCTGGCCATTGCCGCCATAACCCTTGTCTTCGCCGTGCAGCTGCCCTACATCCGACTCCAGGCCTCGGTCTACGAGGTCGCCATCGAAGACCTACCGGAAAACCTCTACTTCCAGGAAATCCGCGAACAATTCGGGGCCGAGGAGATCATCCGGGTAGTCCTGCGCGCCGACGACGTGTTCAGCCCCGAAGTGTTCGAGCGCATCGGCGTCCTGAGCGACCGGCTCGGCGCCATCAACGGCGTGGTGGAGGTGATCAGCCTCACCACGGTCAAGGAACGCACCGACCTCCTGGACGAATGGTCTCCCGGGGAATTCGAGGAGATCATCAAGCCGGTCAGGCTGTTCACCGGAAACCTCACCACTCCGGAGGGCGGCAGCACCGCCATCACCCTGCTCATCGGCGACATCGACAGGGAAGAGCGGATCGTCCGCGAAATCGAGCGAATCCTGGGTGACGAAAGGGAGTATTCCCTGTACCAGATCGGGATGCCCGTTTTCAGCCAGGCCCTTCTGCAGAACATGAAGCGGGATTTTTCAAGGCTTCCGCCTTTGACCTTCATACTGATGGTGTTGGTCCTGGTCGTCATCTTCCGCCGCCCCAGGGTGGCCGCGGCGCCCATCGCCTGCATCCTGGTGGCGTTCATCTGGACTTTCGGGGCCATGGCGTGGGCGGACAAGCCCGTTTCCATCCTCACCCTGATCGTGCCGGTGTTTCTCATGGCCGTGGGGACGGCGTACTGCATGCACGTGGTATCCGAGTACCTGCACGTCGCCAACCAGGCCACCAGCCGTGAAGAGGCCGCCTACATCACTCTGCGTCACATGCGGCTTCCCGGCACCCTGGCCGTGGCCACCACCGTGATCGGCTTGGCCTCCCTGCTGGTGAACCGCGTGGACGCCATCCGGGATTTCGCCATACCCGCGTGCGTGGGCATGCTGAGCCTGCTCCTGCTCATCCTCACCCTGTTTCCGGCCATCCTGGCCCTGATCCCACTGCCCGCCACCTCGAAAATGGCGCCGGACGAGGGTTGGGTCGACCGTTTCCTGCGCAGGGTGTCCTACATAAACATCAATCACCGGGGCAAGGTGCTGGCTCTGGTGGCCGTGGGGTGCATCGTCGCGGCGTCCGGAATTCTGCGGATCAAGGTGGAAACCAACCCGTGCAACTACATCCGCGAAGACAGCTCCGTCTTCCGGAACTTCCATGACATCTACAAGGACCTTTCGGGCAGTTTCCCGGTGAACGTCATCATCGACGGCAGGGAACCCGGTTATTTCGGCAAGCTGGAAAACCTTCGCAACGTATCGGAATTCCAGGATTTCCTGCTCACCGTGGACGGCGTGGACAAGGCCGTGTCCGTCATCGACTACATCCGGATGATGCACTACTCGACACAGGATTACGAGCCCGAAGAGTATCGTCTGCCGGACGACCAGGCCATGGTGCCGCATCTCATCAACAGCTACTGGCTGATGCTGGGCAAGGACATGTCCACCCGTTTCCTGAACACGGAC
The DNA here is from genome assembly GCA_046542385.1 of Desulfatibacillaceae bacterium. Lineage (GTDB taxonomy): Bacteria > Desulfobacterota > Desulfobacteria > Desulfobacterales > Desulfatibacillaceae > JBKHBM01. The sequence goes on along the minus strand of JBKHBM010000156.1, from coordinate 4,982 downwards.
CTGTCCCGGGCCAACATAGTGCTCATGACCCACATATCCAGCTCCCATGACTGGCTGGTGGCCGAAAGGACCATACGGGAGCAGTGGCGAAACCGTTTCGCGGAAGACTTCGACATGACCCCCACCAGCATCGGTGTTGTCATAGCCCACAGCAACCGGATGGTGACCCGGGGCCAGTTGAAAAGCCTCCTGCTCACCGTGCTGCTGGTGGTGGCCATGATGTTCTTCATATTCCGTTCGTTCCGGGTGGGTGTGCTGAGCTTCGCGCCCAATTCGGTGCCCATTGTCGTGAACTTCGGAATCATGGGATGGCTTGGAATCGAACTTTCCATGAACACCGGGCTCATCGCCAGCATCGCCATCGGCCTTGCAATCGATGACACCATACATTATATGGTCCGATACCGAAGGGAACTTACGAGACAGGCCACTCCCGAGAAAGCGATGACCGCGACGCTGCGCACGGTCGGCAGACCAATCGTGTACACCACGATCACCATCAGCCTGGGTTTTTCCGTCCTGTTGATGTCCAGTTTCAAGCCCACGGCCATGTTCGGCGGCCTCATGGTCTGCACCATGCTCACCGCGCTGGTGGCGGACCTGTTCGTACTGCCCAATCTGTTGTTGCATTCCGGTTTCGAGGCCCGCCGCACTCCGGTTCCGCGCCGCATGCGGGGACGAGGACCCGGCGGTCCGGGCCTTGGAGGCCCACGCGCTTCGAGGTCGCCGGAACCGGCCAGCGAGGCGCTGCTGGAGGATACCGGCTCGCAGGGGACCGGAGGAGCCGGCTGACCATGGCTCCAGGCCGCCGGGGGCGCGGGGACCGGAGTGGGAAGGATTGAATCAGGGGAGTAAGGAGTCAAGCATGGAAACTGGCGGTACGGTAACCGACGTCACCACCGAGGCGGGGCTGGAGCAGCCGGGCACTGAAGTTCGCACCGGAGTGTTTTCCATCATCAAGTTCGTTGCCTTTTTTCCGCTTTTGTACCTGGTCTTCCGACTGGTGAGCGCCTTCGTGGCCTCCCTGCTGGAAAAAGGCGTGCTCACCAACAATATGGGCCTTGCCGAGGAAATGTTCCCGGTCTACATGGTCTGCTTTTTTCTGTTCTTCTTCCCCGGCCTGTACCTGTTCAACTGCGCGCTTGCCGGCCGCAGGCTCCGCCTGGACTGGCGGAGCATGGTCCTGTACATGGGCATCCTGCTCATCGCGGGCATCACCTGCGAGGTGGGCGTGGATTCCCTTTGGGTCTGGCTTTTCGGCAAGCCCCTGTGGGAGTATCAGATTTACCCTCTGCACCACGGATACACATCCGGCGTGGCCATCGTCATGTGGCCGATGTACGGCTTTTATATCTACTGCCTGCACTGCGCCATCAAACAGAACCCCAAGCTGGGGATACTGGACAACTACCTGGCCAAGGCCGCCCTCATCGGCATGGACGCCATGGCTCTCGAGATCATGGTAAACACCTTCGCCCTGGCCCTGTTCCAGACCTACTACTTCTACTACATGCCGCATGACCTCAACCACTTCTCGTCGATACAGGTTTTCATCCCCTATGTAATCACCGGCAACATCGGCCTGCGCATTCTCCACCGGCTGGACAACTCCGGAAGATGGCGGGTGCCCGCCGGGATCCTGCTGTTCGCCATGGGGGTGTTCGCCATGCATTTCGTAATCTGATCCGCCCTTTGGGCAGCAAAAGGAGACGCCGGTGGACAACAGGGAACACCTGTACGGAAAATTGAACGCCATCCAGGTTCCCGCCTCGAATGTCGAGCAACGGGAATACGACGTAATCGTGGCCGGCGCGGGACCGGCCGGTTCGGCCGCCGCCTCGTGGCTTGCCCGCTCGGGCGCGAGCGTCCTCATGCTGGATGGCGCCCCCTTTCCCCGGGACAAGGTCTGCGGGGACCTTCTGGTGGAAGATTCCATGCAGTGCCTCAGGGCGCTGGACGTGGCGGAGGAGATACTGGAAGCCGGACTCGAGACGCCCCGTTTTAGGATGCTCAGTCCGTCCCGGATTCCCTTTGACGTTCCCGGCCGGTTCGTGACCCTGAAACGGGAGGTTCTGGACGCCATACTGGCCAAAACCGCCCATGCCCGCGGAGCCATATTCGCCCTGGGCCGGGTGAGTTCCATCGAAGAAACGGATACCGGCGTAAAGTGCCGAACGGACGGCGGAGCCACGTTCAGGGCTGCCGCGGCCGTGTTGGCCACCGGCGCCAGGGTGGGCCTCATGAAGGACCGGGGCATGGCCACGCAATATGGAGCCAGCGCTGTCGCCGCGCGATGCTACATCCGCGCGGAAAAGGGACCGGACTACCTGCTGGCCTCCTATGACCGCTCCATCATTCCCGGGTATGCATGGGTCTTTCCCATGGGCGGCGGCGAGTACAACGTGGGATGCGGCGTTTTTTACAACGGCAAGGGCAACGGCACTGGAAAGACCAACAACGTAAATCTGCGCACCATGTTCGACACGTTCATGCGGCAGATAAGGGAAGCCCGTGAAATCCGGGAGACGGCAGTGGAAACCGGGCCCCTGGCCGGGGCCGTGCTGCGGTGCGGTCTGGGCGGCTTCAGAATGTCACCGGCGGCGCGGATTCTGCCCGTGGGAGAAAGCGCCGGGGCGACCCTCCCCTTTACCGGCGAGGGCATCGGCAAGAGCATGGAGACTGGCCGGATCGCGGCGGAGATGATTTCGGCGGCCCTGGCTTCCGGCGATTTCTCCCCGCTGGCCGGGTATCCCCGCGTGCTGGAGGAGCGCCTGCGCCACAGGTACACCGGGTATTCCATGGCACAGAAGTGGCTGGCTCATGCCTGGGTCGTGGATTTTCTGGCCGCCAGGGCCCGGAAAAACCGTTTTCTGAGGGATTCCGCCATCGGCATCTTCAAGGAAACCGTGGACCCCGGGGCCGTATTCTCCGTGTCAGGGATGCTCCGCGCCGTCAACCCTTTCGGATGACACAGGATTGCCTCATTCTCCACGGGTTGCGAGGCCAAAACCGCGCCACGCCCCTTGAATCCGCTTGCCGAACGTATATAATATCCCCGAAGTTTTGTCCCCTGCCGCAAGACAGCCCTGATGACGAGGCATCCCCAAGGGTCGGGTTATGGACAAGGACGACATTATAAAAGGCCTGACCGACGACGGACGGGGGCACCGCCTGCTTGCCGAAAACATGACCGACGTGGTGTGGGTCATGGACGGAAGGTTGAACTTCACGTATGTTTCCCCATCAGTTCAAAGGGTTACCGGCTATACTCGAAAAGAGATGCTGAATCTTTCAGCCCGGGAACTCACCACTTTCGAAGACTTGTCCAGGGTAGCCCGAAGGGTCAGCGCGGAACTGGACAGCAGAAATCCGGACAGCAGGGAGCGCCAGAGCATCACCGTGGAACTGAGGCAACGAAAAAAGGACGGTACGTGGATGGACACCGAGGTGTCCCTGGGCTTCTTCTTCAATGACGACCGGGAAATCATGGGCATCCTGGGCGTCACCAGGGACATCACGGAACGAAACCGCGCCGTGCGCGCCCTCCGGGAAAGCGAGGATGCCGGCGGATACCGGGCTGACGTCCTCCTGGTGGAGGACAGCCCCACGAACCGGATGGTATCCATTGCCGCCATGGAAAAGACAGGATGCCGGGTTGACGTGGCTGAAAACGGGGAGCAGGCCCTTCACAAACTGGAGCGGAAACGATACGACATCGTCTTTATGGACTGCCAGATGCCGTTGATGGACGGTTTCGAGGCCACCCGAAGGTTGAGGCTGATGGAGGGAACCAGGCGACACACTCCCGTGGTCGCCATGACCGCCAATGCCATGGCTGGAGACCGGGAACGATGCCTGGTCGCCGGCATGGACGAATACATACCCAAACCGGTGCGCCAGTCGTCCCTCGCCGCCATCATGGACCGGTTCTGCTGGAGGTTTCGGACCAGACCGAGGCCTCCAATTGCCAGAGTGCTGGTGGCTGTCCGGGACGAGAAACTGCGACAGGCAGCGATCGACGCGGCCGGGGAGGCCTTTGACGGATCGGCGGTCAGAACCGCGGACTCCGGCGTGGAAGCGCTGACCCTGCTGGGCGGCTTTCTGCCCGACCTGTTCGTGTACGACCCTGGATTCGACGACGTGAAATCCGAGGCCGTGGCCGGTTTCCTGGACAAAAGCCCCAGGTACTCCACAATGACCGTGGTGGCCGCCTCCGCCGACAAACAGGCCGGCAGTTTCCCCAAGGGCGAGCCCGTGCTGGAAGACCCCCGGAAGCTGCGCAAACGGATCCTGGCGCTGGCCGGCATGGCCGGAACGGAACCCCCGGCCCCGGAGCCGGTCGATACTCCCCCGACACCCACGGCCGGGAAGCCCCCGGACACCGGTGACGGGTTGCCCGTTTTCGAGCCTGAAACCATGATGTCCGCCATTGGTGACGACCCGGGGGTCCTGCGGGAATTCGTGAACATCTTTTTGGCGGACATGCCCGACCAGATGGACCGGCTGGCCCGGGCCGTCACGGACGGACAGTGGGACGTCGCCGAAAGGTTGGCCCACCGCGTCAAGGGGTCGGCCGCCGACGTGGGAGGAGCCAGGCTGCGACGCGCGGCCCTGGAACTGGAAACCGCCGCGCGTGAGCACCGGCGCCCCGGCCGGGAAAACCTGCTCCAGGTCGTCACCGGAGAGTTCGAGGCGTTGGGCCGGGCACTGCGGGATTATTCCCGGACACTTGAAACCGCCACCTGAATCCGGAATCGGTGACTGAAATGTCAAGATGGCAATGAAAAGCCGTCCGGAAATCTCGATTCAGTCACGGGGAGAAGGCATACTCCGCCCTCCCGTAGCAGCCCGTTGAAAAACTCGAAATTGGCAGTCTGTTCAAAAACGATGAGATGCAAGGTGCGCGAATTTCGAGGAGTAAGGCGTGCTTACGGTACGTCGCATCGACGAGAAATGAGGCGCGTACTGCGCGGATCGCGTTT
>JBKHBM010000155.1:0-8958 GCA_046542385.1 Desulfatibacillaceae bacterium | reverse complement strand
CTGACGAGAAATGAAGCGCAACGCCGCAGATCGCGTTTTTCAACAGGCTGTTAGGTTGTCAGCGGCTTTGGCGGCCTTTGGGGGCACCGCCGCCTGGTTCGCAACCTGGGAAATCCGCCTCCCTCAGTACTGTTTGGGCGGGGCCAGTTCCGGCGCCTGGTGCAGCTTCTTGTAGTGGTAGCCGGCGCAAAAGCCCCGCACAACGGTGATGGCGTCCTCCGGGCACGCGGCCGCGCAGCATCCGCAGGACACGCACATGGTGACCCCGGGCTCCACTTCAAACAGGTAGGGCAGGGGCTTCTCCCCCCCCTTTTTGCCCTTGTCCATGAGGATGGACCTCGCCGGACATATCTTCACGCACAGCCCGCATCGTTTGCATTTCTCGTCGGAGAATTCCAGGATGCCGGTTTTCATGTGGCCGGCGTCAAAATAATCCGGTATCCGCAGTCTTTCCAGAATCGACAGCTTTTCCATGGTTACACCCCCTGTCTTTCGATGCGCGGCGGATCGTCCGGGCCGCGGTCGAACCATTGCACGTACTGAACCTCCCTCGGAACCATGCCGTCGTGGTCGCCGGCGGGCCAGCCAAGGGCGATGCAGTCGGTGCACCGGTAGGGGTATTTCACGCCGAAGCGTTTGCGCCATTTGGGATAGTACATGCACAGCTTGATCATCCCCAGCCAGCAGGTGCCGGCTCCCAGGCTGTGGGCCGCGAGCACCATGTTCTGGCCGCAGATGCCTATGTCCATGGGCGGGCAGGCCACCCCCCGGGTGTCCTCCAGCAGCAGGATCAGCGTGGGCGCTCCGTGGAAGACGGGCGCCTCGTCCTGTGCGATGCGCTGCAGGAGGGAAAAGGGCACCGGGTGCAGTTCGTTTTGCATGAGGCGGATCATGGTCTGGGAAAACGGCTTGAGCAACCGTTTTCTGACGGGTCCCCGGCTGTAGTCCAGGGCGAACATGAGGATCTTCGCCATCTTCTTGGCGTCGGCCTCAAGCTCCCGGATGATTTCCCGGCTGTTCACCACCACGAACTTCCAGGGCTGGCAGTTGCCCGCGGACGGGGCGAAGCGTCCCGCTTCCAGTACGCGGCGGATCATGTCGTCGGGCAGCGGGTCCTTTTTGAAGTAGCGGATGCTCCGTCTTTCCAGGATGACCTTTTCCACGGGATTGTGCGGCATCCCGGGTTCATACACGCCGATGGGGGACATGGGCTCTTCCTTTGCCTTCGGGGCCGTTTTCGCCCCGGCTCCTGCCTTGCCTTCCGTGCTCCTGGCCTTTGTGGCGTTCCTTGTTGCCTTCTTCGCGGTTCCGGTCTCGGCAGCCATATGCATGCTCCTTTTCCCGAACCCGTTCCGGGCGGATCTCCCCCCCGAGTCCGTCCGGTATTCCCGTCACGGATTCCGTTGCTATTGCCGGGCGATTTCCCTTTTGTCCCGGCGGTAGTGTTCCAGGTGGGCAATGAGTTCGTCCAGTATGTACCGCGGGTACACGTCTCCGGCCAGTTCCTCCCATACCGGGCGCACCCTGGCGCGGAAGTTCCGTTTCTGATCGTCCGACATCTCCACCATGGTCACGCCGTAGCGTTTCATGGCCTGGAGGCATTTTGCGTTGTCCGACCGAACCAGGGCGCAGAAGTCGCGCTCCAGGTCTTCGCGCAGGGCTTCCAGGCGTCTGTGGTACTTCATGGGCAGCATGTTGTACGCGTCGGTGGTGACCAGCACAAGCGCGGGCGAGTAACGTATCTTGACGGGGTTGATGTACTTGACGATGGTGTACATCTGGGCGCCCACTATGTAGATGGCGGGGCCGATCACGGTGTCCACCACGCCCTGGCGCACGCTGGTGGTGGCTTCGGGCACGTTGATGGGAACCGGATTGGCGCCCAGGCGTTCCAGCACCGCCTCCTCGATGGGGCCGTACCAGGTCATGAATCGCGCGTTTTCGAAGTGGGTTGTTTCCGTCATGGGATAGCGGGCCGAGTATATCTGGTCGAAATCCTGGTCCAGCCAGGACAGCGCCATGTACCCGTTTTCCTCCAGGATGGCGTCAAACTGCGAACGCATCTTTTTTTTGATGTGGTCCACCTCGTCGTAGTTCCTGAACAGGAAGGGAAGCTCCACCACGCTCATCTCCGGGCAGGCGATGTTCACGCCCTGGCCGGACAGCCCGGCGCCGTGCAACTGGCCCACCCGCATCTTTTTCACGTAGTCCTCGTCGTCGCCCATGACCCCGCCCCAGTAGATCTTGGTTTCGAGGCGCCCCTCGGTTTCCCGTTCGATCACGGGGAAGATCATTTTCTTGACGTGCTTGGCCCAGCCCACGCCGTCGGGCGCCAGGGTTGCGAATTTCCATCGGATCCTGTCGTCCTCCGCCGTAGCCGGAGTGGCTGTTGACACGAGAAATGCACAGGCCAGTAATGCCGCCACGAAAAAGATGCTTCGTCTGGTCATGCGAAATCCTTTTTTAACGCCTGGTGGGTGAAGAGAGGCCGTCGCGGGCTCCATTGGGTTGGGGCCGCGGGGCCGGGCATGCGGTTGCTGTATTTGACTGATATGTCAGTCTGTTCTCGTGCGAATGAATTCCCCGTGCAAAACCCGAATCCGGGCATTTACCGGACGGTTCCCCGATTCATGCCCGCCTCCTGCGGCCCGTTTCCAGGCATCCGCCGGCCTGTTCGCGGTCCGGGCGCTTCGGGGGCTTCCATTCCGAAAGCATGAGGCGCCTGTACCCCTCCAGCACCTCCGCGTATTCCTGTCCGCTGTGAACGGCGTTCAGACTGCCCGACATGTACCTCTTTAGCAAGTCCTTTTTCAGATTGATGTGGTCGGTTAACTCCTCTCTGGACAAACAGCCCACGAACATCTCGATCATCTTTTTGCGAAGGGGGCGCGAGGAGTTCGAGATCAGTATGAACACGATGTTTTTCGTGTTTTCCGCCACCACGTCCTGGCTGCGCAACTCCAGTTCCACGATGCGCTTCCTGTCGTCCAGGCAGGCCAGTTCCTCGTCCATGATGTCGATCAGCGCCTGGGTCCGCCCGACGGGGGTGTTCTGGGACGCCAGCCGCAGCACCACGGGAAAGTAGTTGGCCCAGAACTCCCAGATCTCGTCCAGAACGTATTCGTCCAGGATGTAATTCTCCAGGGAGTCCCCGTCGTCGCCCGATCTCCCGCCCACCGAGTCGCTCTGCATGAAAACGGTGCGCAGAAAGTCGATGCCCGCGAACTTGAGGTAATCCTTCACGTAGACGCCGTCGCCGTGGCGGATGTCCAGTATCTGCATGCTCTCCAACTGGCGCAGGGCCATGCGCAGGCTGGTCCGGTCCAGGTCCATCTCCCGGGCCAGTTCCCGTTCCGCGGGCAGCTTGTCCCCGGGTCCGAGGTTTTTGGTGAAGATTTTGCGGATAAGTGTCTTCACCACCATTTCGTGGCGTTTCGCGTTGGCCATGGAGTTTTGATTCCTTTGCGAGTCGGAGTACAGTGTAGCATTGTTTTTGCGACCGTAAAAATTTTTTCTTGACATACGGGAATAAATATCCTTGAATTGGTTAAACCAATACACGGAACCAGCAGGCTGGTCAAGGCCCATCCGCCACCCAATAACAACGGCAACGGCGGATGCCAACAAAGGAGGCTCCCATGAAAAGCGTCTACGTCGTGGGCGTGCACACCATCAAGTTCGGAAAGTACCTTGAAAAGAGCATCAAGGATCTTTCCGGAGAAACTCTGCGCGGCTGCGTGGCCGACGCTGGCGTGAAGATGTCCGACATCGAGTCCATGTGGTTCTCCAATTCCGGTTGGGGAGACAAGTTGCAGGGTTCCATCCGCGGACAGGTGGCCACCCGGCCCCACGGCATGGAAAAGATTCCCATCACCAATGTGGAAAACGCCTGCGCCAGCGCATCCACCGCCTTTCACCACGCGTGGATGAGCGTGGCCAGCGGCCTGTACGACTGCACCCTGGCCCTCGGCGCGGAAAAGCTTTACAATACCAACCGCATGGCCACCATGGTGGGCTTCATGGGCGGTATCGACGTGGAAAATTGCGTGGAGATCGTAAAAAACCTGTCCGACTTTCAGATGACCGAGGCGGACAAGGAGGAGATGCGCCGCATAAGGGCCAAATACGCTCCGGGCAACGGAGGCGGCAGGAAGAATGGGCGGAAGAAGTCGGTCAAGGAACGGATCAAGGAAGCCAGGGACCAGTTTGTCGTGGCCATCAAGATCGGCGAGGCCCTGGGTTACGACACCCTGCGCGAGCTGGCGAAAATCAACGCCGGCGACCATTCCCCGTTCATGGACGTCTACGGATACGCGGCGCGCCAGCACATGAAGAAGTTCGGCAGCACCGTGGAGCAGCTGGCCGTGATTGCGGCAAAGAACCATCGCAACAGCACCATGAACCCCAACGCCCAGTACCGGTTCGACGTGAGCGTGGAGCAGGCGCTGGCCGACAGGGTGGTGAGCTGGCCCCTGACCCGGTCCATGTGCGCCCCAATCGGCGACGGCGCGGCGTCCGCCATCCTGTGTTCCCACGCCATGGCCCGCAGGCTGGGCGTGCTGGACAGGGCGGTGAAGGTTCGGGCCTCCATCCTGGGTTCCGGCGCGGACAGACCCTTTGGCTTTGACGAGCCCGAGATCGGCGAGCGGTTGAGCAGGCTGGCCTATCAGAAGGCGGGGGTGGGTTCCGAGGACATCGACCTGTGCGAGGTGCATGACGCCACGTCCTATGGAGAGTTGCGGCAGGTGGAGAACCTGGGCTTTTGCAAGCCGGGCGAGGGCGGCATCCTGGCCGAGCAGGGAGAGACGGACCTCGGCGGGAGGATACCCACCAACACGAGCGGCGGCCTAACGTCCCGAGGCCATCCGATCGGCGCTTCCGGTCTTGCACAGATCCACGAGTTGGTCACCCAGCTCCGCGGAGAGGCGGGACGGCGCCAGGTGCCCGCTCCGGGCCTGGCCCTGGCGGAGAATGGCGGCGGCGCGCTGGGAGCGGAGGAAGCCGCCATGTGCATCCATATACTGGAAGCACCCGCGAAGAAGAAGACATGACGCGATAAACCGGAGTGAATCCCCTAAACGGGGAACGGAATCATCTTTAAAAGACGACTGTTCGTGGAATACCCATATCAGCCCGTTGAAAAACTAGGGATTTACAGCCTGTTCAAATACGATGAGATGCAAGGCGCGCGAATTTCGCGGAATAAGGCGTACTTATGGTACGCCGCATCGACGGGAAATGAAGCGCAACGCCGCAGATCGCGTTTTTCAACAGGCTGTTATACAGGAAAGGGTCGGAGCCATGCTCGAAGAGGTCAGGGAAACGGCAAGGCGGAAGGCGCAGGCCGCGAGGCTTGCCCGGGGCGCGCTGGGCTCGGTGGCGCGGTTCATGCGCGAGGAGGTCCGCCGGGGTACCCTGGTGGACAATCTCAAGGCGCTGCCCAGGGGCGGGATGGCGCACGACATGTCCTGGGCGGAACTGCTGGAGGAGCAGGCGGCGAAACAGCGCGAAAAGCCCATGCTTCTGTTCAAGGACGAGGTCCATTCCTATCGGTCCATGGACCAGCACGCCAATCAGGTCGCCCATTTTCTTTTGGCGAACGGTGGCGGCAAGGGCAAGGGCGTCGCCATATTCATGCGTAATTCCCCGCGCTTTCTGGACGTATTCTTCGCCGCCCAGAAGATCGGCATGTACGTGGTGCCCGTCAACAGCGAGTTACGCGGCGACGGCCTGGCCTACGTCCTGAACCACAGCGACGTGTCCATGCTGGCCGTGGACGCGGAATTGCTCGAGTACTACCTCACGGTGGAAAAGGACGTGGAGAACGTCCGGTCCGTGGTGGTGGACGACGTCGAGGAGGAAGCGCGCGGGCACGCCATCCCCGAGGGCATGCTTCGCCTGGGCGAGGCGTACGACCCTGCCAATCCCACGACGAATCCGGGCGTGGGATACGACAGGGACGCCAAGTGCCTGATATTGTACACGTCCGGCACCACCGGGCCGCCCAAGGGCGTCGTCTACACCTACGACAGCACCAAGGTGAAGCTCCTGTCCATCGTCGCGGGCATCACGCTGTATCCGGACGACGTGTACTATACCGCCCTGGCCCTGTGCCACGGCAACGCCCTGTTTCTCACCACCACCCTGTCCATGGCCGTGGGCGCCACCGTGGCCCTGTCCCGCAGGTTTTCCGCCAGCCGCTTCTGGGACGACATCCGCCGCTACGACGTCACCGTGTTCAACACCATAGGCAGCATCATCCCCATCCTCATGAAGCAGCCGGAGCGGCCCGACGACCGGGACAACAAGGTCCGCTACGTGCTCTCCGCGGCGTGCCCGGCCGACATGTGGGCCGCCTTCGAGAAACGCTTCGGCGTTCGCATCTACGAGGGCTACGGAGCGGTGGATTCGGCCGGAAAGGGCATCCTGAATCTGGGTACCGGGCCCGTGGGCTCCATCGGCAAGCCCAGCGCCATGGGCAAGGCAAAGGTGGTGGATGAAAACGGCAACGAGTGTCCGGCGGAGGTTCCCGGCGAGTTGATCTTTTACGTCGGTGACAAGGCCGGCGGCGTGGCCTACTACAAGAACGAGGAAGCCTCGCGGAAGAAGAACCGGGACGGATGGATGTACACCGGCGACATCGTGCGCAAGGACGAGAAGGGCTACTTGTACTTCGTGGGCAGGAACACGGAATCCATGCGCCGTGGCGGGGAGAACGTGTCCGCCTACGAGGTGGAGCACGTGATCATGAAGCACCCCGGAGTCGAGGACGTGGCCGTGTACGCAGTGCCTTCCGAGCTTGCCGAGGATGAGATCATGGCTTCTGTCAAGCTGGTCGACGGCGCGAAGCTCACGGAAAAGGACCTGTGGCTTTTTTTGGGCGACAAGCTGGCGAAGTTCGCCGTGCCAAGGTATATAAGGTTCGTGGAGTCGTTTCCCATGACCCAGACGCACCGGATCATCAAGGGCGAGTTGGAGAAGCTGGGAATCACGGACGACACGTTCGACGCCAAGAAGGCATGAACCCCGTCCAAAAATGGGATTTGCGGCGTTGCCGGCCCGGAACAAATTCCGGGGCGCACTCCATAACAGCCCGTTGAAAAACTCGGAATTGGCAGCCTGTTCAAAACGATGAGATGCAAGGCGCGCGAATTTCGAGGAGTAAGGCGTACTTACGGTACGCCGCATCGACGGGAAATGAAGCGCAACGCCGCAGATCGCGTTTTTCAACAGGCTGATAACGCTTTCCAACCATCTCCCAAGGAGAACTCACATGTCGTCAGAAATTCCGCAACAGACTTTCGATTACGTGATCGTGGGCACGGGGCCGGGGGGCGCCGGAGCCGCCCGGGAACTGGCCCGCGCGGGCAGGAGCGTGTGCATGGTGGAGCGCGGCGTACGGCATGAAAAGCACCTTGGGTTTCCCTTCGGCGCGCGCATTCTGGAAGGCATGGGCATGGGTTCCCGCTCCGAAGAGGGGGTGTACATCGGCAGGGGGATCACCGTGGGCGGTTCCTCCTTCGTGTACAACGGAAACGTGTACGATCCTCCGGAAAAGCTGGTGGCGGCCATGGATCTGGACATGCGGCCCGAGGCCCTGGAGCTGAAACGGGAGATCGGCGTTCGCACCATGCCGGCCCGTTTTTACGCCAACGCCACCGGAGGCCGCCGGGTGCGAGAGGCGGCGGAGAGGATGGGCCTGTCCTTCGTGGAACAGGAAAAGTTCATCGACCCGTCACTCTGCGAGGAGGGTTGCGACTGGTGCATGTTCGGCTGTCCCAGGGACGCCAAGTTCACCACCCGCCGGTTCGTGGACGACGCGGTCCGGCACGGAGCGACACTGCTGGACAACACCGCCGTGGACCATGTCGCGTTCGACAAGGGACTCGCGGCCGGGGTGGTCACGAACAAGGGCGCCGTCATCCGCGGCGACAACGTGATCCTGGCCGCCGGAGGCGTGGGCACGCCCCGGCTTCTCATGCGTTCCGGAGTGACGGGTGTGGGCGGCAATTTCTTCATGGACCCCATGGACCTTGTCGTTGGAATGGCAAGGGACGACGAGGGCGGGGCGCACGGGGAGATGTCGTTCACCCACGCCATCGAGTCGTTCCGGGAATCGGACCATTTCATCATCAGCAATCTGTCCTCCCCGTGGTCCATGCTTCCGGCGCTGCTGCGTTCCAACGTGGCGAAAAAAATGGGTCCCCGCGCGGCGAACTGGAAACGGGCCGTCGGTCTTTTCGTGAAACTCGGAGACAGCCCCCACGGAAAGGTGAATGCCGACAGCATCACCAAGCCCTTCACGGACGAGGACGAACGCAGGATGGGCAAGGCCACGGACCTGTGCCGGGAGATGCTGGAGAGGGCCGGGGTGGACAGGCAAACCATCACCGTGGCCAGGTCCATCGGCGGCCATCCCGGCGGTACTGTGGCCATGGGCGGGGTGGTGGACACCTCCTTCCGCTGCGGGCGTGACAACCTGTTCGTGTGCGACGGTTCCGTTCTGCCCGAGTCTCCGGGCGTGCCCCCGTCCCTCACCATCATGGCCATGTCCAGGCTGCTGGGGAGGATGCTTCTGGGCGAAGTGGAGCCGATGGAGAGAAAATACGCACAATCTTCCGTGGCGGCAGCCTGAGTATTCCCGGCCTGCCGCTCGTTTGCCCTTTTCCTGAATCCGTGACGAAAAGATTGAAACAACTTTCCAGAACCCCATAAATCGGGCTTTTGGCGGGTTCTTGAACAACTCTTCGTTTCACCCGGTGGGTGAAAGGATTTTTCGCCCTCCGGGGCGGCCTCATGCGGCGCGTCTGCGGCGTCAGAGCCCGGCCGGCGTACTTCAGTACAGCCGACAGGTCTCTTCCTTGCATCCGCACCACCTGAGACCGCTCACGGATTCAGGCTTTTCAGCCTGTTGAAAAACGCGATCTGCGGCGTTGCGCTTCATTTCCCGTCGATGCG
>JBKHBM010000036.1:0-37222 GCA_046542385.1 Desulfatibacillaceae bacterium | reverse complement strand
GGTCTCGCTTCGCCCGGTTTGTTTGTTGGGTGAACCCGCGATTCGGGCGGAACCACCCAACCTTGCGCGGAATTCGCGCGCCTTGCATCTCATCGTTTTTGGCCAGGCTGTAAAGTCCGGGTTGTTCAACGGACTGTTAACCAAAACCTGAATCCGTGAGCGGTCTCAGGTGGTGCGGATGCAAGGACGAGACCGGTCGGCTGTACTGAAGTACGCCGGCCGGGCTCTGACGCCGCAGACGCGCCGCATGAGGCCGCCCCGGAGGGCGAAAAATCCTTTCACCCACCGGGTGAAACGAAGAGTTGTTCAAGAACCCGCCAAAAGTCCGATTTATGGGATTCTTGAAAGTTGTTTCAATATTTTCGTCACGGATTCAGGCAAAATTTTCGTAACGGATTCACGTGAACAAGGAGGGTTTCATGCTCAAACTGCTGCTTCTGCTCCCTCTCGCCGGAGTGCTCATGGTGGGGTGCGCCGCCTCTCCGCCTTCCGGTATCAACAACCAGGGCAGGCTGGCTCCCTGTCCCGGATCCCCGAACTGCGTGACGTCCGAAGGCGAAGACGCGGACATGGCGTGTATCCCGTTTTCCGGTCCTCCCGCCGCGGCCATGGAGCGGATGGCGGCGGTGCTGAAGAGCTTCCGGAACGCTGATGTGGTGGAAAGGGAAGACAACTACATGCGCGCCGAGTTCAAGTCCACCGTGTTCGGTTTCGTGGACGACGTGGAAATCCGACTGGACGACCGGCAGGGTTGCCTGCACTTCCGTTCCGCCTCCCGTAGCGGCTACTGGGATTTCGGGGTCAACAAAAAACGCATGAAGCTGGTGCGGGAACGCTTCACCGCGGAGTCATCCGACCAAACGTGAGCCCGGGTCCGTGTACCTGCTTCATCGGTCCTCCGGCACGGCTCCATCCCGCTTCCGGTCGCCGTCCCGGAGCAGGCCCCGGAACATGGCCGCGTCCTCCACGGCCCGCCACCCCGGGGCATTGTTGAACAGTACGAAGGTCGCGGCGGCGCGCATGGATACGCGGCGCACCCGGACCGCCCACCCCGCCAGATCCCGTCCCGTGTAGCCGTAGCGGAGCCTCCGGGAACGCGGCAATCCCGGCTGCCTCCAGGATTTCATGTTCCGTCCGGACAACCGCACATAGGCAAAAGGGGCCGTGAGCGCGCCCGGGCCCTCGCCCTGGGGAATCCAGGGGGCGTCGGAAGCGACGAACCCCAGCCCCGCCTGCTTCAGCAGGTCCGTGGCCCACGCGTGGCCCGGGTTGCGTATCCAGCTCTCATGGCAGAACTCCACGGCCGTGGGCACTCCGGCGGCTTTCTCACCAACCAGTTCGAGCCAGTGGAATGCGTGCCTTCCGGCGGTGAACCAGGGAGGGAAACAGAACAGTACGCATCCCAGCCTGCCAGCCTTCATCAGGGGTTTCACGCTGGTGTAGAACATGTCGAAAGCCGCTTCCACCAGTTCCGCGGGAAACACCTCGGACTGCCTGCGCTGCAGATAATCCCTGGGCAACTCGGACAGGAGCACCTCGGGCAGGTCCGGCACACTGGTCGGGTGGCGGGTCAGCATGGAATAGGCCCTGGGATGAGCCAGAAAACCGTCCGGGGTCATTTCGATCCAGGCGCGGCAGGTCCTTTCGTCCAGGGGACCATGAAAGCCCACCGCCATCTCGGCGGTGGCGAACCTCGTCGCGTAATGGGCGAGCCGCCTCGAGGACGACCTCAGCCCCGGGGGATAAAAACGCCCCCTTGCGATGAGGGACCGGTCCCCCGGATGTGCGACACCAACGTGAATCCTGCCCATGTTGCGCCATGCCAGCCTTTTCCGCCGTCTGTCCGGTTTCGGGATTCAAGTCCGACCGGGAAACGGCTATCCACGCCGGTGAAAAAACCAGGGGTCCCGGCCTGTCGAACACCTGTGCCTCTTGCCGTCGAACCCCGGTATCCGGACCACCGGCCCGCGTTCCTACTCGTCCTTTTCATCCCCGGCGATTCGCCGTGGTTTTCCGTCCGCCGAAATTCCGTCAAAAAGCCCGGGCTGGACCCCGGTACGGGATCGGCCGCCTGTTTCCTCGCGAGGCGCCGCGGCGACCCGCTTTGCCAGTATGGAAACACCCCGCAGGCCGAAACGGTTGACGATGCCCTCGACCACCAGTTCCGGCTCGGCAAGGATGACCTTGGCATCCCTGCGCCCCACGTCCTCGAACACCGTGACGTCAAGCAGTCCGGCATCGTCCTCAATGGTCAGAAACATGGTCCGTTTGCCGCTTTTGGTGGGCGGCGTATGGATGATCACCACCCGGCCCCGTACGACGACGCGCGTCCCGTCCGGCAACCAGCGGGCCCTGTCGCTGGATGTGGTTGGGGCGTTCCCCATATCCTGCCTCGCATCAGGGACAGCGCGGACGGACCCGGCCGGCCTCGTCACACCCGGCGGACCAGCCCGACCATTACGCCCAGTATCCTCAATTCAGCCATGTCCTCGGGCGTGTACACGAAGGGTTCGTATTTCTCGTTGGCAGGACGGAGTTCCAGGCGGTCCCCGTTTTTATAAAAATACTTGAGGGTCACCTCGTCGTCCACAAGAGCCGCCACTATGTCCCCGTTTTTGGGCACGTTCTGCACCCGGATCACCACGTAATCGCCGTCCTGAATGTGGGCGTCCACCATGGAATCGCCATGGACCCGAACCGAGAAAACCTCCTGGTTGCCAAAAAACGCCCGGTCCATGCTCAAGGAATCCACGACGTGCTCCACGGCCAGGATGGGCACGCCGGCCGCGATCCTGCCGACCACCGGGATGGTGCCGTCCATGCCCGGCGGCGGCTTGAGCACCGTGATGCCCCGGTTCTTGCCGCTGGCCACCCGGATGTACCCCTTTTCCTTCAGGGCCTTCAGATGGAAATGCGCCGAATTGGGGGACTTGAGGCCCAGCTCGTCGCAAAGCTCGCGGACGGTGGGCGGATACCCGTACTCGTTGGTGTATTCGACCAGGTAATGCAACACCGCGTTCTGTTTTTCGGTCAGTTGGTCCATGAGGGACCCTCCTGTAGCGTTGCTCCGTGAACAACCGGAATTCGGAGGCACCCGCCTCCCCGCAAGCCGTTTCCTGAATCCGTGGCGAAATGATCAACAACCCCTGAAAAGCCCGTCGGCGCGGGCTTCTGCAGGGTTCACGGCGGAAATCCGGGTTCACCCGGCAGGGTGAAGGCGTTTTGTCCCCGGGGCGGCCTCATGCACCACGTCCGGGGAGCCGGAATCCCGCCGGCGGCTTCGGTACGGCCTACCGCTTTTCCGCGTCCGTGACATCCGGGACCGCTCCCGGATTCAGTCGTTCGGGGGTTCCGGGTCATTCTACGGACTGCTATCCGGCCGCGACCATGCGGCGCCTTTTGAGGCTTGCCGGATCATACTCCGAAAACGTTACCGGAATGGGGTCCCCCGGGCCCGTGGACGGCGCGCCTCCGGACGAACGCCCGGATTTCCCCGGAGACCGGGGTCGAATCCGGGGCATGCCGGCTTCCTCCTCCCGATTGCGGGCCGGAATGCCCGGAAAATCGGACTTTCCCTCCTCGCGGCTGAATTCGCGAAAGAACAGCATGACTTCGCGGGCGAGTACGGCCAGGGTCAGGGCGAGCATGCCGGGCATGAACCAGTGTCTGTTCTGGTTGAAGATGTCGATGATTTGTTCCATGGTTCCTCCTGCTTGACGTATGTTCTATTGAACATATGTATATAGGACATACGTTCGGGTGTCAAGCACAAAATCAACGCCGACCATTGCCCCGCCGAACAACCGCCACGCACCTGCGTCAAAATGCCTCCGACGGCCTTTCAGCCCTTATCCCATCAGTTGGAGGGACTCTCTCACGAAGGCGGGCAGGTCCCCGGGATGCCTGGACGAAACCAGGTTGCCGTCCACCACCACTTCCCGGTCCTCGTACTCCGCGCCCGCGTTAATGAGGTCCTGTATGATGGACTTCCATCCCGTGACCTTCCGGCCCTCGAGGACGTCCGCCGTGATGAGGAGCTGAGCCCCGTGGCATATGGAGAACACCGGTTTTTCCCTGTCCATGAACCCCTTGACGAATTGGACGGCGTTTTCGTCCACCCGCAGGTTGTCCGGGGAAAATCCTCCCGGAATGAGCAGGGCGTCGAAATCGTCGGGGGAAACCTTTTTCACGTCCTTTTCCACCCTTACCCTGGCCTCGCCTCTTTTTCCTTCCACGGTTTCCCCGGGCCTGTCGCCCACGGTGACCACTTCGTGCCCGGCCTCCCTGAACTTGTCAGCAGGTGTTGTATATTCGGCGTCCTCGAACCAGTCGGTAATGATTGCGGCGATTCTTGCCATGTTTGTCTCCTGCCTGAATCCGTGACGAAAATGTTGAAGAAATCATGAAGAGGTCCTTGAAACGGGCCGTCTCATGCATTTTCCATGAATTTATGTTTCACCCAGTGGGTGAAAGGATTTTTCGCCCTTCGGGGCGGCCCCGTGCGGCGCGTCTGCGGCGTCAGAGCCCGGCCGGCGTACATTAGTATAGCCGGCCGGTCTCTTCCTTGCATCCACACCACCCGGGACCGCTCACGGATTCAGGTCCTGTCCAGTCGTTTATTCTTCCATGTCCACCTTGAGGGACAGGAACTCGGTCATGTCCTTCAGGGTGACCACACCCTCCAGCCTGCCGTTTTCCATGACGATCATCCTGCTCTGCCCGGACCGGCTCATGGTGCTCAACGCCTCCATGGCGTCCGTATCCGGAGACAGGGTATTGCTCTCCATGCAGGGCCGTGCGACGTCCTCGACCCGGGTCCGGCTCCACTGTTCCCTGGGCACCTCCTTGACGTCCCTGGTGGTGACCATGCCGGCAAGGCGGTCTTCAGACACCACGGGAAACATCTTGAAGTGGTACTGATACACGTAGTCCTCCACGAACCTGTCCAGCGTGAGGTCGGGCGAGACCACCACCGGATCCCTGCGCATGAATCGGGACAGGGGCTCTCCTTCCAGGGCCCGCCGCACCACCAGCTGCTGGTAGGAGCCACGGGCGATCCCGTGCAGGAACATACCGATGAGGACGCGCCACAGGCCGCCGACCACGTTTCCGGCCAGCATGGCGAAAATGCCCAGCACGATGAGGACCACGCCGAAGCCGGCGCCGACTTCCGAGGCTATTCGGGTCGCCCATTTGACGTTGCCCTTGACCTTCCACAGGATGGAGCGGAGAACCCGGCCTCCATCCAGGGGATAGGCGGGAATCATGTTGAAGACGGCCAGGACCAGGTTGATCAGGGCCAGGTAGCCAAGCACGCCGTTGACCGGATCGGCCAGACCCGACCCCACGCCGGCGCGGTATGCGAGGTAGAAGGTCCCGGCCAGCAGGACGCTGGTGACGGGCCCCACTATGGCCACGAAGAACTCCTGACCCGGGGTCCTGGCCTCTCCCCCGCTTTCGGCGATTCCTCCGAATATGAAAAGGGTGATGCCCCGCATGGGCTGGCCGAAGCTCCGGGCCACCATGGAATGGGCGAACTCGTGGACCAGGATGGACACGAACAGGCCCAGCGCACCGATGACGCCCATGATCCAGTAGGTTCTCGTGGACAGGTCCTCGTACTGGAAAGGGAACCATCCGGTGGACAGGGACCAGGCAACCAGAATGGCGATGATCACCCAGCTGAGGTCAATGGAAACCTGAAAGCCGAATATGGAGAACAGATTGAGTTTCCTGCCGAACATGAGTCTCCTCCTTTTCGATCCTGCAATCCAGCCTGTATTCTACGCGGCGGCATTAAAAGGGAAATGGATTGAATACTGTATTCGTGGTGGTTTTTCAGGGTACCCGCGACTGGAAACCCCGGAAATCCCGGCCGGGAGGGTCGACCGCGCGGACCATTGCCCGGCCGTGGTCCAAATACTGTCCCAGGGAGGGAACAATGGGGGCTTTCACCTATACATTTTCCGGGAACGTTCCATTAGAGTGTGACCTGTACAATCGCCAAAACACGGGCTTTCCGGTTTCAACAACCAAAAGGAGACGCACTCTCACAAGGAGTTCATTCATGCGCCAAATGACCGAACAGAACATGATAAACGCATTCGGCGGCGAAAGCATGGCCAACATGCGCTACCGCCACTTCGCGGTGAAGGCCGACAAGGAGGGCTATCCCAACGTGGCCCGGCTGTGGAGGGCGGTCGCGGACGCGGAGTATATCCATGCGGGCGATCATTATCGTGAATTGAAGCATTTGGATGACGGTTTTGTGGCCAACAGCATGGGCGCTTTCGGACCGGGTGACACGGAAAAGAACCTGGGCCTGTCCGTGGCCGGCGAGACGTTCGAGATCGAGGAGATGTATCCCAGCTACATGGAAGTCGCCAAAATGCAGGGGGAAAACGGGGCCTATCGGAGCTTCGAGTGGTCCTACAAGACGGAGAAGCAGCACAAGGCCCTGTTCGAGAAGGCGCTGGAAGCCGTGAAGCAGAAAAAGGACGTGGACCTGGGTCCGGTACAGGTGTGTGACGTGTGCGGCTACACCCTGGAGGGCGACGCCCCCGACGTTTGCCCCGTATGTGGCGCAAAAAAGGAGAAATTCACGGCTTACGAATAGTTTTCGACTCCGTACGGCCGGTTGGCCCACCGGTCCGTGCGGCCCTCAAGCGGCCAATTGGGGCCGCCTTCCCTCGCACCCGGCGGGCCACTCCCGCAATCCGGCCCGCCGGGTGTCCCGTCCCTTTTTCTTCCGCCCTCCTCCGAACCGGGGGAGGGCAACGGGAGAGTCCGTCGACGGACCGTGAACCCATGCCGCCCGCCGTGCCCGGGCGCGTTTTTTTTCGGCTCCCTGTCCCGCGGGGATGCGGACAATGGTCAGGAGAACAGCACAGCCAGGTGGAGAACATGACAAATCCCAATTGGAAAACCAGGTCCGACGACAAGGACGACCGGTCGGACAATGGTTCCGGCGGCGAACGCCACGGCCCCGGACAGGGCCTGCCCAAACCTCCCGGCCACGACAATGGAAGCCGCAGCCAGGCGACGAATATCGCCTGGGCCATACTCATAGGCATTCTGGTGATGTACATGTTCGGCGTCTTCGGCGCCGAGGGTTCCGAAAAGATCTCCTACACCAGATTCAAGCAACTCGTGCGGGAAGACCGGATCAAGGAGGTGGTCTTTGAAGGCACCACTATCCGAGGGGCCTACAGGCCCGAAAAGTCAGGGGCCGGTGACGGGGGTGAAAAATCCGGAGAGGACGGTGGGGGGCAGAACGAAAAGCCGGAAAAAACGCCCTTCAAGACGGTGATGCCGCCCTATGCGGACGACAAACTCCAGAGCCTTCTCGAAGACAACAACGTCACCGTCAAGGCCGTGTCCCAGGAGCGGGGCTGGCTGGCCACCCTGGCCATAGCCATCCTGCCCTGGCTGCTCATCATCGGGCTGTTCGTGTACGCCAGCCGCAAGATGCAGCAGCGCATGGGAGATGGGGGACCCATGGGCGGCGGCGGCGGACCCTTCGGTTTCGGGAAGTCCAAGGCCAAGCTGTACTCCAAGGATATGGTGGACATCGGTTACGAGGACGTGGCGGGCCTGGAGAACGCCAAGAAGGAACTGGCGGAGATCGTGGATTTTTTGAAGAACCCTGAAAGGTTCCGGGATCTCGGCGGCACCCTTCCCAAGGGCATCATGCTAAAGGGGCCTCCGGGCACCGGAAAGACCCTCATGGCCCGCGCAACGGCGGGTGAGGCGGACGTACCGTTCTACAGCATCAGCGGCTCCGAGTTCATCGAAATGTTCGTGGGCGTGGGCGCCTCCCGTGTCCGCGACATGTTCAAACAGGCCAAGGAGGACGCGCCGTCCATCATATTCATCGACGAGATCGATTCCATCGGCAGGGTCCGGGGCACCGGGCTCGGAGGCGGGCACGACGAGCGCGAGCAGACCCTGAACCAGATTCTCGCGGAAATGGACGGGTTTCAGCCTCATGAGGCCGTGGTGGTGATCGCCGCCACCAATCGTCCCGACGTGCTGGATCCCGCTTTGGTCCGTCCGGGCCGTTTCGACCGAAGCATAACCCTCAATCTGCCCATGAAGAAGGCCAGGAAGAAGATTCTCGGCGTGCATTCCTCCAAACTGAGACTGGGAGAGGACGTGGACCTGGAGGAGATCGCCCGCCGGACCGTGGGTTTTTCCGGCGCGGATTTGAGGAACCTGGTTAACGAGGCTGCCTTGTACGCCGGCCGGGACAAGGAGGAGGAGGTCCATCAGCGACATTTTGACCAGGCCCTCGAGAAAATCACCATGGGCATCGAGCGGGAGGACCACCTGAACGAGCGGGACAAACGCGTGGTAGCCTATCATGAGGCCGGCCACGCCATGGCCGCGCATTTTCTTCCCAGGACGGACCCCCTGGAAAAGGTCACCATCATCCCGAGGGGTAACGCCCTGGGCGCCACGGAGCAGCTTCCCGAGGAGGACCGTCAGAACGTGAGCCGATCCTACCTCGAAAGCCGCATTGCCGTGATGCTGGGAGGCAGGGTTTCCGAGTCGCTGGTTTTCGAGGACGTAACCTCCGGCGCGGCCAACGACATCAGGCAGGCCACCCGGCTGGCCCGGAAAATGGTGTGCCAGTGGGGTATGTCCGACAAGCTGGGCGCGGTGTTTTACAACCAGGGAGAGGAGCACCCCTTCCTGGGGCGGGAGATGACCCAGAGCCGGGACCACAGCGAACAGACCGCCCGCCTCATCGACGAGGAGATCCACGGGTTGATCGGAAGGCAGGAGAGTCGGGCGCGCAGGGTCATGGAGGAGAACCGGGACAAGCTGGACAGCCTGGTGGAGGCCCTGCTGGAGAGCGAAACCGTGGACCGCGACGAGCTGATGGAGATCCTGGGCCAACCCGTGGACGGCGGGGAGGGGGCATCGGATCAGGAGAAGCCACGCGACGAGGACCGGGGTGGCGGGGAACCCGGCCCGGACGAGGACGGGGACGTCGCGGGCAACCCATGACGTCCCGGGCCAGGGGCGCGCCATTTCGCTTTGACACCCGGAACCGTCCGTGCCAGAAAAGGGGTGCTTTCCGCGACCAGGAGGACCAGACACCATCAACCCGCTCTCCGGAGGATAACGGCAATGAGAATTCCGCTCCTGTTGATCGCCGCCGCCTTAATGGCCCTGGCGGCCCTTCCCGCGCAGGCGCGGGTTTTCGACGAATCCAGCCTCACCGGCGACTATTTCTGGTGCGGTTTCTACAATTACGGCACGGGACGGGGTTCCGGATTCGGAATACTCTCGTTCGACGGAGTGAACAGCTACGGGTACGACGCGGACTTTTCGGACACCGGCCTGGGCGCCAATCGGAATACGCAGGGCACCGCCGCTTACACGGTGACCCCGGAAGGCTTCATCATCCTGGCGGGTTTCCCTGACGACAACGCGGGAGACATCCAGGGGGCCTTGAGCGAAGACGCCTCCGTGGTTGTCATAGGCGACGTGGACGAACGGTTCGAGCAGCAGGCCGGGTATCTGGTCAGGCAGGGCTCCGGTTTCAACAACACCAGCCTCGACGGCACATGGTTCTGGGCCGGGTTCACCGAAAACGACACCGACCGGGTTTCTTCCATCGGCACGGTGGCCTTCAGCGGAGCGGGCACCCACACCTATTCGGTGACGTCCAGCTCCTTCAACGCGGGGGCCAACATCGTGAATACGGGCAACGGCACCTACAACGTGAACCTTTCCGGCACCACCACCTTTGTCGGCTTTCCGGACGACAACCTGGAAACCATCAGGGGAGCCATCAGGGCGGACGGCGCCATGCTTCTGGTGGGGGACTTCAACGAGGCGCGGGAACAACGGTTCGGCGCCATGGTCCCTCAGGGGCTTTCCTACACCGTGGGCACCCTTGACGGTTCCTACTACGCAACAGGGTACTTCAGCACCGGCACAGGCCTGTCCTATGCCACCGTGTCCTACCTGGCGACCGTCGAATTCGACGGGACCGGGGGGTTCAACTTCTCCGTGCGATACAGCGATTCCAACAACGGGTCCAACCTCACCCAGTCCGGGGCGGGCACGTACCGGATCAACGCCGACGGCACCGGATGGTTCACGGGTTTCCCCGATGACTTGGCGGACAACGTCAACTTTGCCGTGGCCGCGGGCGGCGATACCATCCTGGTCGCGGAGGTGGACGAGTCCGGTGAACAACAGTTCGGCGTGTACGTGCGCAATCCGGCGCGGCAGGCCGACGACGATGACGGAGTCCGGGAAGACGTTTCAGGCAGCAGTTGCTTCGTGAATATCCTGGTCAGGTAGGGTGCCGGCGCCCCGGCTCCGGCCACCTTTGATCGGAGGAGTTCCGTGCGCAAGGCCGGATCACAAGGGGCATTGTCAGGCTTGCCTTCCAACGGCTTCGGAGCATATCGCAAGGCAGTTGCGGGTTCAACCGTCTTCCTGGCCGCGATCCTGGCGTTTTCACTGTCCGCGGGTTTCGGCTGGTTTGAATACTCGGACGATCAGGCTTACGTCATCAACAATCCCATGCTGGCGATGCCGTTGCCGGAGGCCTTGTCCACGGCGCTGACCCATTTTTACTACGCGGATTACATTCCCGCCACGCACCTCTCCTATATGGCGGACCGGCTGGCTTTCGGCGCGGGACCCTTCGGGCACCATGCGGGCAACCTTCTGCTTCACGGCGTGGCCGCCGTTGTCCTCTTCCTGTTGTTCACGCGCCTGGGTTTGGGGCGATTCGCCTTCTGGGCAGCCCTGTTGTGGGCCGTGCATCCCTTGAACGCGGAGCCGGTGGCGTGGATTTCCCAGAGGAAGACGGTCCTTTCCGGCGCTGCGTGGGTTCTTTCCTTCCTGCTGTACACCCGGTGGTCGGAAAAAGGTGACAAGGGGGCTTACGTCGGAGCCCTGGCGGTATTTGTCGTGGCCTGCCTGGCCAAGCAACTGGCCGTGGCGTTGCCCCTGGTGCTCCTTGCCCATGAATACACCCTGGGAAAGGGCAGGGCGGCATTGGCGGACAAGGCGCCCTTTTTCGCCGTGGCCGTGGCGGTGGGCCTTTTGACCCTGCGCACACAGGACGCGGCCGGAGCCATCCAGGTTCACCATGGCGGGAGCGTGATGTACGCCATCCTGTTCGCCCCCCGTCTCCTGGTCGAATACGTGGTTTCCTTTTTCCTGCCCGTGGGACTGTCTCCGGTGTACCGCTATCACCCGGAGGTCTTTTTTTCGCCGTTCACCATTCTTTCCTGGGTCGCCCTGGCTGTGGCGTGTGTGCTGGCTGTCACCCGTTACCGCCAATGGCCCCGTTTTTCGCTGGGCACGGCCTGGTTTGTCCTGTGCCTGCTGCCCGTCACGGGTATCGTGCCCATACCCGTGACAAGGGCGGACCGGTACATGTACCTGCCCGCCATGGGCCTTTGCCTGATCGTGGGCGCGGGCCTGGTTTTCGCGGCCGGGACAATCGTGCGGGCCAGGATGCGGGTCATGGGGGCCGGAGTCGTCGCCCTCCTGTTTTTGGCCGTCTCCTGGCATAACGTCGTTTACTACCGGGACGGGCTCAATTACTGGGACCGGGCGGCAAGGACCAACCCCCGATACGGGGATGCCTGGTTCGAGGCCGGGATCCAACACCTGGAGGCCGGCGACGTGGACATCGCGCTGGATTGCTTCAGGCGAAATATCGAGATTGCGCCACTGGACGCGCGCCCCTGCATGGAGATTGGCGCCATATACCTGGACGGTGGACGGATCGACCCCGCCATCGAGTATCTTGTTATGGCAGCGGGCCGTGATCCGGATGATCCGCACGTTTGGAAGAATCTGGCAATCGCGGTCGCGAAGGCCGGAGGGAAACCGGAACTGGTGCATACGCTGGTGGCGGTGGGTGAGGCGAGGCGGGAAGCCCCCCGGAAGACGCCCCGGGGTGAAGTGCTCGATCTGAAGCCTTTGTTCCGGGGATGACAGCGGTCCGTGGGGCATGGCGGAAGTGGTCGCGAGTGGCGCGGATACCCGGTCCGTCCGCCCCCGCTGTCGTGGCGGCCCCAGGAACACGGAGCGCCGCGCCCCGCGATACCGCGTTGGTCTTCGGTCGCGTCTCTGACATGTCCTCGTCGCCCCCGCTGGCGCGGGGGCGACTCGAAAACGGCTTGCGACGGTCCCCATGAACAGGGGAAACCGCCGGAGGTTACCTCCTGCCGGTGAGCGTCTTGGGAATCCTGCCGGTGTGGACGCACTCGGCGCGCAGGCGGCGGCCCACGATGCGCTCCACCGTGGCGCCGACCTCCAGGAGGCGGTCGATGTCGATGCCGGTGTCGATGCCCATTTCATCCATCATGACCACCATGTCCTCGGTGGCGACGAGGCCGGTGATGGAGGGATCGGCATAGTAGTACTTGCCGGTGCCGGGCACGGGCACGCCGTCAACGAAGTTGGCGGGCTGTCCGCCGATGCCGCCCATGGTGCTCTCGAAATGGGTGATGCCGGCCTGCAGTGCGGCCAGAACGTTGGCCAGACCCCATCCGCGGGTCATGTGGAAGTGCGCGATGTGGAGCTTGGGATCCGGAATCTGCTCCATGATCATGGAAAAGTACTCGTACACCTTGTCGGGCGGCGCGGAGCCGTCGTGGTCCGCGTGCTCGATGTCGTCGGCGCCGATGTCCAGCCAGCGCTTGGTGAAGTCCACGGCGTCCTGCAACCTGGTCGGTCCTTCGATGGGACAGCCCCAGATGGTGGAGACCGTGCCGCACACCTTGAGCCCGGCGTCGTGGGCCTTGGGGATCCATTCCTCGCACATGGCCCAGTAATCCTTGAGGGAGGTGCCAGAGTTCACCTTGTGGTGGGACTCGCTGGTGGAGACCATGAACAGGATGCGGTCCGGGCCGATGCCATCCCTGGCCGCCTCGATGGCGCGCTGGGCCGCGCGCTCGCGGATGGTGATGCAGGTGATCTCCACGTCGTCCAGCTTGTCCTTGACGCGCTTGGAGTTGCGTAGACGCTTCATCAGTTCGTCCGCGTCCTTGAACTGGGGCATGGCCTTGGGCGGGCCGTAGTTGGTGGTTTCGATCTTCTTGAAGCCGCACAGGATCAATTCCTCGGCGAGCCACACCTTGGCGTCCGTGGGGATGTACTTCTCCTCGTGCTGGAAACCGTCGCGCACGGTGATGTCGCCCAGGGAAACCTGTTTCGGATACTTGAGTTCGGCCATTCTTTCACTCCTTGCATGTTTGAGGTTGTCGGGTGGTCTAGAACCTGAGGTTGCCGAAATTGGGTGCGCCGATGGGCTGGATCAGACTCACTTCCAGCGCCACGGCCAGCCAGTCCCGGATTTCGTTGAACTTGAGCACGCGGTCGGACAGAAGCCGCGCCCCGCAGAAGAAGGGGTGCGCCTCGCCGTCGTACTTGTCGATCATCCGCTGGCGGAAGGTCTGCTTCTCCTCGTCGCTCATGGGCTCGCCCTTGATGGAACGCTTGCGCTCCTCGATGGAGAGCAGGACCTCGGCGGCGGACCTGCCGGACATCACCGACGTGCGGGACCGCATGGTGTGGAACAGAAAGTGGGGGCGGTAGGCCCTTCCGCACATGCCGTAGTTGGCCGCGCCGTTGTCCGGGCCGATGACCAGCTGGAGCCGGGGCACCTGGGCGCAGGACACGGCGCGCACCATGTCGGCGCCGTACTTGCCGATGCCGGCGTGCTCGCTGGCCGATCCCACCATGAAGCCGGGCGAGTTCTGGACGAAAATTATGGGGACGCGCTCCGTGGAGCAGCGGATGATCCACTCGGTGGCCTTCCTGGCCGCTTCGGTGAAGATGATGCCCGCGGCGTTCGCGGCGATCACGCCCACGGGTATCCCCTTTACGCACATCTTGGCCGTGACGATGTTGTCGCCCCGGCCCCGGGCATACTCCTTCTTGTATTCGTGGAAGGTGCCCTCGTCGCAGATGGCGCGCAGGACCCGGCGCACCTTGATGCCCTGGGCCACGCTCGCGGGCAGGGTTTCGTAGATGGTTTCCACGGGCAGTTCCGGTGGCTTTTCCGGAAACCTGTGGAGGTTGAACGGCTGGGGCGGCTCCATGGACAGAATGTCCCGGACCCGGGCGATGGCCTCGGACTGGTCCCCGCAGAAGTGGTCCGCGCCGCCCGAAACCTTGGTGTGCACGGCGGCGCCGCCCAGGTCCTCGGCGGTGATCTCCTCTCCCGTGGCCGCCTTGACCAGCGGCGGACCGCCCAGAAAGGAGTAGGCCAGCTTGTCGATCATCACCGCCTGGCACGCCATGAACACGATGTATGCGCCGCCCGCCGTGTTGCCGCCCGTGGACAAAGTGATCTGCTTGAGGCCCATGGCGGACATCCGGGCCATGTTGTAGAACATGGAGCCGAACTGCTGGTCGTCCGGGAACACGTCCGCCTGCATGGGCAGGTACGCGCCACCCGAGTCGGCGATGTACACGCAGTTCAGGCCGCAACGTTCCGCAATGGCCTGGGCGCGCATGTGCTTTTTCAGGGTGATGGGGAAGTACGTTCCCGCCTTGACCCTCGGGTCGTTGGCCACGATCATGGTCCAGTTGCCATGGATCCTGCCCAGGCCCGTCACCAGGCCGCCGCCGGGCACGTCGTCCACGTCGGGATATCCCATGCCGAAGCCCGCGATCCTGGACAGCTCCCGGAACTGCTCGCCCGGGTCGATCAACTTGGCGATGAGGTCCCGCGCCGGTTCCTTGCCCTGTTTGGCCAGCCTCTGCACGGCCTTGTCGCCGCCCGCGTGCAGCGCCGCGGCGACCCGCTCGTCCAGTTTGGCTTCCTCCGCCTCCCAGGTTTTCCTGTTCTCTTCCTCTCGGCTTGCCATGTATGTCTACCTCCCCTTGTACTCGGGTTTGCGTTTTTCCCGGAAAGCGGTGAGCCCTTCCAGCCTGTCCTCGGTGGGAATCGTGTGCCAGTAGCAGTTGGATTCAATGGCAAGGCCGGTGGCAAGGTCCGTGTGCAATCCGTTGTTGATGGCGTACTTGGCCTGGGCCACGCCGATGGGTCCGTTGGAGGCGATGGTGTTGGCAAGCTCCATGGCGGCCTCCACCAGCCTGTCCGGCTCGCACACCTTCTCAACCAGGCCGATGGACAGGGCCTCGTCCGCGTCCACCCGGCGGCCGGAAAAAATCATCTCCTTGGCCCGGCCCTTGCCCACCAACCGGGGCAGCCGCTGGGTGCCGCCCGCGCCGGGAATGATGGCCAGCCGGGTCTCCGTCAGGCCCATGGTGGCCGTCTTCGACGCGTAGCGAATGTCGCAGGCCAGGGCCAGCTCAGTGCCGCCGCCCAGGGCCACGCCGTTCACCGCGGCGATGACGGGCTTGGGCAGGTTTTCCAGGAAGGACAGGGTGTCCCGGATGGAATGGATGAACTGCTTGACCTGGGTCTCCGTCAACGTAGCGCGTTCCTTGAGATCGGCTCCGGCGCAGAACGCCTTTTCCCCGGCGCCGGTAACGATCACGCAGCGGACGTCCGGGTCGAAGGCCAGGTCCTCGACCGTTTCCCGAAGGGCGTGCAGCAGGCCGAAGTTGAAGGAGTTCATCACCTCCGGGCGGTTCAGCGTCAGGATTTCGACAAAACCGTCCCGCTGTCTCTGGATCAGGTTGTCAGCCATGGTCACACTCCGTTGCATTGGGTTGCGTATTGGATTGTATGTTTTCATGTAATGGTTTGAATTCAGGGAGGATGTAATGTCCCCGTCATTCTGAGCGAGTGCTCAGTCGGCGAACCCCCCAAAGGAAAACCCGGGCTTTTCCACCGCGGGCCGATACTCACACTACGGGAAAACCCGGATTCGGGTCAAGAGGAAACGGACGTTCGGTCACCATAAACCCGGACACGCCCATACTCCTGGGCAGCCCGTTTATCCATTCGTTTCAGAGATTTCCTCCATGAAATTACACCCCCGTAAAAGGCAACGAAAACCACAACTCGATGCCCCGACCATACACCCGACGCGGACGTCGCCACTACAACATCCGGTACATCTTCCCGAACAATCCGTGACCCAGAAACTGCTCCATGCGACGGGAACACCCGGCGACCAGCGCTGGGTCGATTCCGGTATCGATGCCCATCGATTCCAGCATGACCACCGCTTCCTCGGTGGCCACGTTGCCGGCCGCCCCAGGGACGAACGGGCATCCTCCCATGCCTCCGAAGGCGGTGTCGAAAATGGTGGCTCCGCGGGCAAGGCCCGCGGCAAGGTTCACCAGGCCGAGCCCCCGGGTGTCATGCATGTGCAGGCCCAGCGGAGTGGAACCGCACACGGTCCGGACCCTGTCCAGCAGTGCCGCCACGCTCCCCGGCGTACCCATCCCCGTGGTGTCGGCCAGCATCACCGCGTCCGCGCCCAGTTCCACGTACCGGGCAGCGATGTCCGCCACGCGCTCCGGCGGAATGCGGCCTTCGAACACGCAACCCAGGGCGCACTGCACGCTTGCCCAGACTACCAGGCCCGCGTCCCTGGCGGATCGGACCATGTCCGCGATTCCGGCCAGCGCCTGGTCCGTGCCCACGCCCGCGTTTTTGCGGCTGTGGGTGTCGCTTGCGGAGAGGGACACCTCCACGCAGTCCACGCCGGCGCCGGCCGCGCGCTCCACGCCGCGGGTATTCAGGCACAGGCCGGAAACCCGGAGCCCGGGAGGCCTGTCCACGAGGGAAAGCAGTTTTTCCGCGTCCGCCATCTGGGGCACCTTGCCCGGATGAACGAAGCTGACTGCCTGGATGTGAGAAAAACCGGCGTCCGCGAGACCGGCCAGAAGTTCCGCCTTGACCCGGGTGGGCACCAACTTTTCCAGGTTCTGCAACCCGTCCCGCAAACCCACCTCCCGCAAGGTCACGCCGGAGGGAGGGTGCGTGAGCGTTTCCGACAGGGTTGCTGACACGGTTTCATGCTCCATGGCTGTTCCGTTCAAGGGGCGGTGCGGGAGGTCGCGATTGTTTGGTGATACCATGACAACGGCCGCCCGATGGCGTCACCGGGCGGCCGGGCATGGTTTCGATCAGTGGGGGGGAGACACGCCGGGGCGGTCGGCCCGGGTCATCGTTTGCGGACCTTGACCTCGTAGCCCTTGTCCTGGAGTTCCTTCATGAGGTCCTGGGCGTCCTCGGTATCCAGGTGCAGGACCACGTCGTTCTTTTCCTTGCCCGGAGGGGCGATCACGTGCATCGTCTTCATTCGCAGATTCCTGGAGTTGATGGCGTGCAGTATCTGCTCCAGGGCGGGGGCCTCTCCGCCGTTGCGAACGAACACGCGGGTGCCGGGATCACCGATACCCAGGACCTTGTTGGCAATCTTGTAGAAGAAGTCGTTGGTGGTTGCGATGCCGGCCAGCCTGCCGTCCTCGATGACGAGGAGCGACCCCACCTTGTGGCGCTGCGCCATGGCGATGGCTTCCTCGACGGTCATCTCCGGGGACACGGTCACCACGTCCTTTTCCATGACCTTTTTCACCGGGGTCTTTTCCAGGAGGTAGCTCATCTCCCAAACGGACAGGGTGGTGGCCTTTGAGGGGGCGACGGTTTCGAGCCTGTGCTCGGTGACGATACCCTGGACCTTGCCCTTGTCCACCACGGGCAGGCGCTGGAACTTGTGGGCCTGCATGATTCGCTTGGCGTCGGCAATGCTCATGTCGCTCGATATGGTGACCACGTTTTCGGTCATGACGTCACGTACCAGCATGGGACCTCCGGCGCGCCGTATGGCGCTCTTCATGGATGGGGGATGATTCCGCGAGCGGGTCCGTCAAAGCGGACCCCCAGCATTCCCGATGATAGCGAAACAGGTGGCTCATTTCAAGAGCGAACGCCCGTTTCGGCGATTCCGTCGCTCCATTATCCGGTGCCTAGCAGGTGCCCGCCATCGTTTCCGATCCTGTTCGGGATCAGGAAAGCCACCGCTTACGGCGTTTGTAATGCTTTACTTCCCGAAAGCTCTTCTTGCCACCCTTGTCGGTCAAACCCAGATAGAAATCCTTGATGTCCTCGTTTTCACGAAGCTGCTCGGACTCGTCGTCCATGACAATGCGTCCGGTTTCCATGACGTAGGCGTAAGGGGCCACGGAAAGGGCCAGCTTGGCGTTTTGTTCCACCAGGAGGATGGAAATCTTCTCCTCCTGGTTCAGCTGGGTGATGATGTTGAATATCTCGTGAATGAGCATGGGGGCGAGACCCATGGACGGCTCATCCAGCAGCATGAGCTTGGGTTCGGTCATGAGCGCGCGGCCCACCACCGTCATCTGCTGCTCCCCGCCGGAGATGAAGCCCGCTGTCTCGGTGCGTTTGTCCCTGAGCCTCGGAAAGTAATGGTAGACCTTTTCCAGGCCGTCCTTGACTGAGCCGGACGTGCGCAGATGGGCGCCCACCTTGAGGTTTTCCTCCACGGTGAGGTGCTCGAAGACCCTGCGTCCCTCGATGACCTGGATGATGCCTTTCCGCGCAATCTGGGCGGCATGCTGGCGGTGTATCCATTCTCCCTCGAACTGGATGCCGCCGTCGGTGACCGCTCCGTCCTCGGTGGACAGCAGGCCGGAGATGGCCTTGAGCGTGGTGCTCTTGCCGGCCCCGTTGGCGCCCAGCAGGGCCACGATGCCACCCCTGGGCACGTGGATGGAAACGCCTTTGAGCACGAGGATGACCTCGTGGTACTTGACCTCGATGTTGTTGATCTTGAGGATCGGATCGCCGGCCGGCGCGGATTTGGTTTCCAAGACTCATACCTCCGAAAGTGCCGCGCATTCTCGGGGCCACCGCGGGAAGGCGGTGGCCCTCCCGCGGAAACCCTGGTGTGATCACCGGATCACGCGGCCGATCCGCGAGTCCGGTGTTGTCTTCCTGCTAGTAGCCCAGCCATTCCTTGTCCCACTTTTCGGGCCAACGCTCCTCGAGGTCAACCCGCATGACTTCCTTGAACTCGCTACCGGTCCATTCCTGGATGAGGCAGCCGGAGGCGGGGCGATGGTCATCGGCGGTGAGGGTGACCGGGGAGGCGCGCAGGCCCAGGTCGTAGTCCCTCATGGTCTCGAAGCCCTCCCGCATGATGCCGGGGCCGGTGAGGTCGCCCTTCTTGTCGGCACGCTTCAGGGCTTCCCACAGCATGATGGCGTCGCACCACGCCTGGACCGTGCGGATCAGGCGCTTTTCATTGGGAATGCTGGGGTTGTACTTCCTGGCGTATTCGACAACTTTGTCCATGTGCTTGGACTCCTGGTCGAAGAAGGCGCAGGGTGTGGCGCCCATGGCGCCCTTGGCGGCTTCGCCCGCGAGCCTGGGCAGGTTTTCGTCGAATCCCCAGTTGTTGAGGATCCAGTCCGCGCCCAGTTCATGGGAATAGGCGTCGCGCATGGTGGCGGAAACACTCATGGTGGTGTTGCCGTGCCAGCAGACGTCGGGCTTGAAGGCCTTGAGGGCCGACACCTGGCTCTGGGCGTCCAGGGCGAACAGGGACACGTCCTGGTCTTCGCCTATCTCGAATCCCAGAAGTTCGGCGTGGTTTTTCAGCGCCTCGATGGGCGCGGAGCAATACGGGGAGGCGAACATGTACACGCAGGCCATCCGGGGCTTGCGCTTGCCGTAGTCCGGGTTCTTCTTCCATTTGGTCTCGTACCACGCCGTGAGGGCGGCGCGGGCGTTGGTGGAGTAGTCCGAGCTGAAGAAGACGTTGTAGCGCGTCTTCTCGGGATCGGTCAGGTGCGCCGAGTACGAAGCCGACACATAGGGCATCTTGTCCTTGTTTACCGTGGGGGACAACGCCTCGGTGTCTCCGGTGCCCCATCCCATGATGGCAACGACGCCCAGCCGCTTGAGCAGCTTGTACTTGGTGATGGCCTCGGGAATCCGGTAGCCGTAGTCGAACCAGGTGTACTTGATCTTCTTGCCATTCACTCCGCCTTCGTCATTGATGTACTTGAAGGCCTCGTCCATGCCCAGGGCATAGTCCTTGCCAACGTCCGAGGTCGCTCCGGTGGTGTCCATGATGCCGCCGATTTTGATTGTCGCGGCCATGGCCGGCCCGAGCGCCATGGCGGAAACCGAGACGCAAAGAGCCAGCACAACCATTGTCTTTCCGAAAATTCTCATGGTGTCTCCTCCTGTTTTGGGTGGCAAAAAAATCGGGGTTAGCAATCTAGCCATACCTTCTCGACATTCCGGAAAACGCCCGGCCGGATTCGCTTTTAATAGGAGAACGGCCAGAGATTGAAGTAGTTCTTGAGCTGCCACCATCTATAGGCCAGCCCATTGGGCTCAAAGATCAAAAACGCGCATATCGCAAGGCCGAATGCCATTTCCTTGAGATAGGCGAAATCGATCAGCAGCTTGGGATAGGAGTCGGCCAGAGGAATCACGGCCCACTGGAGCGCCTCCACGATGACCACCATGAACAACGAACCGTAAAAGGTGCCGTGGATGGTGCCCACGCCGCCGATCAGGATGACGCCCACCAGCCACAGGGACCAGGACCACGGGAAGTGTTCCGGGCTGATGGCCGCGGTGTTGGACACCCAGAACGCCCCGGCCACGCCGCCCATGGCGCCGGCCACGAAAAAGGCGGTGAGCCTGTGCCAGATGACATTGATGCCCATGGTTTCCGCGGCGATGTCATTGTCCCGGATGGCGACCCAGGCCCGTCCCGCCCTGGAACGCAGCAGGTTGGCCATGATCACGGTCATGAGCAGCGCAAGCACGGCCATGAGCAGGTAGACCTTGATTTCCGTGTCAATGGTCCACGGGCCGAACTTGATGGCACCCGGCGGCACGGAAAAGGCCTGGCCGCGGCCTCCCACCTGGCTGATGTACTGGGTGATGATGAAATCCACCGTGATGAACTGGGCCGCCATGGTCGTCAGGATCAGGTAAAACCCCTTGACCCTTGCCGACGGCAGGCCGAACAGCACGGACCACAGCCCCGCCCCCACGGCGCCGGCTATGATGCTCAACGGGTAGGCCAGACCCCAGTCCAGAAGGAACTGCGGCCACGGGAACTGGAGCACCAGAAGCGTACTGATGTATGCGCCTATGGCGATGAACGCGGCGTGGCCCAGCGTTATCAACCCCGCGTAACCGATGAGCAACTGCACGCCCATGGCCCCCATCGCGGTGTATCCCACCATGGTGAGCACCGTGGCGAAGTACTCCACGTTCCTGTCGTACATGGCGCCCACCGGCACCAGGACGAACACGAACAAAAACAGCAGCAGCATCTTTCCGCGTATGAACCACGTGGGCCACCACTGATGATCCTGTGAATAGGTCTCGTGGTACTTTCCGCAAGGCAACCAGGTAGTGGACATGCTCTGTCAATCCTCCGGGAATGAATGGTTTCCAGTTGCTAAACGCGCTCGATGCGCTCCCAGCCCCAAAGTCCGTATGGTTTGAAGAGCAGGAATACCGCCATGAAGACGAACGGCACGATTTCCTTGACGCCGCCCGGGAAATACTGGTCCAGGTAAGCGCCGGACAGGTTCTGCAGGACGCCTATGGTGATGCCGCCGACAATGGCGCCCGGGACGGAGTTCAACCCCCCGAGCACGACCGCGGGCAGGACGAGCAACCCCAGGTACCCGACAGACACGTTGATGCCGTTGATGTTGCCCAGAAGCGCACCGCCCACTCCGGCGCTCATGAAGGCGATGGCCCAGGAGGCCGCGTACACGAACCTCGCGGAAACGCCCAGGGAAAGCGCCGCGGTTTCGTCGTCGGCCGTGGCCTGCATGGACAGTCCCCACCGGGTGTATTTGAAGAAGGCCACGAACACGAGCAGCAGCACGATGGCCAGGATGAAGGACCACATGTGCACCCGGGAGATCTTCAGAAAGCCGATGGCGATGGGCTGCATGGCGAACACCGGCGGATCGAACACCTTGGTGTCCGAGCCCCAGATGAAGCCCATGAGGCCGCGGAAGAAGAAGGACAGGCCCACGGTGACCATGATGACGGCCAGGATGGGCTCGCCGATCAGCTTGTCCAGGAAGATACGCTCCGTGAGGTATCCCAGGATGATGCCGACCAGCAGGGCGCCGACCACCGCCAGGATAAAGGGTATGCCCATGCTGTAGAAGGTGAGGGTCACGTAGGCCCCGATCATGGTCAACTCGCCCATGGCGAGGTTGAGCACGCCCGAGCACTTGTAGATGAGGACCCAGCCCAGGGCCACCAGCGAATAGATGCCACCGACCAGGATACCGGTTACCAGTGTGGATAAGAACTGTTCCATGCGCCCTCCCTACTGCCGCACCTTCCGGATGCGGAGGTCCGTCTTGATGTGCTGTTCCCTGCCGTCCTCGTACGTGATGGTGGTGTCCATGTGCACCACGTCCGTGTCCGAGTACAGGGCGTCCACGATCTGCTTGTACCGCTTTTCAACGAAACCGCGCTTCAGCTTGCTTGTACGGGTCAGCTCGTCGTCGTCCGCGTCGAACACCTTGTAGAGGTTCACGAACCTGTGGATGCGGGCCGGTTCGGGAAGGTCCTTGTTGGCCTCCTCGATCTGGCTCTGCACAAGATCGTACACCTCGGGCTTCTGGGACAGCTCCATGTAACTCGTGTAGTTGAGCTTGCGCTCGTCCGCCCACTTGCCCACCACCGAGTAATCGATGCACATGACCGCGGTGACGTACGGGCGTTCATGGCCGATGACCCAGGCTTCCTGCACGTAAGGGGAGAACTTGAGCCGGGTCTCCAGGTACTGGGGTGAAAACGGCCTGCCGTCGGACAGGGTCATCAGGTCCTTGGAGCGGTCGAACACCACGAGATGCCCGTCCTCGTCAATGGAGCCCTTGTCCCCGGTGGCCAGCCACCCGTCCTGAAGGGTCTTTTCCGTGGCCTCGTCGTTCTTGTAGTAACCGATGAACACGGACGGGCTCTTGCACAGGATCTCACCGTCCTCGGCGATTCGCACCTCGGTGTTCGGGATGGGGGTGCCCACCGTGTCGAACTTGATGTCCCCGTCGCGGTGCACGATGGCGATTCCCGCGATTTCCGTCTGCCCGTAGATCTGTTTCAGGTTGACTCCCAGGGAATGAAAGAACCGAAAATGGTCGGGGCCCATGGCCGCGCCGCCGGTATAGGCGTGGCGAAGCCGACTCATGCCCAGGTGGTCCTTCAGCTTGATCTGCACGAAGAGGTAGGCGAACAGCTGCGCCACCCTCAGCCACAGGGGTACGGGCTGCTTTTCAAACTTCAGGTCCGCCACCTTGTACCCGATTTTCGTGGCCCACTTGTAAAAGGTGCGCTTGATCCACCCGCTGTCCATGTACTTCACCTGCACCTGCCGGGTCATGGACTCGTACAGGCGCGGGGGCGCGAACATGACGTGGGGCCCTATCTCCCGGATGTTTTCGGTGGCCGTCTCCGGCTCCTCCGGGAAGTTGATGGTGTAACCCACCTGGAGGCCGCAGGAGATGGACATCATTTGTTCGCCGATCCAGGCGAACGGAAGGTAGGAGACGAAGTCGTCGCTCTCGAAGCAGGGGTCCACGGTCATGAGGTTCTGGCCCATGGTGAGCATGTTCCAGTGGGTGAGCAGGACCCCCTTGGGGTTGCCCGTGGTTCCCGAGGTGTAGAACAGCAGGCAGACGTCGTCCCCGTGGCCGTCGTTGGCCAGCTTCTCGAAAAGCTCGGGGTCTTCCCGGTCCTTCTTCCGTCCCAGTTCAAAAAGGTCGTCCAGGCTGAGGAGCATCTCCTGGTGATAATTGCGCATGCCCTTGGGGTCGTCCCAGATGATTTTCTCCAGCATGCCGCATCCCTCGAACACGGCCAGGGCCTTGTCCACCTCCTCCTGGGTCTCGCCCACGAAATAGCGGGTGTCCGAGTGGTCGATGATGTACCTGACCTCGTCGATCATGCAGTCCTGAAACAGCCACACGCCGACGCCGCCGGCGCACATGGCCGCCATCTCGATCCACAAACCCTCGGGACGGTTGTCGCCCATCATGGCCACCTTGTCCCCGCGTTGCAGACCCAGGGCCACCAGGCCCAGGCACAGGTACTTGACCTTTTCGTAGTAGTCCTCCCACGTGTACGGGCACCAGATCCCGTACTCCTTCTCCCGCATGGCCACCTTCTTGTCCCCGTACTGTTTGCATTTTTGCAAAAACAGCTTGGGGATGGTGAGCTCCTTGGTAATCTTCAGTTGGGCGGCCGGTGATGTCGCCATCAGGTCTCTTACCTCCGTGTCGCGTACAGTTCCTCTTCGCCCAGATAGGCTGCAATCACCTCGGGGTTGCTCTGCACCTTCTCGGGCGGCCCGTCCGTGATCTTGTTGCCGAAGTTGAGCACGAACACACTGTGGCTGATGTCCATGACCACGCCCATGTCGTGTTCCACCAGGATGCAGGTCACGCCCCAGCGTTTTTCCTCGTTGATGTCCAGGATGAAACGAGCCATGTCCTCGACCTCCTCGAGGTTGAGGCCGGCCAGGGGCTCGTCCAGCAGGAGCAACTCCGGCTCCAGGGCCAGCGCGCGGCCCAACTCCACCCGCTTCTGCAGGCCGTAGGGCAGCATGCTGACCTTCTTGCCCCTAATGCTCTCGATCTCCAGCAGGTCGATGATGTCCTCCTCGATGAATTTCCTTGCCTTGATCTCCTCCCTGCGGGTCTTGCCCATGTAGAAGGAGCCCGAGAAGATGCCGGACTTGAGGTGGATGTGCCGTCCCAGCCGGATGTTGTCAAGCACGGTCATTCCGCCGAACAGCTCTATTTTCTGGAAAGTCCGGGCGATGCCGAGCTTCGCCCTCTGGTGAGGTGACACGTGGTTGATCTTCTTGCCCTTGTAGTAGACGTTGCCTCGCTGGGGGCGGTACAAGCCGCTGATGCAGTTCATCATCACCGTCTTGCCGGCTCCGTTGGGGCCGATGATCGAGTGGATTTCGCCATTGCGTACGCGAAGGTCCACACCGGCGAGGGCTGCAATCCGGCCGAAGTACATGTGGACGCCTTCCAACTCCAGAAGAACGTCACTGTCCTTGGACAGCTTGTCCATAAACCGACTCCTCGATTGGTTCAAAGAAACGTTTTCAAGGGGGCGCGCCGAAACGGCGGCATCCCGAAGCCGGGGCCGCCATGGCGGACCCGCACACCTCCAACAGCCTGTTGAAAAACGCGATCCGCGGCGTTGCGGCGCGTTTCCCGCCGGTGCGACGTACGCTAGGTACGCCAACCTCCGCGGAATTCGGGCGCCTTGCATCTCATGGTTTTTGACCAGGCAGCCAATTCCGGGTATTTCAACGGCCTGCCAAGGATCCCGAATCCGTGACGGAACTGTTGAAAAAACCCATGAAAACTCCCATGAAACGGGCTTGCCGCATGTTCTGACACGGACCTTGTTTTCACCTTGGGTGTAAGGGTTTTTCGCTTTTCAGGGCGGTTTCATGCGGCGTGTCCGCGGGTCAGGGCCTGCCGGCGTACCCGGGTGCGGCCGGCGGGACGCTTCCTTGCATCCACACCACCTGAAGCCACTCACGGATTCAGGAGGATGAGAGCTTGAAATCGACTTTGGAGAATGCCCCGGACCGGAACGTGTATTGGCCCGGGAAAGGATTTGCCTTGGACACCGGAATACTGAAACAGGCAATGGCCGTGCCAAACCTGAAGTACGCCGCGCCCGGACTTCCGGGTCTTCAGACCTTTCCGGGATGCTTTCCGGGCAAATCCTTTGCAATTTGTATGTTTACAGACCTTTTTCCCCGAAGTGGGGGTGAATCGGATGCTGGCGCCAGCCTGTGAAATCACTCACGCGACACCCTCGTTCATGAGGTAGTCACGCCTCGCGAAGCATGGAATCGGGGCAATTTGCCCCACGGGGCATGCAGGGGGCGAATTGCCCGCGACCGGGTTGAACGGCGGCCAAAGGGAGACGTCGAGGCCCGGTTTGGCACGCACGGGCCCGGCAAACCGCTCGACAATCAGGATCATTTTATGGAAAGCGTGTCCATTATAGCGTCATGCAACGCCGGACGAAAGCTTTTTATTGCATCGTTTTCACGATCGGGATGAACCCGGTTGGTGAGGAGCACGACGATCACGTCCTTTTCCGGGTCCATCCAAAGGGAAACGCCCGTAAATCCCAGATGCCCCACGGACGAATCCGAAAAATGTTCGCCCGAACTGGAAGCCGGGCGCGTGGGCGTGTCGAACCCGGCCACGAAACTCCCCGGACCGGGGTGGATGGTGAGAAACCGTCGCGTATGGTCCGGGTCGAACACCGGTGCGTCCGTCCGTCCGTTTCTCGCGGCGAGGATGTCCCGGGCCACGGCGAACACGGCCCAGGCCGTGCCGAACAGTCCGGCGTGGGCACAGACGCCGCCCATGGCGTGGCAGTTGTCGTCATGGACCTCCCCGGCCAGTAGCCTGCCCCTCCTGGGGCAGTCCTCCGTGGCGGCGACATCGCGTCCGGCAGGCGGCCCCTGGCCCACGGGGAGATAAAACAGGTCCTTCACGCCAAGGGGGCGGTAAACGGCTTCCGCGCAGAAACGGTCCAGGGGCGTGCCCGCGGCCCTTTCCAGGGCGAAACCCAGGGCCATGTACCCGGGATCGCTGTACTCGGTGGCCGTTCCGGGTTCGTAGGCAAGGGGCTCGTTCACCAGCATGTGCAACAGCCGGGACTTGCGTGTCTCCGGCGGCGCCGATTCCAGCACCTCGTAATACGGCTTCCACGCGGGAAAGCCGGAGGAGTGGCCCAGCAGTTGGACCATGGTGACGCGGGCCTTTTCCGTGTCCCGGAACTCGGGGACCAGGTCTCCCAGCTCCAGACCCAGGCCGAATTCCCCCCTGGCGGACAGAACCAGTGCCGCCGCGGCCCCGGCCAGGGGCTTGGTAAGGGAGGCCAGGTCGAACAGCGTGCCACTGGTGACCGGCGCGCCCCCCCGGTACCGGGTGTACCCGTGGGCGCTTTCAAAGACGACGGTCCCGGCGGTGGCGGCCAGGACCACGCCACCGGAAAAGACCCTCCTGTCCACGGCCTTGTCCATGAGGTCCCGCGCCTTTTTCATCAGCGTTCCTCCAGGGCGGGTTCGTGGTATTCCAGCATTCCGGTGTCCGTGTCCAGGGTAGCTTCGACGCCCATGGCGAAGGTGAGGTTTTCCGGGCCGTGACCCGCAGGAAAACCGGCGACCACCGGCGCGGCGCGGTCCGGCAATGCCTCCGCGACCAGGGAGCACACCACGTCCAGCGGCCCGCAGTCGGCAAAGGAGCCCAGGATCACCCCGCGCACGCCGTCCAGCATGCCCGAAGCGTTCATCTGCCACAACATCCTGTCCAGTCGGTATGGAGCTTCCCCCCTGTCCTCCAGAAACAGCAGGCATCCGGAGAAATCCGGCTGGAATGGAGTGCCGGCCATGTGGCACAGGGTTGTCAGGTTGCCGCCCAGCACGGTCCCAGCGGCCCTGCCCGGCCTCACGACAACGGGCCTGGGAATGCGGATGGACTGTGTTCCGGAAAAGGTCAGGGCGTCCCACAGGGCCACCCGGTCCTGCACCATTCCGGCGCCCAGGGAGGTAAGAACCGGTCCGTGGAAGACCACCAGGCCGGCGCGGCGCACCAGGGTTACCAAAAGGGCGGTGATGTCCGAAAAACCGACGAGGGGCTTGGGATCGGCGGACAGAGCGGCGAAATCCAGGTGCTCCAGAAGCCGCATGGATCCGTATCCGCCCCGGGCGCAAAGGACCGCGTCCACGCCTTGCGTATGCCACAAATCCGTGAAGGCCAGGGCGCGGGGCCGGTCCTCTCCGGCGAGGTACCCGTTGCGGGCATGGGTCTCCACGGGCACGAGGACTTCGCACCCCAGGGAGGACAGGGCCTGAAGGCCCCGTTCAAACCGCCCGGGCTCGAAACAGGAGGCGGGCGCGGCGACCCCGATGGTGGCGCCCATGGCCAGTGGTTTTGGCTTGATCATGCAGCCTCCGACCCGCGACCGGTTCATCCGGTCCGTCGCCCGACAAACGTCCCCAGCCGCCGGATGGCTTCCCTGGCCTCGGGAAGGATCACCGCAAAGGACTGGAATACGTGCCACATTTTTTCCCACACTTCGATCCTCACCCGGGTACCGGCGGCGGCGGCGCGTTCGGCAAGCCTCGTGGAATCGCTGAGCAGCACCTCGTCGTCCCCCACCTGGATGTACAGGGGAGGCAGGCCGGACAGATCGGCTCGTACAGGTGACACGATCGCGGGTGGATTGTCCATGTCTGGTATGTACCGCCTGCTGTGGTGCGGGGCGACATCCGGGCCCAGCCAGGGATCGCAATGGCTCCGGGTACGGTAGGACTCGCCGTCGAAATGGGCCGCGTCCGTCAACGGGGACAGGCAGAACGCGCCTGCCGGCATGTCCCCGCCCCTTGCCTTCAGTTCCAAGAGCAGCATGAGGGTGAGCGCGCCGCCGGCCGAGTCTCCGCCCACCACGATCTTCTCCGGCGGGACACCTTCGGCAAGCAG
Organism: Desulfatibacillaceae bacterium; assembly: GCA_046542385.1. GTDB lineage: Bacteria > Desulfobacterota > Desulfobacteria > Desulfobacterales > Desulfatibacillaceae > JBKHBM01. Next base: position 8,764 of record JBKHBM010000036.1, on the reverse strand, counting down.
CCAGTCCCAGGCGGCCATGCAGTCCTCGTTGGCGGCGGGATAGGGATGCTCCGGGGCGAGGCGGTAGTCCACGGCCAGTGCGCGGGCCCCGGAAGCCCCGGATATCCCGGCTATCATCTGGCGGTGCGTGGCCGGCGAGCCGGAACAGAAGCCGCCGCCGTGCAGGTACAGAATCACCGCCCCGGATTCCATGGAAACTCCCGGACCCGCGATCCATTCGCAGGGAACTCCGTTGGCGATCACCTTGCGGTACCGGGTGCCCCTGGGCGGGATGGCCAGCCTGCTGGCCAGGTCCAGCGCCCTGCGGGTGTCCTCGTGGCCGGAATCGACGCCGAACCTGGGTTTCATGTACATTTTGACGAAAAGCCGCGCTACGATCCTGGGCAGCCTGGATTTCGCCGGAACTGTTTCGATACCATGCGGCATCCCGATCCTCCCTTTATCCGCTCCGTGTCCTTGGAAAGCGGTATCTCCCGCAAGGCATCACCCTCCCACCCTGTATTCCATCGCCACGGGGCAATGGTCCGAGCCCAACACGTCCTTTTCGATCCAGGCGGAAACCACTCGATCCCGGGCGCCCTCGTTCACGCAGAAGTAATCGATACGCCAGCCGATGTTCCTTGATCTGGCGTTGAACCGGTAGCTCCACCACGTGTAATGGCCTCCGCCCTGCTCGAACATGCGGAAGGTGTCCACCCACCCGTCTGCCAGGAATTCGTCCATCCAGCGACGCTCCTCGGGTGAAAAGCCCGGGTTCTGCCGGTTGGTCTCCGGGTTGGCCAGGTCGATCTCCTTGTGGGCCACGTTATAGTCGCCGCACACCACCACGTCCTTTCTCTCCAGGAGGCCGTCCGCGTAGTCCTGCAGGGCCCGGTCGAACTCCAGCTTGTAATCCAGCCGGGCCAGCTTGGGCTGGGCATTTGGAAAGTACACGTTGACAAGGTAAAAGGTGTCGAACTCCAGCGTGAGCACCCGGCCCTCGGTGTCATGCTCCTCCATGCCGATACCCTGCCGCACGTCCAGGGGCTCGTGTCGGGTGAACACGCCAACTCCGGAATAGCCGCGTTTCAGCGCGGCATTGTAGTAGGCCTTGTATCCGTCCGGTTCCACCAGTTCCCCTGGCAACTGCTCGGGGTGGGCCTTGGTCTCCTGCAGGCAGATCACGTCGCCGTCCAACTTCTCCAGAATCTCAGGGAGGCCCTTCTTGTGAGCGGCCCGGATCCCGTTAACGTTCCAGGAGACCAGCCGCCAGGTCTTGTCCGAAGCCATATGCGTGTGCCGTCCTTTCCACAATACGTTCAGTCCCGGCCGCCCCTCACATCAGAATCTCGCCGGTACGCTCCGTGTGGTAGCCGCCCAGGGCGTTCACCCGTTCAATGAATCCCGGCGAACGGATGGTTTCCAGCATGGCCTGGATGGGGCCGGTATCGAAGTATTCCACCGGGATGACCAGGTCGTACTGTTCGGTGACCACGGGGACGAAATCAAGCCCCAGGGCGCGGGCCGCGGCCATGATGCCCAAACCGCAGTCCGCCGCGCCGCTCATTACCGAGGCGGCCACGTTCATGTGGGTGAACTCCTCGTTTTCATAACCGGCGATGGCGTCCGGTTCGATCCCGGCCTGTTCCAGTTTGTAATCCAGGAGGATGCGGGTGCCGGAGCCTGCCTGGCGGTTGATGAAAACGACGTCGGCGCGGGACAGGTCCTCCACGCCCCGGATGCCCCCGGGGTTGCCCTTCGGGACCATGAAGCCCTGGTCCCGCATCACAAGGTGCACAAGCCGCACGGGCACGTCCCGCAGCATGCGTTTTATGTAGGAAATGTTGTAGGTGCCGTCGCTGGTGTCCAGAAGATGGGTGCCGGCGACGTGGCACGCCGCGCGTTTCACGGCCAGAAGACCGCCGGTGCTTCCCACGTGGCTGGAGGAAAGAGTGGCCGTGTGATGCCCGGCTTTCAGCTCGTCGGCCAGGCAGTCCAGGGTGTTGTCATGGCTGCCCACCACCACGATGGTGTTGTCGATGGCGGCGCGGGCGGTGAGCAGTTCCGCCTCCACCGGTTCCCCCGGTCCCACCCCCTCGCTCTGGTTGGGTATCCGGATGATACCGTCCGCCTCGGTGAAGGAAGTGATGGAGCCGGCCGCCCGGGGCAGGGGTGTGGCCACGATCCGTTTTCCCACGCGACCCAGGCGAACCCGGACCAGGTCCTCTATCCCCAGTCTGGAGGGAATTTTCCGGGAGGCTTCCACCATGGCCCGGGGGCGGTCCTCCACCAGGGGCCATTTGCCCAGCATCCGACCCAAAAGCGGCCGCACGAATTCGTCGAACGCGACAATGGCCGATACCGGGTACCCGGGCACGCCCACGACCGGGGTTCCGGAAATCTCTCCCAGGACCACGGGTTTGCCGGGCATCACGGTGACGCCGTGAACCAGCACCCGGCCCAGTTCGGCGATGACGTTGGCCGTGTGGTCCTCGCTTCCGGCGGAAGAGCCGGCCAGCACCAGCACCAGGTGGACATCCTGTTCGGCGGCGCGGGCCACCTCGTCACGAATAGTGGAAAAGTCGTCGGGCACGATGTGGGTCCGGGTCCATTCACCGCCGGTCTGCTCCACCAGTTTACCCATCATCTCGCTGTTGGTCTCCAGCACCTGTCCGGGCTGGATGTCTTCGGGTTCCACGGCGTCCCAGGGAACCAGCTCGTCGCCGGTGGGCACGATCAGCACCCGGGGACGGGCGCGCACCCTCACCTTCCGGACACCGGCGGTGAGCATGGCGGCCATCCCGGGAGGGTCCACGTACCGGTTCTGGGAAAACAAGAGCTCCGTGGCCACGATGTCCTCGCCCACCTTGCGCACGTGCTGCCAGGGATACGCCGCCTTCCGTATCTCCAGGACGCCTTCGTCCACCCGGTGCACGTTCTCGATCATGATGACCGCGTCCATGCCTTCGGGCAGCCGGTGGCCCGTGTTCACGAACACGGCCCGGTCTCCCGCCGAAAGCTGCCTGGGGGCGGCTTCGGTCGCGCCATACGTGTCCCTGGCCCGCACGGCGATCCCGTCCATGGCCGCGGCGTGAAAGGCGGGGGATGAAAGCACCGCGTACACCGGTTCGGCCAGGACGCGGCCCACGGCGTGCGGCGTTGCGACCTCCTCGGTGCCGACCAATGGTCGTCCGGAAAGGGTTTCCAGCAGTATGTCCAGGGCCTCGGCCCGGGTTTTCATGTCCAGATAGACATGTCGTTTTCCGTTCATGCCCGATTCCTCGTCAGGTGGTTGTCAAGGGCAAAGTGTATGGCAGGCCCGCGGTTCCGGCAATTCAGAACAGTTGCACCCGCACCAGGGTCCCCGCCTCGAGGCCCTCGGCGTTCTCGCTCGCGACGACCATGCCCTGGCCCTCCACCATGGTGCGAATCACCCCGGACTTGCCGAACAGCGGCTCCGCGAGGTGTCCATCCTCCCGGGTGGACAACCGTACGCGTATGTAGTCCGTCCGTCCCATTACGGAAGGCACGTTTCGGGCCAGTTTCGCCAGAACGGAGGGACCCGGGGACGGCTCGCCCACGAGACCGCCCAGGTGGGCCACGGCGGGTCCGACCAGCGCGCGGGCCACCACCATGCAGGAGACGACGTTTCCCGGAAGCCCCCATACCTGCCTGCCCATGCTCCGGGCCAGGATGGTGGGCTTGCCGGGACTTATGGCGACTCCGTGCACCAGAATCTGGGAGTCGTCCAGCCTTTCGATGGCGGACACCGTATGGTCCCGGGTTCCCACGGAGCTGCCGCCGGACACCAGCACCACGTCACACCGTCCCAGGGCGTCTGTCATGGCCTCGTACAGGGCTTTTTCATCGTCCGGGACAATCCCCAGCAACAGGGGCACGGCCCATGCCTCCACCATCTGGCCGAACAGCGCGTGTGCGTTCATGTCCCGAACCTGGCCGGGTTCAGGCAACGCCTCGACCGGCACCACTTCGTCTCCGGTGGACAGTATGCCCACCACGGGAGTTTTGTACACGCAAAGGCCGGCCCTGCCCACAGAGGCGGCCAGGGCCAGGTCCTGGGGCCGGAGCCGCGACCCGGCCCGCAAGAGCACCTCGCCCTTCCGCACGTCCTCGCCTCGCTGCACCACGCTGGCCAGGGGCGCCACGGCCTTGGTGACCTCGATCAGGTCCTCGTCCAGCTCCTCGGTATGCTCCACCTCGACGACGGCGTCCGCGCCCCGGGGCAGCATTCCTCCGGTGGCAATCCGCACCGCCTCGCCGGGCCCGACCGTCATGGAGGGCTTTTCACCCATGGCCACCGAACCCACCACCGCGAGCATGGCCGGATTCGTGGCGCTCGCCCCATAGGTGGATTTCGCCCGTGTGGCGAAACCGTCCATGGTGGAACGGTCAAACCCGGGAACGTCCATGTCCGCAGCCACCTCCGCCGCCAGAACGCGGCCCGTCGCCCCGCAAAGAGGCACGGTTTCCGTGCCCACCCGCCCGAAACCCCGGGCAAGGGCGATGGTTTCGGCAATGGATTTGACCTTGAAGAATTCACGCATGGCAAGCAAGCCGTTTCAGGGGTGGACGATATCCCGTCCTCGTGGCGCAATGTCCATCGGTAGCACAGAAAGCTCGTCCCTGTCCAACAACGTTGCACCCCGGCGAAACGGGCCATTGACGAAATTCCCGGGTCCGTTCGAAGCCCGGATGGAAATGGCGTCGGAACGGAAAGTACCGGATGCGCCATGGTGAAATGAAACAGTCTTGAACCCAGCCGGCGGGCGTCAACGGGTCACTTCACACGGAGGTTGTGAAAAAGCGCAACGTTTACAAGTGGTTTCCTTCATTGCGATATGGATAATCCAAAGGTAAGAAGGAGCCATGTGCGGCGATTTCAGGAAGGGATTTCGTCCGAAATCGAAAAACCGTTTCCCGTATGACAGCCGACGGCCCGGGGGGCGCCGTCGCACTGCCGCTCGGGCTGGCAACAGGAGGGCGTGCCATGGCTGGCTACCTTGAGAAAATCCAACGAGAAAGGCTGCGGGCGCGGCGCAGGCGTCGGGTGTTTCGCGTGACCCTGTGTACCCTGCTCGTTTTGAGTCTGGGCCTGTTCTACGATACATGGGCGGACCTCAAAAGAACCCAGGCCAATGGCGAGCTTCTCGGGCTGTGCCTGAAAGCGCAGGTCCTTGTGTGGTCTCCGGTGGACTGTCCCATTCAACTGAAGCGGGACTCCATCGAGGACCTCCGGGAGTACGAAAGCCGCTGGGCCTCGGACAGGTACCGCGAGGCCAGGGACCGGATACTGGCCAGGTCCGACGCCAGGATCGAACTGGCGGCACGTCTCGAGGAGGCCAGGGCCAGAATCCGGCGGCACGTCTACTCCGGATACCAGGCGCCTGCCGGCGCCCTGGTGCAGGCACGGGAGCTGGCGCGCAAGGCCAGGGCCATGGACGAGGAGGCGAATTACTGGAAAAACGGGTTCAACAGCATCTGATTTCGGGCCGCAATCGAGGGTATGACCGTGTTGGCGGACCCATCGGCTCCCGCGGGGCATGCGGGTACGCCCTGGCGGCCTGTTTCCCGCCGACCTGCCCCGCGCCCGATTGACACCATGCCTGGACTCTCTTCCCCGCTTCACTCCCCAAAAGGGAGACAACAACCGGGCGCGCGGCGGACTGCATGACAGGGAACAGACGTGACCGCACCCCTCCCACGGTCCGCCGCGCCACCCAAACAGCTGACGGGAGGGCCACCACGGCCTGAATCCGTGACGAAATATTGAATAGTCCTTCAAGAACCCCATAGACCGGGCTTTTTGAATGTTCTTGAGTAAACGTTTGTTTCACCCGGCGGGTGAAAATCCTTTTCGCCCTCCCGTGCGGCACGGCATGGGTGCCCGGCCGGCGTACTTTGGCACGGTCGACAGGCCTCTTTCCTGCGCCCACACCACCTGAGACCGCTCACGGATTCAGGCACGGGGCAAAAGCCCGTGTTGTTCCCGATGTTCCTCCATCCCCCGGGCCGGGCGAACACCTTCCGGCGAAAAGGTCGCGTCCGGCAGGGTCTTCGGCTCCCAGGGCCCGGGGGAACGAATCCGACGCGGCCTGATCCTCCCTTCCCGGCTGTTTTCACGATTCCTCCCGATCCGGGGCAATGGCTGAATTTTCCCTGGGCAAGGGGGGTGAATTCCCGTTCCAGGCGATTGCGCCCCCTCCGGGTGTGTGCTAATGTTCGCAACCGAATCCTTCACCATGGGAGGACAACGAACATTGAATCCTCCGGCCTTGCAAGGCATTGCGCCGCGGCTTTAAAGAACGAGCGCTCGTCTTTGCCCCGCCGGACCATACGGAGGTCGCACCTATGGCCGAAAACAACCTCAAGGACCTCATACAGGACAGGGAACCCGTTCACCGACGCAACCTCGACATCTCCACCTATCCCGCCGGCGAAGGCCGGGTGGTGGTGGAGGGCTGGCTCAAGGACGAACGACTCGTCGAAATCTACCGGCACTGGGACAACAACCCCCGGGAGGCCGGGGTCGTCCACTGGTTCTGCGCACGCCTTCTCGTGGGCGACTGGCCCATGACCATACTGGATGCCGAAGCCGAGGTCCGTGAGCTGCCCTCCGATGAATGCGTGGAGGTGCTCGATTCCATCAAAAGGGTGGTGGGGCTCAGGATCAGCCCTGGATACAGCGAGGAGGTGCGTGGCCTCATGGGAGGGGCCCAGGGATGCTCCCACCTCACCCACCTGGTCATCGTAATGGGACCGCCGGCGCTGCACGGGTTCTGGACCACCTTCGCCCGGCACCCCCGTCCCATGCCCACGAGCCTGGACGAGGTCGAGGGGCTCAAGTACCTCGTCAACAGTTGCGCCCTGTGGACCCCGGACGGTCCCCACATGCGCACGCTCGAAGAGCAGATCGCGAAATACAGGCGGGAGCAGGGCCTGGACTGATCCCTGGTGTAGCCGCCACGGAGGAGACCCATGAGAATCCCGTATGCCGGGGTGGAACCGTACACCACCAGGGACGGCACCGTAATCCGGGAGTTGATGCACCCGGACGTGCACGGCAACTCGGGCGCCAGCCTGGCCGAGGCGGAACTGGCCCCGGGTCTCGCCAGCCACGCGCACAGGCACGATGCCACCGAGGAGATTTACCACTTCACTTCGGGCGCCGGAACAATGCTCCTGGGGGACGACACCTTCGACGTGGCGCCGGGAGACACGGTTCTCATCCCCCCGGGCACCGCCCACGGGCTGGTGAACACGGGCTCGAAACCCATGCGCCTTCTGTGCGTGTGCACACCGGCCTATTCCCACGAGGACACCATCCTGGTGTAGCCGCCGTGAAACTTGCCGGCGCCGGCGATCGGTATCAGGATTTTTCCGTGACCGGGCCAAAGGAGTGTTCCATGCACACGAGTCTTGAAAGGAATCCGTCAATGAGAGGAAAGACGCCGGTCCGCGCCGCGCTGTTGCCGATTGTGTTTTTTCTGGCCTGCCTGTGGGCGGGAAACCTGTTCGCCGGAGAAGGGGACGTTCTGTTGGCCCGGAACGAAAGCTCCGTTGCGTCGGCCGACGCCGGCGGGTTGACCAGCCAGGGGAAGACGTCGTTTTTCAACCAGAAATGGCTGGCCGCCGTGGTTTCCCTGGAGATACTCCGGGAGGACGCGGACCCCAAACCCGTGGGTACCGGATTTCTGGTGCGCACGCCTGACCGGCACATCCTGCTGGTGACGACAAAGCACGTGATCCTGGGCAGGGACGGAAAGTTGCTGGAGGGTCTGGCATACCGGTTGAACGACCTTTCCGGCAAGAGCATCCTCGTCGAGGACGCCCCCTTGCGCAAACAGGGCCTGGGAGGCTGGTTCCTGGCGCCGGAGGTGGACATCGCCTGCAGGTTCATAGGCTGGCGCAGGACGTCGGAGATCGCCGCCATCCCTCTGGACGCGTTCCTGTCGTACAAGGACGTGCAGGCGGGGACGCCGCTGCTGGTCCTGGGTTTTCCCCTGGGTCTTCGCGCCACGGACCACGCGAACCCCATCGCCAGGAAGGGCATGGCCGGGAGGTCGGGGCCCAAAAACATCGTGGCGGACGTCCAGGTGTTTCCGGGCAACTCGGGCGGGCCCGTGGTGTATTATCCCCCCGTGAAGGTAGGCTCGGCACTGTCCACGCCCCTCATCAACGAGGAGCGATTCGTGGGCGTGGTCCAGGCGTTCATCCCGTACGTGGAGCCGGCGGTGGGCGCGCACACGGGCCGCACCCGCGTGGTATTCGAGGAAAACTCGGGTTTGGCGAAGGTGATTCCCGCGGACCTGGTTCATGCCCTGGTCACCAGCCCCGAGGTACGGGCCCGGGAGGAGAAGCTGCCCAGGGTCGGGGAGTAGCAGTCCGTTGAAAGCCCCGGACGTTGCAGCCTGGCCAAAAACGATGAGATGCAAGGGGCGCGAATTCCGGGAAGCGGGCAGTGCCGGGGTGCGCCGCAACGCCGCGGACCGTGTTTTTCAACAGGCTGGCAAGCGACTGGATTCACGATCAATAGGCAGTGTCCGATACTGGCGGCGTCCGGAAATTTGCTTCGGAAACGTTCGTTTTTGGCGCAAAATGCTTGCAATCGAGTGCGACTCCCGATAAGTCATGGGACTCCTAAAAGTCCGAAGACCGGATTTTTCGGCGAAAAACGATGAAAACGGGCCGTCTCCCGAAAGGGGGACGGCCCTTTGTAACAGCCCGTTGAAAAACTCGGAATTTGCAGCCTGTTCAAAAACGATGA
>JBKHBM010000003.1:0-89777 GCA_046542385.1 Desulfatibacillaceae bacterium | reverse complement strand
GCGGCGTTGCACTTCATTTCTCGTCAGTGCAGCGTACCATAAGTACGCCTTATTATTCCTCGAAATTCGCGCGCCTTGCATCTCATCGTTTTTGAACAGGCTGCAAATCTCGAGTTTTTCAACGGGCTGTCAGGGTTATCACAAACGCAAAGAGCCCCCCGGATGTGGACGGTCCGGACGGCTCCTCGAGGCGCCGTTGTGGGCACGCCGGCCTACAGCGCCTTGTTGAGCGCTTCTTCGATCTTGGGCTTCTGCACGAGTCCGGTGATGGTCTCCACGACCTCGCCGCCCTTGAACACCATCAGCGTCGGAATGGCGCGAATTCCGAACTTGCCGGGGGTCACCGGGTTGTCGTCCACGTTGCACTTGCCGAACACGACCTTGTCGCCCAACTCTCCGGCCAGTTCCTCCACGATGGGGCCGATGGCCCGGCAGGGGCCGCACCATGGAGCCCAGAAATCCACGAGCACCGGCTTGTCCGCCTTGAGGACGTCCGAATCGAAATTGTCGTCGCTTATTTCAAGAATTCCTTCAGCCATATGATCATTCCTTTCATGCACCGGGGGGAGAAGTTCATCGAACCCGGCCCGGCAGGCGCCCGGATTCATAGTCGCTCGGCGTACAATAGTATTTACCGTGCCTATTGTCAACCAAACCTGTCGCTTGTCAGGGCAGGGGCGCCTCCTGCTTCCGCGCGTTTCTTCTCCCGGGTTTCAGGGCCCATGCGGCCAGTATCAACCCTCCGTTGAGCGGGTTCACCATGCCGTGGCTGGTGACGGACACATCCTCCATGCCAAGATCGCGCAGGATGCGGCGGGTGCGGCGTTTCGTCCGGGCGTGCAGCCAAACGCCCTGTCGCATGGCGTTGCCTATCTGGACGAAGAAGCGAAACAGGGACGCGTGGGCCGTGGTGAAGTACAGGGCGCCTCCCGGCGCGAGGTTGCGGGCGCATTTTTCCAGCAACCCGGAGAGGTTGGGGACGTATTCGAACGCGGAGAAGGAGCAGACCACGTCGTAGGGGCCGGAAATCCTTTTCGCGGCCACGTCGCCGGCGACGGTTTCAATGTTGGACACACCCCGGTCACGGGCCTTTCGCTCCAGTATGGCCAGCATCCGGGGAGAAATGTCCAGAGCGTGCACGGTTTGGGCTCGGCCCGCCAGTTCCAGGGTGAACCTGCCGGTGCCGGCGCCGATTTCCAGAACCCTGGCGTCCCGGGGCACGGTTTCCAGGAACCCTTCAAACAACTCCCGCTCCACCCGGCGGGCAGGGGACTGGCCCGTCCGTTCCTGCTCCGCGTCGTAATCGTCGGCAAGGGAATCGTAAAACGCCCGGACCGGGCCCGCCTCAGCATCCCGGACCGGCTCCATCACCGGCCTGCCCAGCAGGGCGCCAAGGGGCATGGGCGTGTGGCCGCGCCTTTTCAAACCAACGACCGTGGCATGCACTTCCTCCAGCCAGACGCAGAGGTCTCCCGGCTCCAAAGGGGCGCTGTCATGCAGGACGATCACGTCGCCGCCCCGCGCCCGGCCTGTCACCCGGCCGGCAATGCCCCGAACCGCGCGGTTGCCCCGGTCCCCGCCGCGCACGGAAAACCCCGCGCAGAAAAGGCCCTGCTCCAGCAGCGGACCGAACAGCCTGGGATTGGTAATGCCCACGGGAGGACGGAACGCCAGGGGCCGTACACCGTGTTCGGCCAGCGACTTCTGGCAGCGGGAAATCTCCTCCCGAACCCGGTTCACGGACCGCAGGGCGAACAGTACGTCGTGGCTGTCCGAGTGGTTGCCGATCTCGTGGCCTTCGGCAAGGACACGGCGTACGATGTCCGGGTTGTCGCGGACCTTTTGCCCCACCATGAAAAAGGTGGCGCGCACGTCCAGAACGCGCAGCAGCTCCAGCAGCACGGGAGTGGACAGGGGATCGGGGCCGTCGTCAAAGGTGAGGGCCACAGCGGCGGTCCTGCCCGGAGCCCTGCGCACGACGGGCAAAAAGAACCGCAGCCGCTGGACAAAGGGCGCCACCGCGCACAGCAGCAGAAACACGGCCAGGGGCAGGGCGCCCAGCAGGGGCCTGCCCAAAAGCCAGGCCGCCGCCGCAAGCTGGAATGCGCCCAGGCCCGCGAGATGCGCCGGCGCCAGGGGAAACAGCGTGGGACCGGACCTTTTCGGCCCGTCCTCGGTATCCTTGGTGTTTGTCACGCCATAAAACCGTATAGGTGATGGTCCGGGAACCGGCTGCCCGCCGTCGGCCTCCCTCAATCCGCCCACTCGTACCGGTTTCGGAAGCTAAGCCGCGCGCCCAGTCTCTCGAACAGCCGGGTCAGGCCGTAGCGGGTCCTGTCCAGGTACACGAAGTTGGGGTTCACCTCGAAATTCCTGCGCAGCCTGTATCCCTCCCGGGCAAAGGCCCTGCCTTCCAGCAGCCACTGCCGGTTCGCTCCGAAGTCGAACGGCTCCTCCTGGAAAACCGGGGTGAACCACCTGCCGATCCTGAACGTGAGCTCGTAAATCCGGTCCTGGACGTCCGGGGGGAGGCCGTTTCGCAAAAAGCCCAGGCGCCGGGCCAGCTCGAAATACTTGTCCCGGTTGTTCTCCACCACGGCACGGGGCAGCTGGCGGTATCCCTCCACGAAGTCCGCTGGCAGATGCTTCACGCACCCGAAATCCACCACGCCGATGGACAGGTCGTCGTTGATCAGGAAGTTGCCGGGATGCGGGTCCGCGTGCAGCACGTTGTACTCGTACAGGCACAGCAGAAACATCTCGTGGAGCCGCCGCGCCACCTCGTCCCGTTGCGCCTGACTCGGCCCCCTGTCGATCCATTCGTGGAGGGGGGTGCCGGTGAGAAAGCCGCTGGTGAGGACCGTCTCGGAGCATCCCGCGTCGTACACCGGAGGAAAGTTCACGTCGGGTATCTCCACGTTTTCCGCGAAGTACCGGATGTTCTTCGCCTCCCGGACGTAGTCCACCTCCTCCAGAAGGCGCTTTTCGATCTCGACCAGCGCCGGTTCCACAAGGTCGTAATCCGGCAGGGGACGCAACACGGTGCGCATCATGGACACGTCGCTCCTGATGGTCTCGTTGATGCCCGGGTACTGGACCTTGACGGCCACGGGCTGGCCGTCCGGGGTCGTGCCGTAATGCACCTGTCCAATGGACGCCGCGGCAAAGGGTTTGGCCCTAAGGGAGCCGAACACCTCGTCCAGGGGCCTGCCCAGGCCCTCCTCGATGATGGTGCGCACCAGGCCGCTCTCGATGGGCGGCACCTTGTTGAAGGACTTGGCCAGTTCCTCCCGGATCTCGTCCGGCAGCATGTCGAGCTCCTGGCTCAACATCTGCGCCGCCTTCATGGCCGTGCCCTTGAGCTGGGCCAGGCCCTTGAAGAGGATGCGGGCGCTGGTTCTGTCCAGTTCCACCCTCGCGTGGGCCTGCTGCTGCCTGCTCAGAAAGGGCCGGGAGGCGAAATACTTGACGTACTCGCCGCCCACCCGTGCCGCCGTCTTGCCGCTGGTCAGGGTCCTGCCCAGTTTTCCTATGGGAATCTTTTTCGCCATGCCTTGCTCCCGGTTGAACACCGCGCCGTGATACCGAAACCCAGTATCCCCCTTTTTTGATGGGAAATCAAGCAGCCCTGCCTTTCGGACCCCGGTGCCGGACCATGGCCGGCACCACGAACAGGGTACTCACCAGGGTCAGCACGATGCCTGCCGTGAGCATGAGGCCCATGCTGGCAGTGCCCGGATGGGGGGAGATGGCAAGGTTGCCGAACCCGCACATGGTGGTGAGGGTGGAGAAGAACACGCCCCGCGCCGTGCTGGTGCGCAAAAGGTTCACCTCCCCGGGAGGGGACTGGTGGATGCGGTGCACCATGTGGATGCCGTTGTCCACGCCTATGCCCAGGATCAGCGGCAACGCGATCACGTTGGCGAAGTTGAACGGCACGTCGAACACCACGGAGAACACGGCCACCAACTCGCCCACCAGGAGCAGGGGAAACAGGACCAGCAGGGCGTCTCGCCTGTATTCCAGCAGGAGGAACAACAGCAGGGTGATGGCGACCAGCGCATAGGCGAACGCATGCTGGAACGCGCCCACCACGGCCTGGCCGGCCTCCACCAGGATCACGGGAAATCCTATGGCGTCCGGCGCCACGGCAACCACCGCGTCCACGAACGCGGACATGGCCGCCCGGTCGTCCAGGTCGTGCGCGGGAAAGACCCGAACAAGCCAACGCTGGTCACCGGCGATCCAGCGCCGGGCGAATTCCGGAGGAATGTCGCCGACGCCCACCTCATCCGCCTCCATGGCGAGGGAAAAGGACTCCAGCCTGCCCGGAAGCGTCCTGAACAAACCGTCCTCCAGGCGTTCGTACATCCTTTGCCGTTCGTCCTGCGCGGCCGCGTCCGCCCTGTCCAGGAAATCCCGGATATGCCCCCGCAGGCGCCGGGCCTCTTCCGCGGTTTCCCCGCCCGACGCCGTCTCTCCGTACTCCCCGAGGTCACTGGCAAGGCCGTCCAGGGCCTGTCGCGCCATGTCCGGCGGCGTGCCCCCCACCTTCCCGCTGACGGCAAGGCCCGGACCCAGCACCAGGGACATGTCCGCGATCACCCCCAGCTTCTCCCCCTGTTTCTCCGGGATGAAGCTGGACGCGGTGACGGCCATGGACACTTCGGGCAGGGCGGTCAACCGTTTGGCAAGCTGTTCGGCCTCCTCCCGGCCGTTCTCCATCGCGGCCAGGCTCCACGGGGACAGGTGGCTTTCCCGCAACAGTTCGCGGAACATGCGCACGGATTCGTTGCCCGCGGGCTGCAGGTCCAGCGTGTTGTAGTTGAAGGTGGCAAACGGGATGAACAGGAGCCCCACCACGGCCAGGGCCACGGATACGGAGCGTATGGTGGTGCGGCGGCGCAACGGCAGGGTGAGCAGGGCGTTGGTGAATCGGTTGTCCGGCAAAAGGCTTTTGGGTTTCGATGGCGACAACGGCAGCAGGGCCAGCAGGGCGGGCAGGGTGGTCAGGTTGGCCACGAGGCTGATGAACATGCCCGTACCCGCGATGATGCCCAACTCGGCCACGCCGTCGAACACGGTGGGCACGAACGCGTAGAATCCCACCGCCGTGGTGAGCGCGCAGATGACAAGGGACGATCCCACGTCCCGGGCGCTTTCCCGCAACGCCTCGTCCCGGGGGGTGCCCTGGTCGACGAAATCCTTGTACCGCAGGCCGAAATGTATGGCGTAGTCCACGCCCAGGCCGATGTACAGCACGGCAAAGGCCACGGAAATCAGGTTCAGGTGCCCAACGGCCACGGTGGCGAATCCCGCCGTCCACAAAAGCCCCATCACCAGCGTGGCGAGGCACGCCAGGACGAGCCGGGGCGAACGCAGGCCCGCGAACAGGACGATGCCCACCAGCACGAAGGCCAGACCGGCCATCAGCTCCGCGCCGCGCCGGACCGACAGCAACTCCTCGGTTTCAAGGGCGATGTCGCCAGTGAGGCGTACCCGAACCCCGTTTTCCGGAACCAGGCCGATGCCGTGCGCGGTTTCCCGAACCGCCTCCATGGGCTCGATTCCCGGAGCCAGTTTCGAAAAGTCGAGGCGCGGTTTCGCCATGACAAGCGACCGGGTGGACAGGGCTCCGGGGTCGTCCCCGGACATGAGTCTTGTCCAGGACATGTGCCACGTGCGCCCCTCGGCCGCCGCGTCGAGCCCCTCGGCCAGGGTGGACAAAAACGGCCCCATGTCCACGGACCTGCCCTGCCCGGCGGCGTCCAGCGCCTGCTCCAGGAGCCCGGTGACGCCGGGAAGCGTGGGGTTTCGGGAAAGCCGGGCAAGGAACGGCTGCACCCGGGCCATGTTGTCGGCGAAATCCTCCAGTTCCCCCGTGGACAGAAACAACAGCCCCTGCCGGTCCAGGAAATCCCCGCCCGTGGCGAGGAACACGTCGGAGAACAGGTCCTGCCGGGCCGACAGTGCGGCTTGCAGCTTTTTCGCCGCGTCCCGGGAAAGGCCCGGCGTGTCGCCGTCCACCACCACCAGCAGCGTGTCGTCGAAAAACGGGAAGGTCTTTATGTAGTCGGTGTACACCCTGCGGAAATGCAGTTCGGGGTCCAGCATGTCCTTGGTGTCCGTGCTGATCCCGAGGTTGGCCGCCGTATACCATACGGCGCACGCCGAGAGCAGGACGGACAGCGCCACCACCAGCCATGCATGGCGCCGCACCCCGTCCACCCAGCGGGAAAGAAACCCGCCCAGTCTGGATGATTGGTTTGACACTGATCCCCCGTCATGTCGGTAATACGTTCACTTCGCGCGGCAATGTATCACAACAGCGGGGGGCGGGCCATATCCGGTTTGGGATGATTCACTCTACGAGGACATACGTTCCGGCGCTGACCTACGCGGCTTGCGCCTACCCCCTCGCCCTCCTGGGACGAAACACGTCGAACCCGGTGCGAAGCATGGTCCGTATCAGCGCGGACCACGCGCCCATGTCCGGGTCCGGGTCCCTGCCCTTTGCCATGCGGGCCAGCTGCAACTCGTAGTAGGAAACCTCCAGGATGGCAAAGCGGTCGATGGCCCTGACCCCGGTCTTCACGGGCTTGACCGTGCTCTCGTACTCCCTGCCGGCAAGCACCTTGTTGGGAAGCTCCGGGTCCAGCACCAGTGGCCGGGCCAGACCCACCACGTCCACGTCGCCGCTGGCCACGGCCTCCGCCATGCCCTCCGCCGTGCGGAATCCGCCGGTAACGGCCAGGGGGCAGGCGACCTCCTTGCGAATCGTCCGGGCAAAGGCCAGAAAGTACGCCTCCCGATCGCGCGTCCCCCGTGACATCCTGCCGGTCATTGCCGGGCTCTCGTACGAGCCGCCGGAAATCTCCAGGAGGTCCACTCCCTCGGCGTCCAGCACCTTGCACACGTCGGCGGATTCGTCCTCGGTGAAGCCCTCCTTCTTGAAGTCACCGGAGTTGAGCTTCACGCCCACCGGGAAATCCGGCCCCACCGCCTTGCGCATCGACCGATACACCTCCAGCAGGAATCGCATGCGGTTTTCCAGGCTGCCGCCCCACTTGTCCGCGCGCTGGTTGTGCCTTGGAGACAGAAACTGGCTGGCGAGGTACCCGTGAGCGCCGTGGATCTGCACTCCCGTGAATCCGGCCTTTTTCATGATGCCGGCCGCGTTGCCGAAGCGGAAGACCAGGTCCTCGATCTCCTCGCCGGACATGGCGCGCGGGGTGTTGAAGAACCTGTCCATGGGCGGCGAAAACGGGATGGCGGACGGCGCGGCAGGCGCCCTGGACAGGCCCTTTGGCGACTGTTTGCCTGGATGGTTGATCTGCGCCCATATGTCCGCGCCATTGGTGGTTGCCGCATATGCCCAGGCGCTCAACGCCGGCAGGTCGCGTTCGTCCTCCACCACCACGTTGTTGGGCTCGCCCAGGCAGTCCCGGACCACCATCACGTTGCCCGTGACCAGAAGACCCGCACCGCCTTTGGCCAGCCGTTCATACACGGTGGCCAGCCCGGGTGTGGGCGCGTGTGAATCATCCGAAAGATTCTCGCTGGTGGCGGACTTCATCAACCGGTTCTTGAGGGTGGCGCCGCACGGCAGGTGCATGGGGCTGCCCAGAATGTCGGCGGGGGTCATTTCCTTGTCGCTTGTTTCCGGCATGTGATTCTCGCTTGTTGGGGGAATGTTATGGCGCCACTGCAGTCTCGGGAGGTCATGCCATGGTCCGCGAGTGCCCCGGTGTTGTGTCGGGCCTCCGTGCTTCAAAAGCCTGGAAAAAGTTTTTCGTCATCCCCGCGAAAGCGGGGACCCGTGTACTTTCAGCCACCGTCCGTGTCATTCCGTCGGCGCCTGCATTCTTCATGTCATGCCACCGGGCCTTGCGGCCCTCCGGCGTTTGTCCACGGGTGGCCCGGCCACGCAATGCAAGCTGGGAATTCCAAGATTTCAAATTATTCCATTCACCTGGACCCCGGCTTTCGCCGGGGAGACGGAATGGGGTCTCGCTTCGCTCGTTTTGTTTGTTGGGTCCGGTCGCGCATGCGCGCCCTTGACCCAACCTACCCAAACGTTGAGGGCATTTCCATTGCCCCGCAGCAGAGTCGCAGCCTCTTACGAGCACTTGGAGTAGCCGCAGGCGCGGCACGAAAGGCAGCCTTCGGCGTGGCGCAGGGGATCTCCGCAATCCGGGCACATGCCCGCCACGCCGGACTGGGAGCTTCCCTCCCGCATGTCCGCGCACCGTTGCAGCACCTGGGCCACGGCGTCCGGGCAGGACAGCACCATTTTGCTGTTCTGCCATGCCGGGGAAGGGCACCGGATGCCCACAATCTGTTTTACGATGGCCTCGGGTTTGACACCCGAGCGAAGCGCCAGGGAGATGAGCCGACCCGTGGCCTCGGTCTGGGAGGACGCGCATCCCCCTGTCTTTCCCATCTGGGCGAACACCTCGCAGATGCCCATGTCGTCCTGGTTCACCGTGACGTAGAGGTTGCCGCATCCGGTTTTCATCCGCTCGGTCACGCCCGTGGTCTGCAGGGGCCGGCTGCGAGGCAGAATCGTCTGCGCGGCCTCGGTTTCCTTTCCATAGGACAGGACCTGGTGCTCGCGGCTTCCGTAGCGGTACACGGTGATGCCCTTGCACCCGCTTTCGTGAGCCAGGACAAAGGCCGTCTCCACGTCCTCGGCGGTGGCGCCGGCCGGAAAGTTCACGGTCTTGGAAACCGCGTTGTCCGTGTACTTCTGGAAGGCGGCCTGCACCCGTACGTGCCACAGGGGGTCCATGTCGTGGCTGGTCTTGAACAGGCGGCGCACCTCCACGGGTACGTCCGCCACCTGCTGCACGCTCCCCTTTTCGATGATGCGCTCGGCAAGGTCTTCGGAGTGGAAACCCATCTCCCTTGCCATGCGCTCGAAAACGGGATGCATCTCCGCCAGCCTGTCCCCCTCCAGCACGCGCCGGGTATAGGCCACGGCGAAAACGGGCTCGATGCCGGAGCTCGTGCCGGCGATGATGCTTATGGTGCCGGTGGGCGCCACCGTGGTGGTGGTGGCGTTTCGCATGTGCGGGGTGTCTTCGTTGTCGTACACGCTGCCTGTGTACGCCGGGAAGTTGCCGCGGGTTATGGCCAGCTTCGCTGAGGCGGCCTTTGATTCCGCCTGGATGAACCCCATGACCTTTTCGGCGAGCTCCACCGCCTCCTCGGTGTCGTAGGTCAGGCCCAGTTCGATGAGCATGTCCGCGTATCCCATGATGCCCAGGCCGACCTTCCGGGTCTTTTTGGTCATCTCCTCGATTTCGGCCAGGGCGTAGCGGTTGATCTCGATCACGTTGTCCAGGAAATGCACGGCCGTGTGCACGGTGTCCCGCAGCCGGTCCCAGGCGATGTCCCCGTCCTCCACCATCCTGTGCAGGTTGACGGAACCCAGGGTGCAGGACTCGTAGGGAAGCAGCGGCTGTTCGCCGCAGGGGTTCGTGGCCTCGATGCGGCCCAGCTCAGGCGTGGGGTTGGCCTCGTTCATCCTGTCCAGGAAGATCACGCCCGGTTCGCCGGATTTCCATGCCGCCTGCACCAGCCGGTCGAACACGGCGCGCGCCGGAACGGAGTCCACGGGTTCCGCGGTGCGCGGGTTGATCAGGTTGACGTCCCCGTTGGCGGCCAGCGCGTCCATGAAATCGCCGGTAAGCCCCACGGAGATGTTGAAGTTGTTCAATACCGTGGGATCGTCCTTGGCACAGATGAACTTCATGATGTCCGGATGGTCCACCTGGAGGATGCCCATGTTGGCCCCCCGGCGCGCCCCCCCCTGCTTGACGGTTTCCGTGGCCGTGTCGAACACCTGCATGAAGGAGATGGGGCCCGAGGACACGCCGGCCGTGGACAGCACCTTGTCGTTTTCCGGCCGGACCCGGGAAAAGGAAAACCCGGTGCCGCCGCCGCTCTTGTGGATCATGGCGGTGTGCTTGAGGGTGTCGAAAATGCTCTCTATGGAGTCCTCCACGGGCAGGACGAAGCAGGCGGACAGCTGTCCCAGGCGCCGGCCCGCGTTCATGAGCGTGGGCGAGTTGGGCAGAAACCAGCCCTTGCCCATGACCTCGAAGAATTCCCGTTCCAGGGCGTCGACACCGGCGTTTTTGTCAAAAACGAGATCACCCTCGGCAACGGCCCGGGCAACCCGGCGGAACATCTCCTCCGGGGTCTCCACGGGATTGCCGTTGTCGTCCTTTTTCAGGTAGCGCCGTTCCAGCACCACCATGCTGTTTTTCGTCAGAAAGTCCAGCATGCCGGGTATCCAACCTCCGTCAGGGTGTCAGTGAAACGATGTATGGCAAGGGGGTCAGGAAAGGGATTTCCTCAAAAAATCCAGGAACACCGCGCACAAGGGGGAGACAGTGCGGTGCCGATGGGTGACCAGGTAAAAGGAGCGGCTGAAATCCAGGCCCACGATCCCGGTGGCGACCAGGTTGCCGGCGGCGACATCCCCGGCTACAGCCCGGATGGACATGAGCGCCGCGCCGATCCCGGTGCGCACCGCCTCCCGCACCGCCTCGTTGCTGCCCATCTCGGCGACCACCTTCAGGTCGGCGATGCTCCTGCCGGCCTCGGACAGGATGCGTTCCACGGTGCGCCGTGTTCCGGAACCCCCCTCCCTGAGGATGAACGGCTCGCCGACAAGCTCCTCCCACGCGACCTTTCCGCGTCGGGCCAGGGGGTTGTCCGGGTGCAGCACAAGCTGGATGATGTCGTCCGTCAGTTTTTCGTGCACCAGCCGGGAATCGGACGCCACGGCCCCCACGATCCCGGCCTCGACCCGGCCCTCCATCACGGCGTTGGTGGTGCCCCGGGTGTCCGCGATCATCAACGTGACCCGGACCTCGGGATGCTTTTTGGCGAACGCGCCCACCACCGGAGGCAGCACGTATCCTCCCGGGATGGTGGAGGCGCCCACCAGGAGGGTGCCGCGAATCAACCCCTGGTACTCGGCCATGGCGTTTTCCGTCTGGTCCCGCAGCGCCAAAAGGCGTTTCGCATGGTCGTACAGGATGCGCCCTCCCGGAGTCGGGGTCACCTCGCGTCCCAGCCGGTCCAGCAGCCTGGTCCCGAAGTACTCCTCCAGGTACTTGATGTGGCTGCTTACAGTGGGCTGGGACAGGTGCACCGCCCGTGCGGCCCTTGAAAAGCTGCCGTGCTCCACCACGTTGCGGAAAATGTGCAACTGCCAAAGGTCCATGCCGGGTCGTCCCGTCGCCCTGATCGGGTGGAGCCGCAAAAAAACCGCGGGCCCCCTACAATTCCACTCCCAGCTTGGCGGAAAGCCGGTCCTTGACCAGATCGGGCACCATCCCGTCGATGTTCCCGCCGAACTGCGCCGCCTCCTTGATGATGGAGGAACTGGTGAATATCCATCGCAGACCGGTCATCAAGAACACGGTCTGCACGTCCCGGTTCAGCCGCCGGTTCATGAGAGCCAGCTGGAACTCGTACTCGAAGTCGGACACGGCCCGCATGCCGCGCAGGATGGCGTCGGCGTTCCGCTCCACCGCGTAGTCCACCAGAAGCCCGCCAAAGGTGCCCACCTCGGTGTGGGGGATGTCCTGGATGCACTCCAGGATAATCTCCTTGCGTTCCTCCACGGAAAACAGGCACTTCTTCTGCGGGTTCACCAGAATGGCCACGATCACATTGTCGAAAAGCTTGGTTCCGCGCTTGAGGATGTCCAGGTGCCCGTTGGTGATCGGGTCGAAGGAGCCGGGGTAGATTGCGGTGCGTGCCATAAGCGTTTGCGGTCCCCTTTCCGGATTGCGATGGTTGTTGCCGCGGAGGCTGCCCCGGGGCAGGTTCTGCCCCGCCGGCGCGGCGCATCTCTCTCATATCACGCGGGAAAGAAGCGAAACAAGGGTTTTCCCGTATCGCCGCTGGTCCTCGAGCACCCAGGCGGTCGAATCGAACTCCAAAGGCGTCTTCACCGTGTGCTCGGCCACCACAAGGGCGTCCTCGCCCGCGAGGCCCGCGCCCGCCAGGTTGTCCAGTGCATGCTCCATGGCTCCCTCGAAGTACGGAGGGTCCAGGAACACCAGGTCGAAACCGCCCGGCGGAAGTGCGGGGTGAGCCAGCCTGCCCAGGGCGTCCATTCGCAGTATCCGGGCCCGGTCCCTCGCTCCCACCAGGTCCACGTTCCGTTTGGCGAGATCCGCGGCTTTGGGGTCCTTTTCCACCAGGACGGCCAGGTCCGCGCCCCTGGACAGGGCCTCGACTGCCATGGCGCCCGTGCCCGCGAACAGGTCCAGGACCCTTGCGCCGTGAATCCGGTTCTGGAGGATGTTGAAGACGGCTTCCCGGACCTTGTCCGAGGTGGGCCGTATGCCCGGGGTCTTGACCTCTTCCAGGCGGCGTCCCTTGTATTTGCCGGCGATTATCCGCATTTCGCGTCCTGTTCCTTCCGGCGTTTCGCCGCGGGGGCTGTAAATTTCACGTTTTTCAACGAGCTGCTATGCGGGTATTCGGTTTCCGTGGGACAACTCGGGCCAGCCGCGTTCCCCGGCCACCTTGCGCAGCGTCTTCGTGGGCGCCACCACGTGGGGATGGCCCACGGATTCCAGCATGGGTATGTCCGAATGATGATTGCCGTACGCGTGGGAAGCGGCAAGGTCCAGCTCCTCCAGCTCCGCGACCTCCCACACCACCGCGCGTTTTCTCTCCCCCATCACCAGCCCGTCGGCAGGCGCTCCGGTCAGCAGGCCGTCGGCGCCCACCTCCAGGTCCGTGCAGTACAGGTAGTCGAAGCCCAGGTCCCGCGCCACGTAGTTCAGGATGTACCGCAGCGAACCCGACACCAGGACCAGCACGTCCCCGCTTTCCCGGTGTTCGCGCACCCTGTCCACGATGTTCGGCGCCAGGTGAGGCACGATGTAGTCGTTGTGGAAATCCTCGGCCCCTTCGATGAACTCGTCCATGCTCCGGTTCCTGTAGTAGGTGAGAAGCTGCCTGACCATGCGTTCCTCGCTGCACAGGTCCCGTTTGTACAACTGGTTCAACGCCAGTACACGCAGGATGTACCCCGCGGGCAGCCTGCGCCGTTCCCACAGGTACTTCAGCGCGTACTTCGCGCTGTCGTCGTCCAGAAGGGTCTTGTCGAAATCAAAAAACGCGCCTGCCCTGGCCCTGTTCATCCGTGGCTCCGGATATCCGTTTGTTCCATGTGCATTTCGCCTTCGCATCAGAGCCTGCTACCTACCAAAGCCCGGGCTCGCCGTAAAGACCAATCCGGAACAGGGGCCAGCGCCAAAACCGCGGCTCTTGCAAGACGCCGCGCGAGAGGCTATGTGTACCGAACCCGGCGGCGTCCAAAGCGAGGAACCCGAAGTGCGATGTGGAGGGGTGGTATGAAGGTGTACACGAAAACCGGGGACAAGGGGGCCACCAGCCTGTTTTCCGGCAAGAGGGTGTCAAAGGACGACGACAGGGTGGATGCCTACGGCACCGTGGACGAACTGTCCTCCCACCTGGGTCTTCTGGCCGCGAAACTGCCCGGCGACGCCGCATTCCTGGTCGGGGAGATTCGGGCGATCCAGGCCGACCTGTTGGCCGCCGGGGCGGTCCTTGCCACGGAACCCGGCTCGGAGGCCGCGCAAAGGCTTTCCGGCGCGGGACCGGAACGGGTGGAAGCCCTGGAGGCGGCCATGGACCGCATGGACGATGTCCTGTCGCCGATTCGTGGATTCATCCTCCCCGGCGGGCACGAGGCGTCGGGCCATGCCCACGTGGCGCGCACGGTGTGCCGCAGGGCGGAACGCCTTGTGGTGCGGGTGGCCCAACAGGCCGAGGTTCCCGAGGGGAAGGTCGGGGAGGTGATCCGGTATTTGAACCGCCTGTCCGACTACCTGTTCGTGGCGGCGCGCTACGTCAACCGCACGGCGGGAGTGGAGGATGTCCTGTGGCATGAATGAGCCCTCGCGGGTCATTCCACCGCCTTTGCGGCCTCCCGGAACTGGGCGCGGACCCGTCCAGCGGACACGGCCATGACGGCGGCCAGCGTGGCGGCAATCTCCTGCTCACTCACTCCCTTTTCCCCGGCCACGCCGAGGAAATGCTCGGTTCAAGGCTGGCATCCCATGGCCATCGCCGCGGCCAACTGCACCAGGAAGGTGGTTTTTCCGCCCAGCACCGCCGGGTCCGTGGCCGTGTCGAAAAACGCCTTGTATGCGTCCCGTTGTTCGTCCGACAGCATGATGTCCTCCGGTTGATTCGTGCCTGTTTCCCGGTCCGTGCCCGGCCCTGCACCGATGATCGCCGATGCGGACGAGCGGCGCGGCCCAACGCGGCGGATCGCGTTTTTGCCCGGCCTTTTCAGCAGCAGCCCGGACCGCAGGAAGCATTCTCCTTCCCGTGAATCCATCCCGAAAGGATATACGCCGCGCACCCGACCCCGGGCGTGATCTCTATGGCCCCGGTGGGGCAATTGGTGGCGCACGCGCCGCACTCCATGCACCCGTCGCGGTCCACCACGTACACCCGCCGGTTCTCCACCTCCAGGACGCCGTGGGGACAGACCTCGGCGCAGGAGCCGCAACCCGAGCAGTTCCCGGCCCGAACCCTCAGGGTGGTCACGTCGGGCAGATACCTCATGTTCTTCATTGCACTTCACTCCCTGTCGCGCATATCGCGCCAACGGCCGTTGCCGACCGGCTTCCATCACATGAACGGAGCCGCCACCCACAGCATCAGCGCCAGCAATGCGCCTCCGGCCTGTGCCGGCATGGCGCGGCGCATCTCCTTTTCCACCCCGCTCGGCGAGGTGTAGGGCGTCGTTCCCGTGTAGTTCATTCCAAGATAGGAACTGATTGCCGTGGCCACAAGCACCATGGACAACAACTCGAGAGCGCCGGCGCGGGACATGTACACCAGGCCGGCGACGGCGCCGGCGAACACGCCCATGAGCGCGCCCTTGGCGGAAAGCGCCCTGCCCGGGATCACCGGCAGCAGAGCCGCGGTGCCCACGGTGCCGGCAAGCACGCCCAGCACGTAGGCCAGCGCCATCATCAGTCCCCGGCTCCACATGGCGCCGAACGAGTAGACGCCGGGACCGATGCCGGAAATCGCGAACATGGCCAGCAGCACCAGCACGGAGGGCTTGAGTACCTGGGAGAGCTCCACCGGCACCAGCACCAGCCGGTCGTAAAGGTTGAACCCCACACGGCGCATGTCCGTGGTGGCTTCCATGCCCCGATCCAGGTACGCGGGAAGGTCCCTTGCCCGTACCGGTCCCCATTTCACGGTAAATCCGGTCATCTTCTTCAACCTGTGCGCACTCACCCCGGTGGCCGACAGCTGTGGCAGGACCAGCCGCCGGTGGGACACCAGTTGCGCAAGGCCCGTGCCGTCAATCTGCCTCGCCACCTCCTCCGTGGAAAAGGTCCCCTTGCCGGCCGCGCACCACACGTTGATGCCGCGCGTGTCCACCACCAGTATCCACGCGTCCCTGCCGGAAAGCGCCCTGCGCAGCGCGGCGAAGCTCAGCTTGTAGCTGGCCGTGACAAACACACCGGACTCCGCTCCGGGCGATCCCGCCGCGTACAGGCCGGGCGCCACCCTGTGCTCGTTGCGCCACAGACCCACGCGCGCGGCAAACGCCGTCAGACGGTCCCGGCCCGTGAGCCGTGTTTCCACCACGGGAACACGCCCAGCGGCGGTGTCCAGGAAATCCAGGACGAAATGGCATTTCTCATATCCGGGCAGCTCGTCCTCGGCCGCGGGAGGCCCTGCCGGTGGCCCGCAGCAGGCGGCTTGCGCGGAACAGTCGCAACCGGCCGACGCCGGACGGGGTTCCGCACGCAGGTCCATGAACTCCACGGACGGGCCGGTGTCCTCCGCCGTCTTTCGGGTTTTCGCGTCTTCGCCATCATTCGCCACGGTGCTTCTCCTGTCATCCTTGCTTCGTCACTTCGTCTTTCCGCCCACCAGCAGGTTCACGGCCCTCCGGAACAGTTCCAACCTGTCCCTGTCCAGGCAATAGCACGTCCTGGGACCGTCCACCTCGCCCCTGACGATTCCCGCCTGCCTGAGCACCTTGAGGTGCTGGCTCACCGTGGACTGCGCCAGGGGCATGACGTCCACGATCTGCCCGCAGACGCAGGTGTCCAGGGCCATGAGATGGCGGACGATGCGTATGCGCGCGGGATGGGCAAGGGCCTTGCAGATGTTTGCGAGGCTTTGGTCGTCGATGTTTTCGGGATGATGCACGGGCTCTCCATCGTTTATCGTAGATATACGATAATACCTCCCGGAATCGTCTGTCAAGCGGTTTCTCCAAACACCGCCAAACCGAAGTCTGCATTGCCTGGACGCACGAAAGGGAATCCGTCGGGAAGAAGACGGGAGTTCGGACACAGCACCGGGGAAACCGGAAAAGGGGTCCCGGCTGACGGATGCACCCGCCCTGCCGCCACGGCAGCGGGCGCACCACAAGGGGATTCAGGTTGTCGTCAGGCCGGCATCAGCCCCGGAAGCGACGCCAGATGCCGCGCAGCGCGGACTCGCGGCGGCCATGCACGGGCTCGCCGGGCCTCGCCTCGCTGTACAAGTCCTGGGTGTGCCCACCGAACTGAACGGACACCTTGCCGAACTTGTTGAGGTAATACCTGCGGGCGTCGTCGGAGAGATGGTACCAGACACGGCTGTCGATATTCATGCTGACCTCCTGTGGGGTGATTCGGGCGTTTTCTCGCCCTGTTTTCTGATTTGGCAAACTTCGTGCCAAGCCCCGTTATCCGGGCGTCTCGATCTGTTCGGACACTCGCCTTGCATGAAATCGGAATTCCGGATTCCTGTTTTTTTCGCCCAAATGCCGGCGAAAGAGGTTTCATCCTCCATGCCGGAAAACAGCTCTTATCCAGATCCAGTATGAAATCAAAGTGTTATGAATACATCGGAATTTCGGGTACCGCTTGCGGCCCGTGCCTTTTCGCGGCATTGTCCCATGCCGGTTTCTCAAGGTTGAAGGGCCTCGGGACCGGGGTTCGGAAGAGAAGTGTGGCAACAGGCTTCCGCAGTGCGTTTTGGCAGTGGGAAGAGCCTTCAACCTTGTTCGTATTTTAATTATTCTTGGGTAGGAAGTCCATGAAAAAACAAGATTTTCCGTCCTGTTTCACACCACGCGCATACATGCTCCGAACGGTTTTGATTTTTTAATGCGATATGGCCGGTGTCGCTTTTTTCCAGGCCCCAGCGTCGGCCCCCGGAATTTCTGTTCGTATCGGAACCCATACGACTTCCCTGCACGTGGGCGAATGAGAACAGGCCGCGAAACCACCGGGCTGTTCAGGATAAGAGTTGTGAGCGCACCAAGCCCTGCTTGACCGTGGCACGCGAATTACGGTAAGCATTTTCAGCGGCTCTGACCGCCGGAGTCCGTTCCGGGGTGCCGCGCACATGAACGCTTTGGCGATATGGTGAGCAGCTAATGAAAAAACGAAAGGCGAATGCGAAGCCGGGACGCCTGTTGATGGGGATCAGATCCGGGCTTGCCGGAACCCCGTCGTACGCGGCGCTCTGCGCGGCGGGTGGCGGCGTCCTGGCCCTTGGGCTCCTGTCCCTGGTGGGGCTTGCCGGGGGCGCTGCCGGAATACTTGCGGCCCAGATTGTGGTGGTGGGGGCGCTCGCGGGCGCGGGCGCGTGGGTGTACGTGCACCGGTTCGTGGCGGCCCCGGCCCGGGAAATGGCCTCGGCCGTCGCCGGCGACCGGGAGATATCCCGGGCCACGGTGCAACGGGCCGGTGGTGAAATGCGCGATCTGGCCCGTGAGGTGGCGGCGCGGATAACGGTGGCCAGGGGCGCCTTGGCGGACGCCGCTGTCCGGGCCGATTCGCTGCAACACATGGTGGAGGAATGGGACCGGACCCTTCCGGAGATCGTGACGTTCGTGGAGCGCGTGACCGCGGGGGACCTGACGGCTTCCCTGGACATGGACGTGGACAGCGAGGGCCTGGGCACCTTGTCCAACCTGCTGAACTCCCTTTGCGGCAACCTCAAGATCATGGCCGCGGAGTTGCAGGACGCGGCCGGCGAGGTTGCGGACACCCTGCCTCCGGTCATCGACGCCACCCGGCGACGAAGCTCCGAGATCGGTCAGCAGTCCGCAGCGGTGGCGGAAACAACCACCACCGTGGACCAGGTGCGCCAGACCGCGCAGCAGACGGCGGAGCGCACGTCAAAAGTCTCGGTAATGGTCCAGGAATCCACGGACGTGGCGGCCAGGGGCCTGTCCGCCGTGGAAAAGAACATTTCCGCCATGGCGGGCATCAAGGAACAGGTGGGGACCATCGCCGAAAACATCCTGGCCCTTTCCGAACAGACCCAGCAGATAGGCCAGATCATCTCGTCGGTCAACGACATAGCCGACCAGTCCAACCTCCTGGCGCTGAACGCGGCAGTGGAGGCGGCCCGGGCCGGAGAGGCGGGGCGCGGTTTCGCCGTGGTGGCCGGTGAGGTGCGGAACCTCGCGGACCAGTCCCGCCAGGCAACGGCCAAGGTCAGGGAGATCCTGTCCGATATCCAGAAGGCGGCCAACACCGCCGTCATGGTCACCGAGGAGGGAATCAAGCGCGTGGACATGGGGGTGGAGCTTGCCAAGAGCACCGGTGAGGCCATCCGCACCATAAGCGACAAGATCGGCACCGCCACACTGGCGGCAAGGCAGATAGCGGTGTCCACCAACGAGCAGCTCGTTGGCATGGACCAGATCATACTGGCCATGGAAAGCATTACCGAAGTGTCCAGCCAGGCGGAGAAGGACGCGGAGGAGATGGAGGGGGCGGTGGGCAAATTCGAGACCGTGGCCTCGGAATTGAACAGCCTGTCCCGGCGCTACCGGGTCCGATAGCAGACCGTTGAAAAACTCGGAATTTGCAGCCTGTTCAAAAACGATGAGATGCAAGGCGCGCGAATTTCGAGGAGTAAGGCGTACTTACGGTACGCCGCATCGACGGGAAATGAAGCGCAACGCCGCAGATCGCGTTTTTCAACAGGCTGATAGGCCCGAAGTGACGCGCGGGCCCCGCCGGTCACATGGCGGTGCCGGTGGCGAATACGGAGACCGCCGTTGCCGCGGTGCCGATCACGTAGGGCGTGAACCACTTCCAGGCCAGCTTTCCCATGTCTTCGGGAATAACTGTGAGCAACGCGGCGACGTACACCAACACGCCCGCGAGGCACCCCCACGCACCCGCCGGCAATCCGGCCACGAAGAACCTCCCCGCCCCCGGCTTCATCATTGCCACGGCCACGTGCAGAAGAAAGAACCATCCCACGATGCCCACGTACGGGCCCACCTTCATGAGCTTGTCCCTGTCCATCGTTTCGGGCATGCAACGCCTCCTTCCGGGATAATCCGCCGCGCCAGGACGGCGATGGTGCCTGTATAGCGAAATCGGCGGGCGAATGCAAACGATGCGGAAATCAACGATGCGGAAATCACGGGCGAGGGCGGGTCCGGAAGGAACTCACGCCACCAGGAACATGGAATCGTCCCATGGGGTCAGCGCCACCATGTCCGTGTCCACTCCGGTGTCGTGATACTCGGACACGATGTCCACGGTATCGCACAGGCTGGTTCCCACCCGGTGGAATTCCCAGTCCAGGAGGGACTGGTAGAAACGGCCGAACACCTCGTGGGTGGTGCGCACGAACACGGTGTAGTCCCCGGGAAGGCCCATGGCGTGGGCGAAATGATGCACCAGGAGGTAGAAGCAGGCCGCGGACAGGTATTTGGCGTCGCTCTGGAGGTTCAGCCTGGGGTAGAAGCGAATCACCTCGATGCGATTGGCGAACCGGTTGAGGCTGAGCACAAGGGCCTCGGAAATCTCCTCGCCGGTGCCCCTGTCCATGAGATGGTACTCGGCGCAGTCGCCCTCCAGTATGCAGGTCACGTCGTAACGTTCCAGCAGCCTGGACAGCGTGCGGTTGATGAATTCGGACCGGGGGTGCGCGAGAAAGGCATCCTGCATCGGGCCTGCTCCTTCATTGCGGAACGGGATCAGCAAGAAGGCGGGCCCCATGCCACCCATGCAAAGAGGTCTGCCCTTTACCAGCCTGTTGAAAAACGCGATCCGCGGCGTTGCGGCGCGTTTCCCGTCGATGCGGCGTACGCCAACCTCCTCGGAATTCGCGCGCCTTGCATCTCCCCGTTTTTGACCGGGCTGTAAAGTCCGGGGTTTTCAACGGACTGTCACGGATCCCGCTTCATGGGGATGTGTTTTCCTGCCGTGGCGCGCCTCGCGCTCTGCCGAGGCCTGACGGTAACCATAAAACACCCCGTTTGCAAGGGTTTTTGAGTGCCGGATTTTCCGGCCGGTAGGGTTAACCCGTATTGACGAAGCCGGAAGAGCGGGCTAAAAGGAACAAACTCCCCATGCCAACAATTTCGGCCCCCTTGCTGGAATACTCGGAAAAAACATGTACATACTTGGTATCGACGCGGGTTCCGTGGCCGTTTCCGCATGTCTTGTGGACCAAAACGGCGATGCGGTCAAATGGGATTACGCGCTGCACCACGGCGCGGTGAGGGAAACCCTCGAAAAACTGCTGGCGGGCTTTGATCCCGCCGACGTGGCCGCTGTCGCGGCCACCACGTCCACACCTTCCTTTGTCCGGGCCCATCGACGGGTGGACGGTTACGTCGCCGCGTGCGAGGCTGCGAAGCATTTTAACGGCGACCCCGGCACCGTCCTGGTGGTAGGAGGGGAACACTTCTTTGCCGCCACCATGGATCCGGAAGGCGGCCCTCCCCGGTTCGCCGGCAACACATCCTGCGCTGCGGGCACCGGCGGCTTCCTGGACCAGCAGGCGGAGCGCCTGGGGCTTGCCGACGCCGGCGAACTGGCGGCCCGCGCCCTGGAAAACACGGAGGAGGCGCCGCGCATCGCCACCAGGTGCGCCGTGTTCGCCAAGACCGACCTGGCCCACGCCCAGCAGCAGGGGGCCAGCCTTTCGGCCGTGGCCGACGGTCTGTGCCGGGGCCTTGCCAAAAACATCGCGGATACCCTGTTCGGCGGCGAAAAACCCAGGGAGCCCCTTATCCTTGCCGGCGGAGTGTCCCGAAACGCGGCGGTGGCCTCTCATCTGGCCGACATCCTGGGTCTGCCCGTGGAGTCCACGGGCGGCGTACCGTACGGAGCGGCAGGAGCGGCGCTGGTCCTGCTGGCCGAGGGGGCGTCCCGGGGGTCGGCCCCCGGGTCGTGGGACAGCATACTGGAGACCACGGAAGCCGTTCGATCCTACCATCATGAACCGCTGGACCTTGCCTGCGGCGAGTACCCGGATTTCGCCGACCATGAGCATTACCTGCACGACCCGGCGGAAGCCTGGGCCGGCGGACCGGTGGAAGTGGACGCCTATGCCGATCCTCCGGCATCCGGCGGGATGTATCTGGGCGTGGACGTGGGCTCCACCAGTACCAAGGTCATGGTCACGGATGCCGACGGCGCCCCGGTCGCCGGCTTCTATACCCGGACGGCGGGACGGCCCCTGGCAGCGGCCAGGCACCTTCTGGCCGCCGTTCGCTTCCACTTCATGGAACGGGGTGTCGATCCGGTCATAATGGGAGTGGGCACCACGGGTGCCGGGCGAAAGTTCGTGGGTTCGGTGCTGGGCGCGGACCTCGTGGTGGACGAGATAACGGCTCATGCCCGGGCGGCCGTGGAGCACGTGCCCGGGGTGGACACCATCCTCGAAATCGGCGGACAGGACGCCAAGTTCACCACGCTCGCCGGCGGCTCCGTCACCTTCTCCGCCATGAATTCGGTGTGCGCGGCGGGTACGGGCAGCTTCGTGGAGGAACAGGCCAGACGCCTGGCCGTGCCGCTGGAAAAGATGTCCGACCTGGCTGAAGGCCACAGGGCGCCCCTGGCCAGCGACCGGTGCACCGTGTTCATGGAGCGGGACATCAACCACCACCTGCGCGAGGGATACGCCACCGGTGAACTGCTTTGCTCCACCCTGCATTCGGTATGCGAAAACTACCTGGCCAAGGTGGCCGTGGAGCGCCGTATCGGCGGCACAATCTGTTTTCAGGGGGCCACGGCGAAAAACCGGGCCTTGGTTGCCGCCTTTGCCTCGCGCCTGGACAGGCCCGTCCATGTCTCCAGGTACTGCCATTTGGCCGGGGCTTACGGCGGCTGTCTGCTCATGGCGGACGAAAACCGCCGGGAAACCGGGTTCCGGGGGTTTGACGCCTTTGCCGAGCCCGTGCCGGTGGAGCACGAGGTGTGCAACCTGTGCACGAACCATTGCAAAATTTCCGTGGCCACCGTCGCCGGCGAACAGGTGGGGTACGGCTTTCTCTGCGGCAGGGACTATGCCACCAACAAACGGGTCGACGCCAACACGTCCGGCTTCGATCTGTTGCGCGAACACAAAAAGGCCTTCGCCCACAAGGCATCGAGACCGCAGAACGGCCCGGTCATAGGCATTCCGAAGGCACTATACCTGTTCGAGGAAACCGGGTTCTGGCACGAGTTCTTCAACCGTTTGGGCATCGCCACCGTGGACAGCGGCGAGCTGCCAGGGGCCGCGGCCGAGGGGCGGCGGTGGTCCGGAGCCGAGTTCTGCGCGCCCATGTCCGCGCTGCACGGCCACATACGCCATCTGCTGGATCGCTCGGACCATGTTTTTCTGCCTCACTACCTGGAGCGGGAAAGCGAGATGGACGGGGCCAGGCGCCAGTACTGCTACTACACCCAGTTCGCCGCGTCCCTGGGAGCAGGGCTGGGCGAACCAGGACGCATCCTCACGCCGCTCGTCCACGCCACCTACCGAGACTGGCGTCCCCGATACGAACTGTTCCGCATGTTGCAGGAGATCTGCGAACATCCTCCCACACCGGTTGGGGTTTCCAGGGCCTGGGACGCGGCCGGACAGTGGCTGGAGAAACGGCGGGACCTCTGGCTGCGCGAATTCGAGGACAACTTTTCGCCGGACAGGGTCAACGCCGTGCTTCTGGGAAGGCCCTACACCACCCTCTCCCGGTCCATGGGGCAGGGCGTGCCCGACCTTTTCGGGGCCAAGGGAGTCCCGTGTTTTTCCATGGACATGGTCCCCGAACCCGAGGACACCCGGGAACTCGATCCCCTGCTCAGGGAAATTCCCTGGCACTACGCCTCCCGGGTGCTCAAAACCGCCCTGGCGGCGGCACGGACCCCGGGGCTGTACCCCGTTCTGGTCACCTCCTTCAAGTGCTCGCCGGACAGCTTCGTCCAGGACTACGTTCGTGAGCTGCTGGACGCATACGGCAAACCGTATCTCGTGTTGCAGCTGGACGAACACGATTCCAATGTGGGTTATGAAACCCGGGTCGAAGCCGCTGTCCGTGCATTCACCAACCACCTTGAACGGGAGAAGGCGGTTTTCCGCCGGGTGCCCCATACCCTGGTGCCGGAACGGGTGGAGGACCTTTCAGGAAAAACTCTGCTGATGCCCAACTGGGATCCGGTTGTCATGCCCCTGGTGGCCGCCGCCCTGTCCAGCGCCGGCGTTGATGCGATTCCGCTGACCGAAAGCCCTGACATCATACGGCGGGCCATGCGCCACAACACGGGCCAGTGCATACCTTTGAACATCATAGCCGAGGAGGCGGCACACACCATCCGCGAGCATGGCCTTTCTCCGTCCAAAACCGCGGTGTGGACGGCGGGTTCCAGGCTTGCCTGCAACCTGGACATGTTCCCTCACCACATCCGGACGCTTTTGTGCGCGAAAGGGGGAGGGCTGGAGGAAACGGGCATCTACACGGGTGATCTCTCCTTTCGCCAGGCCTCGCCGAAGCTGCCTTTGCGGATCTACACAGCCTTTCTCACGGGCGGGCTGCTCAGGCGCATGGTCTGCAGGACAAGGCCCCACGAGGTCCATGCGGGAGATGCCGATTCTGTGGCGGAGTGGGCGCTGGAAAGGCTGGCCGGCGCCCTGTCCAACGGAGGAGGTGCCAAACAGGCCATGGGGGAGGTGGCGGCCGCGTTTGCCGACATCGCGGTGGACCACGAGCCAAGGCCCCTGGTCGGGATATTCGGCGACCTCTACGTGCGGGACAACGAGGTAATGAACCAGGATCTCGTGCGCAGAATCGAGCAGGCCGGTGGCGAGGCCATCCCGGTTTCCTACACCGATTACGTGAAGATCATCGCGGGCCCCTATTTTCGAAGGTGGCTCCGGGAAGGCCGATTCGGCGTATGGGCCGCCAATGCCGCGTTTCTGACGGCGGCCAGCGCGTACGAGCCATTGGTGAGGAAGCAGGCCGACCCGGTGTTGGGAGCCCGGAAAAAGCACGGGCGACCCGATCCGGACAAGGTGCTGGAACAGTACGGCGTACGTGTGGAACACAGCGGCGAGTCCCTGGACAACCTGCTCAAGGCCCACACCCTTGCGGAGGAACACCCGGGGCTCAGGCTGTTCGTCCAGGTGAGCCCCGCCTTCTGCTGCCCCTCGCTGGTCACCGAGGCCATGTCCCGGCGGATCGCGAAAAACACGGGAGTCCCGGTCGTCTCCGTGACGTACGACGGAGCGACCGGAGACAAGAACGAGGTCGTGGTCCCCTACGTGGAGTACGCGGGCCGCGGATCCTGGCGGGGGTGACGTCCGGAGCCGCCCTCGAGCCGTCGTCCTCCGGTTCAATCCACCGAAATGGCCATTACCAGGTCGTCCTCGGTCCGACACGACGTGTCCCGCCCGCACGAGCGCAGCCAGTGTATGCCCTCGCCGCGGTCGGGCATGTACAGCGTGCCGAAGAAGTCGGCGGCCGGGTCCTTCCCGGTCATGGATGAGAACGTACCACGAAGCCATTCGGTGAGGTCGTGGGGCATGTGGCTGTTCTTGGCCACGTAGGATTCCAGGGCACCGGTGTAGCGCGTCATCTCCACGTATGTCTGCACCAGGGGCACTGCCGCGCTCAGGGTGTCCACCTGCCGCTGCACCGTTTCGCTGTAGTGGTACAGAATTCCAACCAGGATGATCAACACCACGATTCGTTCCAGTTTAAGCATGGGCCGCCCTCCTCGTCTCGTACAGTTTCCGCAGTGCGGGGCCGATGCCGATGCGGTCCACCTCCACGGACATCCATCGGGGCTCCCATTTCCAGACCAGCACGTCCTCCCGCGCGGTAATGGTGGCGGCGCGGGGCCTGTCGGACAGAAACGCCATCTCCCCGAACACGTCCCCGGCCCCCAGGCGGCCTATTTCCTTGCCATCCCGGGACACCGCGGCCTCGCCGCCGACCACGAGTCCCACCCAGAACTCCCGCCGGCCCTGCTCGACGATGGTGTCCCCCGCACGGAAATGCCCGGGTTCGCCGTTGGCCAGCCACCGGGCGCAGTCGCCCGGAGGGATGCCGGCAAACACCTTTGCCCGGCCAAGGGCCTGCCCGGCCAGCACCAGTTCGCGAAACCGCCTCCTGGAATCGTCGTCCGTGTGCCTGGAAAACTCCTCGTGGTCGGTGGAGGCCAGAAGGGACGTTTCGGTGACCAGCACGTCGGCCGTCCTGGGCACGTCGTCCAAAAGCGCGATCTCACCGACGCCGGAGCAGGAATTCAGGGACGCCAGGGGCACGACGCCGCCTTCGGGTGACCGGCCCAGTACGCGGACCGAGCCTGAATGCACCCAGTAAAAGGTGCGGTCCCTGGAGCCCGCGTTGATAAGCAGTGTTCCGGCGGGCGCCACGCACCACTTCCAGTCCAGGTTCAGCAGGGAGGGAAGATGCCGCAGGAACGGTGCGCAACGCCGGAACTCGCGAACCACCTTCTCCTCGGGGGTGATTTCCTCGATCCTGCCGGTGCCGCCAAGATGCAGCGCCGTCCGGTACAGGAGGACGAGCCGGTACAGCAGCCAGGCCACGAACGCCAGGCCGGCCAGGGAAACCAGCGAGCTGAAGGCGTGGGCGGGAAGGCTTGCCCCTTGTTCAGGCAGTCCGGCGAGGAGGTAGACGATCCAGCCCGCGGCCGTGGCCCAGACCGCGAGGAAGACCGCGGCCAATGCCATGCGGGCTCCGCTTTCGACCTTCACGGACTGCCTGGCCGGCAGAAAACGCGCGGCAACGGTCCAGGCGAGGGCTTCGGACAAATCCTCGGCCCCGGTGGCCCTCTCCACCAGACGGGTACCCGGGCCGGGCTTCAAGGGGAACAGGGCGACCACCAGATAGATGAGAAGACCAGCGGCCACGCCGGAAAGCACGCCCGGTCCCCTGGGCAGCCAGTTCCAGCAGGCCATGGCCCAGGCCAGCGGAGCGAGTACGGCCCGGGCCGCGGCCTCCGCGGAAACGCCCAGCCTCCAGGAAACGGGTTCCGTGGCAAAGCCGGCGGTTCCGACGCCGAAGACGCCCCTGCCCGACACGTCGCCGCGGATCAGCACGCCTTCCCACAGCATGGCCAGCCAGCAGGCGGCCAGGGCCGCGCCGATCTGCGCCCCCAGGTCGCCAAACGTGTCAATGTGCCAGCCCGGCCACACTCCCCGGAAGTCGCCCCCCACCAGAAGCCCCGCGCAGGCGGCCAGAAGTCCCAGGACAACCAGGCCCCAGCCCAGGCCGGGCGGAGCCGGGGGAAGGGGGACGGGCAGGCGGACCCTGGCCGGCGACACCGCGGGATCGCACGCCATCTCCCCGCGGGGACGGGACAGGGCAAGCCCCGCGCCTATCGGCGTATGCTCCGGGGACTCCGTCTTTTCCACCACCAGCCAGTATCGTCCACCGGGTTTGCGCAATGCCTCCCTGGACGGGCCGGACAGTCGCATGAAGGAAACGTCCACGTTTTTCTTGGCTGACATGTCTTCCCTTTCTGGTTGCCGGTTCCAGGCTGCCTGAAAAGGCGAGGCGCCGCCTGTCTGTGCATCGGGATTTCGTCGTCCCGGTGTTCAACATTCTCAGTGGTCGCAGAACACCAACTGCCAGGCGTTCAGCGTACCCGTGTTGCCCGCGACCTCGTCGGTCACCATGAGGCTCCACGTGCCGTCCGCGGCCTCGGACGACAGATCCTGCGTCTGGAAACAGGTCGTCTCAAGGTCCACGTTCAGGCCGTCGGCCGTCTTCATGACGAATACGGTGCCCGCCGGCGACACCAGCTGCATGTGAAGCTCACCGGTGGCTGGATGGTCGATATCCGACGCCACCCTCAGAATGCCCACGGATTGCCCCGTGTCCGTGACCACGATGTCCGAGGACGCGGGTGTGTCGGGATCCGTGTCCGGAATCGGCACGGGGCCGTCCGTGCTGACGTATCCCCCGTCGCAATCCCCGTCCGTGACGGTGACCTCCACGGTCCCGATTGCGTGGTGCGTGCCGTCCGTTATGGAGTACTGGAAGCCGGTAACGCCGGTGAACAGGGGGCTGGGCGTGTATTCCAGGATTCCGCCGCCGGAGTTGGAGAGTGAGCCCGACTCGGGAGGGGCGATTCCGTTCACCTCGAGTGGCAGTCCAAGGGGGTGCCAGTCATTGGCCAGCACGTCCACCTGCACGGGTTGCCATCTGGTGGTGGTGGTGAAATCGTCCGTCGCGCGCGGGGAAGGGTCCGGTTCCAGCGTGACGTACACATTGCCGGAGTGTGTCATGTCGCCGGAGGTGGCCGTGTAGGAGAAGGCATCGGCCCCGTGATAATCGGCCGCAGGAGTGTAGCTCACGGTGGAGTCTGCGTTCACGCCGACCTGCCCGTGGCCCGGCGGGCCCACTCCGGCAAGAGCGGGGGGCGGGCTGTTGTAGGCCACGTCATTT
Source organism: Desulfatibacillaceae bacterium (assembly GCA_046542385.1). Taxonomy (GTDB): domain Bacteria; phylum Desulfobacterota; class Desulfobacteria; order Desulfobacterales; family Desulfatibacillaceae; genus JBKHBM01. The sequence goes on along the minus strand of JBKHBM010000003.1, from coordinate 62,032 downwards.
GCCAGCACCGCCACGATCAGGCTCTGGTTCTCCATGCCGAGGACCCGGTCGTCCTCCACCACGAGCAGCGGGTTGCCGGTGAGGACTTTCAAGACGCCCGCGGCATCCTCCAACCCCAGCCTGTCGTCCCGGTTCATGTCGCCCCACCTCGGGACCAGGGTCGCGTCGGCGCGGGTGCCCCGGCCCGCGGCAAGCGCCACCTCCGTGGCATACGGATGCATCCCGGTCATGGTCACGGCCAGGGCGTAGGACCCCGCGGGCAGGTGCTCCGGATAATCCGAAATGACGTATTCGCCCGACGCGTCCGTGGTGGCTGTGTAGTCCGTGCCGTGAAGGGAAACCCGCGCGCCGATCACGGGAAGCCGGGCGTGTCCAGCGAAGGAGGTGGACACCCTGCCGAAGACGGCGGTGCGGGAGATGGTTTCGTCGATGAAGTCGAGGTAGGAGGTTATCCGGGTGTACACGCCGTACTTGCCGGCCTCGGCGCAACCGTCGCCCCAGCTCACGATCCCCACCTGCCGGACCCCGTCCGGGCCGGCCAGAAAAAGGGGCCCGCCTGAATCGCCCTGGCAGGCGTCCTTCCCGCCTTCCGAGTATCCCGCGCATATCACGTCCTCGTCGATGGCACGGTCCGGGTACGCTGTCTGGCAGGTCTCGGTGGACACCCAGGGCAGGTCCAACTCCATGAGTACGGAAGCGAAGACTCCGCCTTCCTCCAGCCTGCCCCAGCCCACCACGGTGAGCAGCTCCTCCGGAAGGCTTCCGGCCGTGCGGTACAGGTCCACGGCCGTGGCGCCGGACGGCACGGGTCGGGCCAGTTGCAAAAGGGCCACGTCATTGTCCAGAGTGAGTGAATCGAAGCCGGGATGAATCACGATGCGGGTTACGTCGATGCGCTCGCCTTGTCCGGTGGTCAGATCGTGGGTTCCCGCCAGAACCTCGATTTCCGAAGGGGAGGGCACGTCGTCCACGCAATGGGCCGCCGTGAGCACCCACGTGTCCTCGATCACGGAGCAGCCGCAGAACTGGGCGCTGAAATTGTCCTGCACGGCCGCGTTGAGCAGGGCGGCCGCGAAGGGCCACGCATCGGCCTCGGCTTCGGTGCCGCCCACGATCAGCACACCGGAGGAGGTGTCCTTGGCATGGGCCTGTGGCAAAAACGCCGCGAAAAGAAGAACTCCGGCAAATACAAGCCGGAGCAGGGGGCTTTGCATGGGCTTCCTCATGAATTGTCGTATAACAGCCTCCTGAATCCGGGACGAAAATATTGAAAAAACTTTCAAAAGCCCCATAAATCGGGCTTTCCGCGGATTCTTGAACAACTCTTCGTTTCACCCGGCGGGTGAAAGGATTTTTCGCCCTTGCGGGGCGGTCTCATGCGGCGCGGATGCCGCGTCAGAGCCCGGTCGGCGCACCCATGTACAGCCGGCGGGTCTCTTCCCCGCGCCCACATTAACCGAGGTCGTTCATGGATGCGGGACAGTATATGGCATCGGCCGAACCGGATGCAAGGGCAAGATGCGGGTTTGCAAAATGCCGGTTTCCCACCGGCGAATCGTTATGCGGAGGCCGCGGTTCGCCCCTCCATGGTTCGAGCGCTCATTTCCTCGACCGTGGCAGGCGATGTTCACGCGGACGAAAACGCTTGCGACCGGGTTCGGCGTGGTGCTAAATTCCTGTCCTGACCGGGCCGCCGTTCGGATTGCCCGTTTGATCGTGATCATGCTTTTGGTTCCACCGGCGGATTCAACCTCAAGCGGCCGAGGAAACGCGAATGCGATGCGAGTACTGCGGGAGACACCTGTCCCCCAAAATGAACGACTGCCCGGCGTGCGGCGCGCCGAGGCCGCACGAGGACCGGTCCGGCGGGCAACCTCCGCCCGTCCGGCGGCAATGGGAAGGAGGCAACGAGTGCTGGAACTGCCAGGCCCCCGTCCATGAGAAGGCCATCGCCTGTCCCTCCTGCGGGGTACGGGTGGGAGAGGACGTTTCCCCGAAAAGCTGGTTGGCCACACTGCTTCTGTGCGTCTTCGGCGGGACCCTTGGCTTGCACCGCTTCTATACCGGCCACATACTGGTGGGCGTGATCCAGCTGTGCACCCTGGGCGGCCTGTACATCCTCTGGATCATCGACCTCATTCTGATCATCACCGGGGTATACAAGGATAAAAGGGGGAGGCCCCTGGCGAGGTGACTCCGTCCGGCCCCGGCCCCGCCGGCCTGTTGTACAGCCCGCCCCGAGGGGTTGCGCCATGTCCTCGTCCATGCGGCGTGCCGGTTGTATGCCGACCTCCCCGGGATTCGCGCGCCTGGCCTTCCGTCGTTTTTTGAAGAAGCGGCGGATTCCGCGCGACATGAAAAGGTACCAGGGTAATTCCAAAACGGGTTGCAACCGCAGGCAGGTATGAGGTACTATGGCGGAAGTGGGGTAATGGACCCTTCATGGTATTAGAAAAGACGGAGCCGGGTCGACGATCAGCCCAGGCGGGCTTCGGTCAAAAGCATGATCCCGGTTTGCGGGGAATCGCGCGGAGCAACGGCGATTGACAGGGGGCGGATGGCCTGGCCGGTCAAAGACCCGTCCGGCATGCCCTGGCCGGCATCCTCAGGCAATCTGGTCCGGGGTGACCCGTCTCACCGGTGTCATGTTAAATGACTCATTGCGCGGCCTGTTTGCGGAATTGTACACTGAACGGGAAAAATGATCAGTATGCCCGCGAACACGGCCTCGACAGGTTGTTTGCAAGTCGTTCCGATTTATACACATATTTTTTGGTAAACGCCACGTACAAAGGGGGATTCCCATGAAGCGCACCGCACTCATCCCAACCCTGCTTCTGGCCACGCTGTTCCTGCTGGCTTCCGGAAGCCAGGTCCTGGCCTTTACCGGCTCGGCCACCGATGTCGGAGACGGCAAGTGGTATTACAGCGAAACCGGGACCTGCTACAAGTTGTTCAATGGCAAGAAAAAGCCCAAGCAGGCGGAAACCAGGTGCGAGAATGACGGAGGGTATCTCGTCGAGATCACCAGTGACGAGGAGAACGAATTCGTCCACGAACAATTCGCCCAGGGCAAGGGCAATGTCTGGATCGGCCTGACCGACCGGGACGAGGAGATGGAGTACCGGTGGATGCGCAGCGGCGCCCTGGCCCAGAAGCAGGAATGGTCCGACTCCACTAACCAGTGGTACGTGGTTGTCGACAACTACTCCAACTGGGACAACGGACAGCCCAACGACTGGCCCAACAAGTATCCCCATACCGCCCATCAGCAGGACTACACGGCCCTGTTGGCCAACAGCGGCGAATGGGGCGACTATGACAGCAACCAGAAATATCGATATGTATGCGAATATGACTGCGCGTTCGACACCCACTCCATAACCGCGAGCCTCGACACCAACAACGGAAGCATCAGCCCCTCGGGGACCACCGAAGTCCTTGAAGGGGGCAATCAGACCTACAATATCCAGGCGGACACGGATTACATAATCGATTACATCGAGGTCGACGGCTCGGCCATCGAGATCAAGGATTACCAGGCGGACTACCCCTTCAACGATGTCGACGAAGACCATACCATCGTCGTGCACTTCATGGCGGAGACGTCCCCCTTCGTGGACGACTGGGTCAAGTGGAACGTCAACGGCCATTGCTACCGGTTCGTGGACAACGACAAGAACATCAATGCCGCCCTGGCCGACTGCCAGTCCGACGGAGGCTACCTGGTCACCATCGAGTCCGCTTCCGAGGATGATTTTCTGTGGAACACGTTTGTCAATCCGGACAACGAGGACGCGTGGATCGGCGCCACGGACAACAATGCCATATGTTCCAATGCCTCGGACATGCATTTTGTCTGGATGAACGGGTGCGCGGAGATGACCTATACGGGCTGGGATGATAATCCTTTCAATCAGCCCAACAATTCCGGCGGCGACCAGCAGTACGTCGTAATCCGTACCGACCGTGGCTGGGACGACCGCCGAGGCGAGGACGAGCACAATTACATATGCGAGTTCGACTGTTCCAGCGCGGTGATGTACGACATCGACGCCAGCGCCGGAACGGGCGGCACCATCAGTCCATCGGGCACCACCTCGGTGTTCGAGCACGCCAATCCGGTCTTCACCATAGAGGCCGACGACGGGTACTGGATATCCGACGTCCTGGTGGACGGCGTGTCCCAGCCCATCGAGGGCGGCCACGCCTTGGACCACGTCATCAACAACGTGCAAAGCGACATGACCATAGAGGCCGTGTTCGTCAACGAGTACACGGTGATCGACGACGGGTACGGCAGGCACTACACCGGAAACTGCTACAAGGAGTTCACTTCAAAAACCGGACCCCTCGAGGCACATGCCGTGTGCGAGGGCCTGGGCGGTTACCTTGTCGCCATCGACAGTGGCGGTGAAAACGACTTCATATTCAAGCAATTCGCCGAAGGCACCGGCGAAAGGTACTGGATCGGGGCCACGGACTACTGGGATTTCTGCCCCACGGCCAACGAGGGCACCTTTGTCTGGATGAGGGATTGCACACCCATCGGCTACTCCAACTGGAACCCCGGCGAACCCAACGATTCCGGCGGCGAGGACTACGTCGAGATGTACGACGACGACGGCAAGTGGAACGACAACGGGGAATACAGGGACAACCGCTTCGTATGCGAGTGGGACTGCACCCAGGCTGCCGTGTACGAAATCGACCTGGACGTGGGCACGAACGGTTCGGCGACGCCCTCCAGCGATTTCAAGGTGCCGGCCAACTCGGACGTGACACTGTATTTCGAGGCGGACGACGGGTACGTGATCTCCTTGCTAAGCGTGAACGGAAACGCCGTTCCCGCGGCCGAATTGGAGACCGACTACAGCCTGGACCTGGACGACATCCTCAGCAACCAAACCGTCGTGGTCCAGTTCCGGGCCGAGTACCAGGACATAGGCAACGACTACGGACACTTCCTGCACACGGACAACTGCTACAAGTACTTTTCCTCCCAGGTGGACGTGACCACTGCTCACCAGACATGTACGGACTGGGGCGGGTACCTTGTGGAGATACAGGACGACCGGGAGAACGAAATGGTCCACGAGTACTTCGTGGATCCCAAAAACAAGAGCCTGTGGCTGGGCTACACGGATTCGGACGGCTTCTGCGGGCCGGCCATGGAAGGCAACTTCGTCACCATGTCCGACTGTTCGCCCATGTCCTATGAGGCATGGTACTCCTCACAGCCCAACAATCTCGGCGGAACCCAGGATTACATAGAGATGTACCACGGTTGGGGTGGGGGTTGGAACGACGAGTACCCCAATGCCTCGAACGCGTTCCTGTGCGAATGGGACTGCACGGCTCCCGCCACCTACACCATCCAGGCCACGGCCGGCGCGGGCGGCGCCATCGATCCGGATGGCAACGCGGCGGTGCCTGCCGGCACCACGAAGTCCTTCGACGTGCAGGCCGACACCGGATTCATGATCAACACGTTGACCGTGGACGGCACGTCCGTTTCCGTGAACGAACCCTACACCTCCTACACGTTCGAGAACGTCCAGGCCGACCACACCATAGATGCCACCTTCTGCGCCACGGTGGTCATGCACGGGGAAGTGGCGCCGACCGAGGTGGGACCCTACAATACAAGCGGCAGATGGTTCCGCATTCTCGATCAGAACGGCGACCTCGTCACCGGATCCGCCTCGGACGCCGAGGGCTGGTTTCCCATGGCCGCGGACGTGGACATACCCTGCGGGACCACCAGCATCACCGTGGAATGGCATGAGGTGGACGCCGAGCATCAGATCGGATGGACCAAGCCCTCCGACATGACCATCGCCATACCCGGAGGGGGCACCAGCTTCACCGGTACCTACGTCCGCACCGGCTTCACCCTGCAGATGGAAAAGACCGGTTCGGGCGACTACATGGGCGAGGTGACGCCCGCCACGGGCCTCCATACCTTCCTGTATGACCAGGAAGTCACCATAGAGGCCGCCAAGCTGAGTCCCTGCGCCACGTTCGACGGGTGGCTGGGCCTCGCCGGAACGGGACAGGAAGCCAACGCCGACAGCTACACGGTCACCTTCAACGTCAAGGAAGACAGGACGGTGACGGCCGATTTCGGCGTCAACAACCCCACGGTGACCATGGCGGTGCAATGCCTGGGTTCGCCGCCCTCCTGCCCGGGCACCACGGACCCCCTGCCCGGCGATTACTCTCCGTCGTGCACGGATTCCCCCATGGAACTCACCGCCTACGGCAACGGGTGGATCCTGGACCACTGGGAAGTGAACGGGGCCCCGGTGGGATACTACCCGGAATACGACCTGGAACTGGACGGCGACAAGGACGTGGTGGCCGTGTTCCGGAACGTCAGCGACGACGACATAGACCATGACGGCGACGGGTTCAGCTACAACGAAGGGGATTGCATGCCCTACGACCCGGACATCCACCCGGGTGCTACCGAAATCTGCGGGGACGGCATCGACCAGGATTGTGACGGCGTCGATCCCTCCTGTGGTCCCGGCGACACGGATTCGGACGGCGACGGATTCACCCCGAACCAGGGCGATTGCGACGATACAGACCCCACGATCAATCCCGCCGCCACCGACATCTGCGGGGACGGCATCGACCAGAACTGCTATGGAGGAGACCGGGCCTGTGGAGCGGAGGTGGTGTGCGCGGACCTGTCCGACGTGCCCATGGACACCCAGATCCGGCCGGCGCCGGCCAACGTCCTGTTCATCCTGGACGACTCGGGCAGTATGGACTGGGAATTCATGACCACTGAAAACGAAGGCAAGTTCGAGTGGGAGGGTTACCTCTACAGCTCCGGTTTCGAGGACTACAAGCGCAGGAAGTGGCGGTCCCGCTGGCACGGGTACAACCGGGTTTACTACAATCCGGAGGTGGAGTACACGCCGTGGCCAGGCATGGCGGACGCCAGTCTGACCAATCCGAAGTGGGATCCGACCAGCTCGGGTACCTACAACATGGGCAACACCTATGTCTACATGGACGGTATCGGCTTCAAGGTACCCCATTACTTCAAGTGGATCGACGAGGACGGCGACTCCAGCATCGATTACGGGGAGATTTACCTGGTATACCTGGACGGGTCCATCAGCTACTATCGCTTCAACGACAACGACGGCGACGGAAGGGTGGAAAGCGGCGAACTGGAGAGCCTGCCCGTCGGGACCCAGCCTTCGGCGCTCACTCCGAAGGACATCGACGGCAATCCCAAGACCTACACCGAGGAACGCCAGAACTTCGTCAACTGGTTCCAGTACTATCGGAGCCGCGACCTCAACGCCAAGGCGGCCATATCGAGGGTCATGGTCAGCCTGCGCCACGTGAACGTGGGTATCCTGACGTTGCATGAACGCGTTGTTCAGTCCCTGCTTCCGGTCAAGGTCACCGAGGGGGGCACGGAACAGGACTACACCTCGGACCTTCTGGATCTGCTGTACAACGACGTGTATCCCAGCGGCGGCACGCCCCTGCGAAGAGCCCTCAACAACGGCGGCGAGTACTTCGATCAGGACGACGGTGGCAAGGACAGCGCCGGATTCGGCGGCAACCCCTGGGCGTCGGAAGCCGAGGGCGGCGCCTGCCAGCAGTCGTTCATCATCCTTATGACGGACGGCTACTACAATGGCCCGGATCCGCCGGTGGGCAACGAGGACGGAGACAACGACACGGCTTACGATGGTGGACCATTCGCCGACAACTACGAGAAAACCCTGGCCGACGTGGCCATGAAGTACTTCGAACAGGACCTGGTGTCGGCCCTTCCGGACAGCGTGCCGTCAAAGACCTACTCCATTTACGAGGAGGCCAGTCATCAGCACGTGGTCCTGTATACGGTGGCCTTCGGCGTGACGGGCAGCATCGACCCGGACAGTTATTCAAATTGTCCGCCCGACTGCCCGAACTGGCCGTATCCGTTCGACAGCTACACGAGGCGGATCGACGACATGTGGCACGCCGCGGTCAACGGCCGCGGGGATTTCTACTCCGCCGGCAATCCGCAGCAGCTCGTGGCCTCTCTGGTCGCGGTCCAGCGCGACATCGAGAGCAAGATCGGCTCCGGCGCGTCGGTGTCCATCAACGCCCAGGAACTGCAGGAGGGCACGGTGGTGTACCAGGGCCTGTACCAGACCATGACATGGTCCGGCGACCTCCGGGCCCTGTCCATCGACGCCTCCACCGGCGACGTGGCCGATTCGGCCACGTGGTCCGCCGCCGACCTGTTGGACAGTCGGGATCCCGACACGAGAAACATCTTCACCTCGGACGGCACCAGCGCGTACCCGTTCCGGTACGATTCGCTCACCGCCTCGCAAAAGGCCATGCTGGCATCCAGTGACAGCGTCGGGCGGGACATCGTCGCCTTTATACGGGGCGACTCCTCCAAGGAGATACCCAGCGGCGGACCGTACCGCGACCGTGACGGTGTTCTGGCCGACATAGTGCACTCCGCGCCCAACCACTACGGCGACGCTCTGTTCGTGGGCGCCAACGATGGCATGTTGCACGCCTTTGATCCGGACACCGGCCAGGAGAAGTGGGCCTACATCCCCAGTTTCTGCGTCGAGAACCTTTCGGCCCTGGCGGATTCCGCCTATGTGCACCAGTATTATGTGGACGGTGACACCTACGTGGGCGAGGTGGGCTCTTCCATGTACCTGGTGGGCGCCCTTGGCAAGGGCGGAAAGGGGTACTATTGCCTGGACGTGACCGATCCCGACCCGGCCAGTGAGGCCGATGCGGCCAGTCTGTTCAAATGGGAGTACCCCACGGGCACGGATTATGACATGGGCTACAGCTACAGCGACGCCTACATCGTTGACTCCTCGGTGGGTGACGTCGTCATATTCGGCAACGGATATGACAGCTACAACGCCAGGGCCTTCCTCTACATCCTGGACGCCGCCACCGGCTCCCTGTTGCGGAAGATCGACACCCTGGAGGGAAACGCCGACACGGTGGACTGCAACGGCCTGTCCACTCCGGTGCTCATCGACGTGGACGAGGACGGCAAGGTGGACTACGTCTACGCCGGCGACCTGCTGGGCAACCTCTGGAAGTTCGACCTTACCAGCGGTTCGGCGGCGGACTGGAAGGTCTCTTATGGGACCACCTCGAATCCGGAACCGCTGATGAGGGCCAAGAACGCTGACGGATACCGCCAGCCCATCACCGCGTCTCCCGACGTGATGCGGCACTGTGATCCCGAGATACCGGGCTACATCGTGGTGTTCGGGACCGGCCGCTACCTGGGGGAGAGCGATTACGTGAACGTCAACCAGCAGTCCGTATACGGGGTCTGGGACTGGGAAGACGCCCTGGAGGACGTTGGCGCCGACCCCACGGGGTATCACCTGGGCACCTTCCAGCAGCCAGCGGGCACCCCGCCGTTGCGTACGTTCTCGAACCTCGAGATGCTGCCGGGCACCATGGGTGAACTGACCCTGCAGCAGCAGCAGACCATCTACAACATGAACAACGTCCGGGTGTTGAGCGACAACGAGATGGAGTGGTACGATCCGGTCACCGGGACGGGAGACCACGTCGGCTGGTATTACAACCTTCCCGGCACTGCGGAGCGCATCAGCCAGGATGTGTTCATCCGGGACGGCAAGGCCATCTTCATCTCGTCCATGCCTTCCGGGGCCAGGTGCGGCGCGGGCGGCAACTCCGTCATCCACGAGGTGGACGCCTGCACCGGCGGACGAACCGAGAAACCCCAGCTCGACGTCAACCAGGACAACAAGATCAATGACCAGGATCTTATCAACGTCCCGGACCCGGACAATCCCGGGGGGACCATTGACGCCGCCCCCACCGCGGTGCAAAGGCCCGGCATGTTTTATCCGCCGGCCATCCTGCAGATGCCCTTCGGTGACATCGAGCGCAAGTATTTCAGCACGTCCCTGGGTTCCATCTCCATGCTGGATGAGGAGGCGGAAACCCGTGGCATTTACTACTGGATCGAACTGGAGTAGGGCAATGGCACGCAAAACGCTTTTCATGGTTGCAGTCGGGGTTCTGATTCTCGGCGTGGCGGCTGCCTCATTCGGGGAGCCGAGAGCCGGAAGGACCGTCAGGGCCGAACTGCCTGAACTCGAACAGTACGACATGGGGGACGGCGCGTCCTTCCAGTTCGACTGGAGCGGAACCGTGGACAGGGTGGACTTTGAATCCGGCCAGCTGGTGGTCGGAGACTCCCTGTTCACGCTCCGGAGGGACACGCAGTTCAAGGACAAGGAGGGCCGGGCCATCCGGACCACCCAATTCCGGGAGGGGGACCTGGCCGCCATCAAGGTGGTCCCGGACACCCGTGAGGTGGCCGAGTTGTGGCGGCTGGACAGAGGAATGCAAAATCAGTAAAAATCCGCGACGCGGTTTATTCAAGCTGTGTGCGTGACTCCCCCGGCGCAACGCGCCGGGGGACCGCCGGTGGAATGGCCGGGCCGGATCGCGACTGACGAACCCTCCGCGCAATCCTCCCATGGCCGCGGCCCGCTCCGGCTTGCGGCTTCCCGCATGCTGCATTCAGGCGGCAATCCTTGCCTCCTGTTTACCCCTGAACCACTTCGCCGTCGTTCCGTTGACAAACCCGGAATCCACAGCCTGTTGCATGGACAAGGCGACGCAACGCGCGCAAATCACGCCCAGGCCGGCGTACCCAGGTATGCCGCGTCGACGGGGGATTTGGCAGCCTGTTGAAAAACGCGATCTGCGGTGTTGCGCTTCATTTCTCGTCGATGCAGCGTACCGTAAGTACGCCTTACTCCTGGAAATTCGCGCGCCTTGCATCTCATGGTTTTTTAACAGGCTGCAAATTCCGAGTTTTTCAACGGGCTGTTAGCGCGGCGCCGCGGGCCGCGCTTCTTCAACAGGCCGTCATCATCCCAACCGTTCGACGATGTGCTTTGCCGGGATCAGGCCGGTGGCGCTGGCTGACACGATGTTGCCGGCGACCCCGGGGCCGTCGCCCGCCACGTACAGTCCCGCGATTTTCGTCTGCAGGTGGTTGTCGCACTCCACCTGGGTGGCGAAGAACTTGATCTCCGGCGCGTAGAGCAGGGTCTCGTCGTTGGCCACCCCCGGTACCACCCCGTTGAGCTTTTCCAGGCCCTGGACCACGTTGGTGAGGATGCGTTCGGGCAGGGCCATGGCGATGTCGCCGCAGACCACGCTGGTCAGGGAGGGTTCCACGAAGCTGTTGCGGATACGTCGCCACGTGCTTCGCCTGCCGCGGAGGAGGTCGCCGAACCGCTGCAGAATGGGTTTGCCCGCGCCGATCAGGGTGGCCAGCCTGCCGATGGATTCCCCGTAGGACTGGTTGTCGGTAACGGGATCGTTGAGCACCACCTTGGACAGAAACGCGAAGTTGGTGTTCTCGCTCTTCCTGTCCATGTAGGCGTGCCCGTTCACGCACACGAAATCCCTGTAATGCTCCGTGGTCACGTAGCCGCCCTGGTTGGTGCAGAAGGTGCGCGTCTGGTCGTCGTACTTCGAGGTCTGGACGAAGAAAGTGGGATCGTAGATCACGCCGCACAGGTCCGCCATGACGTCCGAATGCACCTCCACTCGCACGCCCACCTCGATGCCCCGGGAGAAAAGCCGGATTCCGTGGCGGCGGGCCAGGCCGCCCACCCATTCCGCCCCCACCCGCCCCGGGGCCAGAATCACGTTTCGGGCATGGTACACGGCCGAATCCGTGCGCACTCCCACCACGGTATCGCCCTCGGTCAGGATGTCCACGGCCTCCTCGCCGGTGCGGATGTCCACCCTTTGGGACAGATGTTCCACGAACTTCGAGATATGGGTGGGAAGCCGGTCCGAACCCAGGTGCTTCTGCCGGATGATGAGCAGGTTCACTCCCTGCTTCCTGGCCTCGGTGCGGATCCCGTGGGCGCGGGCCATGTCCGTGGGGTACACCTGTCCGGTCATGCCGAAGCGGTCGAAGATACCTTCGGTTTCCCGTATGAGTTCCATGGCCTGGGGTTCGGGCATGAATTCGGTGAGGTCGGTCTTGCCCAGGCGATGTATGAAATTGAGCTTGCCGTCCGAGAAAAGGCCGGCTCCTCCCATGCCGGAGAGGATGTGGCATTGCCGGCATTTTTTGCACTCATTGGTTTCGTTTCGCGGGCAGCGGCGTTTTCCCACGTGGGGGCCCTTTTCCAGCAGAAGCACGGAAAGGCTGGAATGCTCGGCAAGGTGGAAGGCGGCGAACATGCCGGCCGGGCCACCGCCGATTATGATCGCGTCGTAGGTTTTGTCCGTATCGGTTTCAGGCATCTGGTCCTTCTCGTGGAGGGGATGGGGAAAAGCGGACGGAAAGCCGGGGATACTTGCCCGGCCGCTGCTTTCGTTGTATGCCAATCCCGTTTGCGTGTCAATTTCGCGGGGAGGAAAAACGCATGGATGGAAAAACCGGGTTCGACCATGTGGTGTTTGCCGGCGGAGGCAACCGCTGTCTGTGGCAGGTGGGATTCTGGGAGGTGGCTGCAAGGGAAATCGGGCTTGCTCCCAAAACCGTGGCGGCGGTGTCCGCCGGTGCGGCCATGGCGTGCATGATCCTGTCCGGCGGGGCAAGTGAGTCGTTCGCCAGGTTCAGCCGGGCCTGCGGGGCGAACAAGCGGAACATGTACCCGGAAAACCTGTTTCGGAAACAACCGGTATTTCCCCATTTCGACATGTTCGCCCGCGCCATGCTGGAAACCGTGGACGCGGCGGCGCTCGCGCGGATACAGGCGGGGCCGGAATTGCGGATTCTCATGGCCCGGCCTCCGGCCGGTATCGGGGCCCGGACCGCCGCGGTCGCCGGCATTCTCGCGTACAGCCTGGAAAAGGCGTTTCGCCATCCTGTCCATGCCACGTGGACCCGGCGTCTGGGCTTCAGGCCCCTTGTGGTCAGGGCGACTGATTGCCGCACTCCCCGGGACCTGGCCCGTGCGGTGCTGTGTTCGTCCTGCACCCCTCCGGTAACGCCCCTGTTGCGATACCGTGGAGCCCCTGTTCTGGACGGAGGACTGGTGGACAACGTGCCGCTGTATGCACTGGACGATGTCAGAAGACCCGGGGAAAGCGTACTGGTGATGCTCACCCGGGCCTTGCCCGGGGGCGGGGCGCCGGACACGGCGGACGTGACCTATGTATGGCCCTCGCGGCCCATACGGATCAACAAGTGGGATTATACCAACCCGGAAGGTCAGCGACGGGCCCTGGAGCAGGGCAGGCGGGACGCCGAGGCGTATTTGAACAACGCGCGTCAACCCATCCGCTGATTTCGCCCGATATCCCCGCCCTGGCTCGCATAGGCAGAGATTTTGGACAACAGGCGGCTTTTTTTCACCGGCTTGGGAAGATGGCCGTCGCAGCCCGCCCCGATGCAGCGATCCACGTCCTCGGCCAGGGCATGCGCTGTCATGGCCAGGATGGGGGTACGTCCGTTATTCCGGCCCTCCTCCCACTCCCGTATCCGCCGGGTCGCCGTGTAGCCGTCCATCACCGGCATCTGCATGTCCATGAGGACCAGGTCATAATGGTGCTCCTTGAACATGGCCACGCCCTGCTCCCCGTTTTCGGCGATGTCCACTTCGCACGGCGTGCCTTCAAGGTATGCCCGGACCACGAACTGGTTCTGCCTGGAATCCTCCACGAGCAACACGCGGATCCGTTTTGACGGCGGAGCGTGGAATTCGGTCGACTCGGCCAGGGCCGGCCGGATTTCCCGTGCCGGGGTCGGGGCGAGCGGAATGGTGAACCAGAAGGTGCTTCCCTCTCCCATGGAGCTTTGAACCCTGATTTCGCCACCCATCAGCTCCACCAGCCGGCTGGCTATGTGCAGGCCCAGGCCGCTGCCTCCGTATTGCCGGGTGGTGGATGAATCCACCTGGGTGAAGCGGTCGAAAATGGCTTCCAGCTTTTCCCCCGGGATGCCGATACCGGTGTCCCGCACGGTAAAACGAACGGGCAGGGACCCGTCGTCCGGGAGCCCCACGACTTCGTCCTCCCGTTCCGGAGCCACATTGAAGGTGACAACGCCCCGTTCGGTGAACTTGATGGCGTTGCCGATCAGGTTTACCAGAATCTGGCGCAGACGATAGGGGTCGCCGACAACATTGGCGGGTATCGCGGGGTCCACGTCGCAGGCGAGCTTAAGGCCTTTTTTCCCGGCCCGGGGCGCCAGGATTTCGCACGTCTTTTCCGCCAGGGACACAAGGTCGAAGGGCGTTTTCTCCAGTTCGATCTGCCCGGATTCCACCTTGGAGATGTCCAGGATTCCTCCGATCAACGCCAGCAGGGTGTCGCTGGACGACTGGAGCATCTGAACGTACTCCCGCTGCCTGGGAGTGAGTTCCGTCTCCAGAAGCAACTCGCTCATCCCCACGATGGCGTTCATGGGCGTGCGGATCTCGTGGCTCATGGCGGCCAGGAACTCGCTCTTGGCCAGGCTGGCGGATTCCGCGGAATCCCGCGCCGCCCGCAGCTCCTTTTCCATGCGAATGCGCCGGGTCACGTCCTGGGCAAGGCAGGCCACGCGGGACACGGTGCCGTCCTGGTCGACCAGGGGGGTGAAGTACCACTCGCACATGATGTTCTGGCCCGCCAGGGTGCGACACACCTCCATGCTCTTCATCCCGCCCCGGTCCGCGAGCAGCCCGGACCACCGGGCCTCCACGGACGCCTTGCGGCCCCCGGGGATCAACAGTTCCAGGCAGTTTTTGCCCACCGCGTGTCCGCGGGAATGGCCGAAGATGCTCTCGGCGGCCGGGTTCCACTCGGTAATCCTCATGTCGCGGTCCCATTCCACGACCGCCAGGGGCGTACGCAGCATGTGCAGGGACAGGCGCTGCTCGCTCTTGTACAGGGAATCCTTCTGTTCCCGCAGCTCGGCAGTGCGCAGGGCCACGTGCTCCTCCAGGTTGCTGATCAGTTCCGCGTTGGACACGGCGATGGCCGCTTCGCCCGCCAGGATTTCCAGGTAGCGCATCCAGTCCGGGTCCCGTCGCACCTGCCTTCTGTGGAACACCTGGAGGACGCCCTTGACCTCGCCCCGGGCCACCAGGGGCATTCCGTGGTAGGTGGCGAAACCCTCTCCCCGATGCGCGTACTCGCAGCCGTGGACCCACTCGGCGGCGCCCATGTCCTCCACCACCACGGGTTTGCCGCGCAGGATGACAGGATCCACGCAGCTGTCATTGACGGGCATCATGGAGCAGGGGCTGTCGCCGGTGTAAAAGCCAGCTTTGGCAAAACAGCGCAGCACCGTCTGCTGCTGGTTGACGAGCAGGATGTCGGCGGCGTCCGCGCCCAGGGTGGCGAGCAGCTGGTCCAGCAGAAAGGCCAGGGTTCGGGAAAGGTCCTGGCCCGTGGTTATCATGGAGTCGATACGCCTGAGACTCTCCAGGCGGCCTATCTGCCTCTGAACCCGGTTCTCCGCCTCGCGGAGATTGGCCATCATCTGGCTCACGGCAATGCCCAGGGTGTCGTGGGAGTCCCTGGGGACGACCTCCACGCTGAGGTCCCCGGCCGCCACGCTCCGTGCCGCGTGGGCCATGGTCTGAAGGTACCCGGCCATGTCCCGGAACGCCTGGCCCGCTTCCTTGAGCCTGTAGATGATGGCGTCGAAGCTGGTGGCCATGTCGCCCACTTCATCCTGCTGGCCGATCTTTAATGGGGCCGCCCTGACGTCCAGGGACAGACGCACGTCGCCACGCGCCATCCTGGTAAGCTGATCCACCATGTTTTTGAGGTCCTGATTGGCGATGTCACGGCTTGCCGCCCTGACCTGGCCCAGGGGTCTGGTTATGCCGCGGGTGATGGCCAGGGCCAGGGCCAGGCCGGCCACGATGGCGAACAGGGTGGCGCCCAGCACCACCAGGCGGGTCATGTCCACCTGGCGACGGGTCCTTTCGTTCTGCTCCCGGAAAGCCCGTTCCACGTGGTTGGCTATGGCCATGGCCTTTCCGCTGATGCCTGGCTCCAGCACGTCCAGTTTCCCGGTGAACAGCGCGTCCAGTGTGGACGTCGCCCGCCTGGCATTGTCAAAGGCCTGGTCGTACTCCTCCACCAACCGGGCGATCTCCACGGCATGGGCGGACTTCATCGTGCCCTCAAAGCCACTGGACAGTCCCTGGGCCGCATGGAGCAGGTCCCGCCGGGAACCGCTGTACTCGACCAGGCTTTCCCTGTTCCCGGATTCGAGATGACGCCGCGCCGCGCCGCGCATCCTCCAAAAGGACCTCTGGGCCTCGGAGAGTGCCGTGAGAAGGCTTGGCGGCCCCTGGGTTTCCACATAGGAACCCATTATCACAAGATGGTTGCTGATGGCCTCGGCGCGCGGGCGCATTACCCCGGACTGGACGGCTTCCAGTTCCCGGATCGTGTCCACCACTGTGTCGAAGGTCTCACGGTAGGTCGCCACGTTCTCGCGCACCCCTTCCAGCAGGCGGCGGCGCGTGCGATTGGTGATCTCCCCCCGGGCCTTGTCCAAAAGGCCTTCAAGGCGGGTGAAGGTGTTGCGGAACTGCTCCAGGTCGGCCGGATCATGAGTCCTGACGTACCGCTTGGCGTGGATACGCGAACTCATGATGAGGGTGACGATTTCCCCCGAGAAACGACGGTCCACGGCAAGGGTCCGGGTGAGCTCGTCCACCGTGGCGTTGATGCGGTTGAGCCGGGTCACCGCCAAAACACCGATCAGAACCATCATGGCGAAAATCACCACGTATCCGGCCCCGATCTTGGTTCCTACATTTCTTCTCCAGAGTCCTGTCATCCGGCTCATCCAGGCGGACCCGGGCCCGGCCCCGCACCGGTTCACTGCCACGGTTGGCGGCCCTGGCGCCGGTACCTCCGGTGCGGAACGGTCCGTTCGCACGGAAAGACGAGGCGTTTTCGGCAAGTACGGCAGGCATCAGCCAGACCAGCGCCCGCGAGCGGGCGGTGGCCGGTGTACGGACCTCGCGGTGCCACCACTCCAGGGCGTCAATTCGCTTTGGATTCCGCCTCGGCTTCCTGGTAGGACCACTCGTTCCATACATTGTGGACGATGCGGTCGATGACGGGATGCACGATGTCCCTGGCCAGCTTGCCGTACAGCAGGTCCGCGTGGTTTGCTCCTTCCACGATGAAATCCACCACCTGGCCGGGCTCCGGAGTTATCTCGACCTTGTCCACATCGCGCGCCGATTCCAGCCTGTACACCTTTTTGATCCTGTGAGGATAATACTGGCTGTAACGCAAATTGCTCACCGGCGCAAGTGGATCGGCGGTGCCGTAGAAATGGAACAGGGGAATCTCCGCCGGAAAATGCTTGAGATTGGCCGAGTAGTTGAAGCGGGTCGCGTCCATGCGCTTGAACCCCTCGCCGTTGTAAATGGCCTTCAGAAACTGAAAACCCAGGCCGACCGGCACCGACTCGATGGCCGCGCGCACGTATTCCGTGGAAAACTCCCGGTTGCATTCGTGGTTTTCCGGGCACAACAAAAAGTTGAGGTCCGCCGGATTGCTGTTTATGAGCTGGAACCCGAATTCCTTCAGCACCGGCGGCTGGCTGATGATCCAGAAGAATTCGCGGATGGGGACCTTGTGGAACTTGAATATCTTGGCGACGTGGTTGAGCCACAGGCAGACCGGGAACAACAGGTGCGTGAGCTTCTCGAAATGCTTGGGAGAACCCAGCGAAATCACGCCCCGAACCATCCGCAGGTTCGCAAGGGCCTCCTTGCGGGAGGGCAGGACCTTGTTCATGGCCTCCTTCTGTTCGTCGGTCATCGTGTCCAGGTCGTCCAGCAGCAGCCGGATTCTCCACAGGAGCACCATGAATTCGGAAACCATGCCGCCCATGCTGTGTCCCATCAAAAACGACGGCTTGCCCTTGCTCCTTGCGTGCACGAATTTCAACACCGTGGGCAAATCGTGGTCGATGAGCATGTCCACCGTGTACAGGGGATCGAATTTGCCACGGTTCACCCCCATGCCGCGGGGGTCGAACAGGTAGACCCACAGGCCCTTGTCCGCCATGTCCCTGGCAATGGAATACTTGTTGTTGATGTCCCAGCAGTAGCTGTTGTTGGAAAACCCCGGCACCAGGATCACCGAGGGCCTCTCGTCGCCAGCGGTCACGTCCTCCATGCTCAGCAGGCGCCGGAATCCGATCTCCTTCCCCTCGCTGGTGAAGTCGTGATAGAAGACGGTCTCGTAGTCGCCCCGTCCATTGACCTCCCGTTCATCGATCTCGCTCTCGAAGTAGGCGGGCATCCTGTTGGTGCGCAAGGATTCCCGGAGGATGCGCCTGCGGCTGGCTTCCTCGAAGATGGAGGCGTAGAAGTATGACGGAATCCGGAGGTCGCTCGTGATGAGCTTCTTCAGTTGTTTGCGCGTGAGGATGATGACGTTTTCGGTCAGGCGTATCTCGTCGCGGAAAAGTCCTTCGATGAGGGCTTTTTTGATCTCCGCGCGGGGAATGCGCAGGCCGCATGCGTGGTAGATGATATGGTAGAGGGTCAGCGCGAGTTTGCCAACGGCCATGTTGGTGATTTCCTCCTGGCTCTTGATGAGGTCGGGAGGAACCTGGAGGCCGAGGCGGAGCTGACCTTCGTTGATCATGCTGTAGTAGTCGTAACCCTTGTTCACGATGCGCGCGGGCCACCTGTTCAACAAAGCCAGCGCAAGCCGTTTTCTGGCGCCTTCCTTCTCGAAAGTCCTGAGCATTCCTGAAACCTCGGTAAAGCGTTGGTTCCGTTGGGGAACGGTTGATGCCGATGCGCGAACAGCCGGTTACGCTGGCGTGACGCCGGGTGTGAACGGGCGCTCGCCCGATAAAAGGTACCTGTCAGAGGGTCTTATTGCAACCTTTTTGTACGGTTGTCAAAGGCTCCGCGCACCGGCCCCGGGGCGGGCCCCGGCCGCCTTGCGTCGCACAATCTTTAACATTCCGATATTAAAGATAATCATATTCTTCGCCCTTTCAAGCGATGGACCCGCCGCGGAGGTAGATGGTCCGGGGGGCGGCTTCGCCGTGTTTGCCGAAGATTGCCGGCCATTTGCTCAAATCGGTGGTATGCAAGAATCGCTCCGGTTTCGCTGCCCGGATAACGGACCCGCCACAGCTTATGATGCGATGCGTCAGCGACAACACTCCCACCTCCTCAGCGCCCTTGTCAACGCCTTTCAACCGCACGAGCCCTCATCTCCAATTGCCCTGTTGACGCGCGCACGCACAGGGCTTATATACTTAACGGCTCGGGACACCTTCAACTCCCGACCTTTTTTATTTCAGGACCGGATATCCTCACGAACATCGACCCTCCGGTCCTTTGGAAAGGAAACGCAAATGCCGATCTACGAGTATCACTGCAAAAAATGCGAAAAGGACTTCGAATGTCTCGTTTTCGGGAGCGACACCCCCAAATGCCCCGGATGCGAGACCGATGACGTCGAACGCCTCATGAGCGCCTGCGGCTTCGTGTCCAGGGGCACCGATGGAATGACCGAAAGCCGAAGTGCCGCGGATTCGTCCTGTACGGGATGCTCCGCGTCCAGTTGCGCGGGCTGCGGTCACTGATGGCCCTGACCATACGAATCGGAACCCGGGGCAGCGCCCTTGCGCTGTGGCAGGCGAACTGGGTCAAGGACGCGCTGGAGTCCGCCAACGAGGGCCTTGTCGCCGAACTCGTCATCATCAAGACCAGGGGCGACAAGATTCTGGACGTACCTCTCGCCAAGGTCGGAGGCAAGGGGCTGTTCGTCAAGGAAATCGAGGAGGCCCTTCTGGCCGGAGGCGTGGACCTTGCCGTCCACAGTATGAAGGACATGCCGGCAAAGTTGCCCGAAGGCCTGTGGATCGGCGCCATGCCGGTCCGGGAAAACCCGGGCGACGTCCTGGTGTGCAACGGCCACGGCGGGCTGGAACACCTTCCCCGGGGCGCCAGGATCGGCACCAGCAGCCTCAGGCGCGCGGCCCAGCTCCTCCACGTCCGTCCGGACCTTGCCATCGTGCCCTTGCGCGGAAACCTGGACACCCGGCTCAAAAAGCTGGAAACCGAGGGTCTGGACGCGGTAGTCCTGGCCGCCGCCGGCATGATCCGCCTGGGATATGGCGACCGGATCACCGAGTTCCTCGACCACGGGGCCGTGTTGCCCGCGGTGGCCCAGGGGGCCCTGGGGGTGGAGTGCCGGGTCGGCGACAACGTGATCCAGCCGCTGCTCGATGGCCTTGAAGATCCCGTGACCAGGATTGTGGTTACCGGGGAACGGGCGTTTCTCGCCCGCCTGGAGGGAGGATGCCAGGTGCCGGTGGCCGCGCACGGGACCCTGGACGGCGACTTCCTGTCCATGACGGGCATCGTTGCCGGCGTGGATGGCGCCCCTTACTATCGCGACTCGGTGAGGGGGCCGGCACGGGAGGCCGGGCGCCTCGGGGTGGAGCTTGCCGAAAAACTGCTCGCCGCCGGTGGGCAGAAGGTGCTGGACGAACTGATCGAACGCTGATACCTGGTCGGTATCGGACGCATGAACGTGTTGGCCGCATCCTCGTCTCACGAGGTGAACCGGAATACGCCCTGGGTGCCTTTTCCCGGCCGCCGTGTCCCGCGTCGGATTCAATCCGGTGCGAAATCCCGGGCCCGCGCCCGGACTTTCGCCTTCTCCTCCCGCATCTTTGGCGTATGGACCGACAATAACGGCGGACGCCCACGGTTTTTGCACGACAAATTCACGACTTCTGAACGGAAAGCGGGGCGAACATGGCTGGCAAGGTGTATCTGGTGGGAGCCGGTCCCGGCGATCCCGGGCTCATAACGCAAAAGGGCGTCCGGTGCCTGAACAACGCGGACGTGGTGATCTACGACTATCTGGCCGCGGAGGCGCTCCTGGCCCACGCCGGGCGCGCCGAGCGCATCTACGTTGGCAAGAAGGGCGGTGACCACACCCTGAGCCAGGAAGGGATCAACGCCCTGATCGTGGAGAAAGCCAGGGCAGGCAACCGCGTGGTTCGTCTGAAAGGAGGCGACCCCTTCATTTTCGGCCGGGGCGGCGAGGAAGCCGAGGAACTGGTCGAGGCGGGTGTGGACTTCGAGATCGTCCCCGGCGTCACCTCCGCCATAGCGGCCCCCGCCTACGCGGGAATCCCGCTCACCCACAGGAGATTCACCCCGACCGTGGCCTTCGTCACCGGGCACGAGGACCCCACCAAGGAGGGCTCCCTCATCGACTGGGCCGGGCTCGCCCGGGGAGTGGGCACCCTGGTGTTTCTCATGGGGGTGAAAAACCTGCCAAACATAGTGGACAGGCTGGTGCGAAACGGCAGGGCCGCGGAGACACCGGCCGCGCTGGTCCGGTGGGGCACAACCACGTCCCAGAGGACGGTGACCGGCACCCTTTCCACCATCGTGGAGCGGGCCCGGGAAGCCAACATGAAGCCGCCCGCCATCATCATCGTCGGCGGTGTCATCGGCCTGCGTCAGACCCTGAACTGGTTCGAGAACCGGCCTCTTTTCGGAAGGCGGATCGTGGTGACAAGGGCCCGAAGGCAGGCCAGCGCCCTGGTGGACAGGCTGGCGGAACTGGGTGCCGAGTGCCTGGAATATCCCACCATCGAGGTGGTGCCGCCCGAGGATTACGGACCACTGGACAGGGCCGTGGCCGAGGTCGGAAGTTACGACTGGGTCGTGTTCACCAGCACCAACGGAGTGGATTACTTTTTCGACCGGATGGAAAAGGCGGGCAGGGACACCCGCGCCCTGGGCAACGCGGGCGTCGGGGCCATCGGCCCGGCAACCGCGGCGCGGCTTACGGATTTCGGAATCAGGTGTGACCTTTTGCCGAAAACCTACCAGGCCGAGTCCGTGGTCGAGGCCTTCGCGGACAGGGACATTGCCGGTAAAAAGGTGCTGCTGCCCCGGGCCATGCAGGCAAGGACAGTGCTGCCCGAGGAGTTGACGAAAATGGGCGCGGACGTGCACGAGGTGGCCGCGTACATGACCCGTCCCGTCACCCACGGCGCCGAGGCCCTGGCCGGGGAGCTGTCCTCGGGTTCCGTGGACATGGTGACCTTCACCAGTTCATCCACCGTGGAAAACTTCGTGGGCCTGCTGCCCGGCGGCGAGGTCGGGTCCTACATGGATCGCACGGCGGCCGCGTGCATAGGCCCCATCACCGCGGACACGGCCCGCGGGCTGGGCATCGACCCGGCCCTGGTGGCCGACGAGTTTACAATAGACGGTTTGTGCGACGCCATCCTGGAGCATTTCTCCGGGGAGTAGGGCGAAAAGGTCGCGGCGCGGGGTGCGAAGCCATGCCCGGGGCTTGCACGATTCGCCCGGTCATCGTGCCTTCGGTTTCTCGCAGAGACAGGCGTACCTCCGACCGTTCGGTCCGGCCGCCAGTTCGCGGCCCTGACCCGGTCCGCAATCCGATTGCGACTCACTCCCTCGCATCCGGCGCCCCGAATCGCGGTTTTCAGCAGGCTGTCGCGTCCGCCGAATTCCCCCGGCGCCTTTCCCGTCTGTATGGACCTCGGTGATATTGGGTTCCTTGCCGGGCGTGCCCGCCATATCCACGATTTCCGACCGCCAGGCCGGCCCTTTGCCGGTCGGTTTCCCTTTGTGCCAATGAAGAGGGGGCAGCTTCAACGCCGAAAATGGTGTATAATGTAGGGAGAAGATTCTTCGGGCCGTCCGTGCCAATCAAGGTCGGGCAGCCTGCCTGCTGACAATGGTATGTAACAGCCTGTTCAAAAACGCGATCCGCGCAGTACGCGGCGGGTTCCTCGTCGGTGCGGCGTACGCCGGGTACGCCAACCTTGTATGCTGTTTTTCGATGTGGACCCTCTGATTTCGAAGGCGACGGGAAACGGGACAGCCGGTTGTTTTCGGAACGCCCCAACCGCTCGTCACCCCGGCGCAGGCCGGGGTCCGGGTGTATGGACCATATTGAATCCAAAGCGCCTGGTGTTCCAGGGCGTTGTCGAAGCCGGGAGGCAGGTGGGGTCAAGGATGCGCAAAGTTTGTTTGTTGGGTCCGCCCTCGCTATCGCGAGGGCTTGATCCAACCTACGATACAGGGTTCCCGCTTTCGTAGGAATGACGAGGTGGTGAAAGGAAGGTGGGAACCCTTTGGTATCCATGCAGACGAGGCAGCTTTAACAGCCTGTTGAAAAACGCGATCTGCGGCGTTGCGCTTCATTTCTCGTCAACGCGACGTACCGTAAGTACGCCTTGTTCCTCGAAATTTGCGCGCCTTGCATCTCATCGTTTTTGAACAGGCTGCAAATTCCGAGTCTTTCAACGGGCTGTTAAATACGAGGAGTCGATCAAATCAACGGGAGGTAACACTACATGACAGAAGGTAGACCCGCTCACTACGCGGACGTCGAACAACTCGTCGATGATCTGATACGGAAGGTGGGCAAGACCATCATCTTCGGCCTGCCCCTGGGCCTGGGCAAACCCAACCACGTGGTCAATGCCGTGTACAACCGCGCCAGGCAGGACCCGGACATGGACCTTACCGTGGTAACCGCCCTGTCCCTGGAAAAACCCACGTGGAACAGCGACCTGGAGCGCAGATTCCTGGAGCCGTTCGTGGAGCGGGTGTTTGGCGGTTTTCCCGACCTGGAATATGTCAGGGACCTGCGCCACGGAACGGTGCCGGACAACATCCGGCTCATGGAGTTCTACTTCAAGCCGGGTGGCTTTCTGGGTACCAAAATGGCCCAGCAGAACTACATAAGCTCCAACTACACCCATGCGGCCAGGGACATCCTGGACCGTGGCGTGAACGTGGCCGGACAGATCGTGTGCAAACAGGAAATCGAGGGGCGCATGCTGTACAGCATGAGCTGCAACCCCGAAGTCTCCTTTGACGTGGTCAACGGCATGCGGGAACGGGAGAAACTGGGCCAGAAGGTGGCCGTCATCGGGGAGACCAACCAGAACCTTCCGTTCATGTACGGCGACGCCGTGGTCGAGCCGGACAACTTCGACATGCTCCTTGAAGCCCCGCAATATGAATATCCCCTGTTCGGCCCTCCGAAAATGGCGGTGTCCCCGGCGGATTACATGATCGGCGCGTACGTGAGCTCCCTTGTGAAGGACGACGGGACCCTGCAGATCGGCATCGGAAGTCTGGGTGACGCGCTGGTTTACGGCCTGATCATGCGCCACAAGAACAACGACGACTACCGCGCATTCCTGGAGCAGAGCCGGGCCCTGCACAGGTTCGGGTCCACGATGGGCCGCGTGGGAGGCACCGGCGTGTTTGAAAAGGGCCTGACAGGCAGCACGGAGATGCTGGTGGACGGCTACCTCCATCTCTATGACGCCGGAGTGGTCAAGCGCAAAACCTACAACCACGCGGGGCTGCAACGTCTGGCCAATGACGGACGGCTTCCGGAAAAGATAAGTCCGGAATTTATGGACCTCCTGCTGGAGGAAGGCATCATCCACACAATCCTGACCCCCGGGGACGTGGCCTTTCTCGTGGAGTTCGGCATCTTCAAACAGGGCGTGGCCTGGGAAAACGGAGGCATCTCCTTCAATGGCCAATCCCACGGCGCGGACCTGTCGGACAAAACGAACAGGGACTCCCTGCTCGCGACCTGCCTGGGGGACCGGATCGGCAACCACATCCTCATTCACGGAGGCTTCTTTTTGGGACCCGAGGCCTTTTATCAGCGCCTCCGGGACATGAGCGAGGAGGAGCGCAAGCAGATATTCATGACCACGGTCCAGAACGTGAACCAGCTGTACGGCAACCAGGAGCTGAAAATGCTCCAGCGCAAAAACGGCAGGTTCGCCAACGCCGGGCTCATGGTCATGCTCTCCGGCGCGGTGGTCTCCGACGGCCTGGAGGACGGCCAGGTGGTGTCGGGCGTTGGCGGCCAGTACAACTTCGTGTCCATGGCCCACGCCCTGCCCGACGGAAGGTCAATCCTCATGATCCGGTCGGTGCGTCAGAAGGGCAAGGAAGTCAAGTCCAACGTGGTGTACAACTACGGCCATACCACCATCCCCCGCCACCTGAGGGACATCGTGGTGACCGAGTACGGCATTGCCGACCTCCGGGGCAAATGCGACTGGGAGGTCATGGCCGAGCTCATCAACGTGGCGGACTCCAGGTTCCAGGAGGAGCTTCTGTCCCAGGCCAAGGCGGCAGGCAAGATGCCGGAGGACTACCGCATCCCGGACCAGTTCAGAAACAACACGCCCGAACGCATCAACGCGGACATGGCCGGGTTCAAGCGCAAGGGCTACTTCCCGCCCTTCCCCTTCGGTACGGACTTTACGGAGATGGAGCTGGCCCTGGGCAAGACCTTGCGCAGCCTCAAGGAAAAAATGTCCGGCGCCAGGCTGCCCGTACCCGGATTCACAACGGCCAGAAAGCTGTTCACCGTGCCTGAACAGGCAAAGCCATACCTCGAGCGGTTGTCCCTGGACAAACCGCAGAACGCCAAGGAGACCATGCTCCAGCGGCTGGTGGTCTACGCCCTGGCGCAGGAAGGCTACATATAGCCTGAATCCGTGAGAAAAGTTTTGAGTGATACATTGAATGCTCCATGATACTGGCAACTTGTACGCGCTACCATGGGAATCCGGCGCACCCGGCGGCAGAAAGCACCTTTCGCCTCCAGGGGCGGTCCCATGCAGCGCGTTCGCGGCGTCAGAACCCGGCCGGCGCGCCCGGGCAAAGGGAGGCCCAACATGTTAGAGGACAAAAACGGCACCACAGGCCTTGAGAACATAGGCCGCAAATATCTGCGCACCATCCATCGCCACTATTCCACGGGCATGCTGTACGAGGAGGCCGTGCGGAACCGCGAGGGCATGATCGCCCACCTCGGTCCCCTGGTGACCCGTACCGGGCACTTCGCGGAACTTCCCACCGCGGATCGCTACGTGGTCCTTACAAGGGAGCACAGGGACAGTGTAAAGTGGAGCGAAAGCCTGCGGGGACTGTCCGATGAGCAGTTTCAAAACCTGTTCGCCCGCCTGGTTTCCTACATGCAGAACAAGGAGGCCTACGTGCAGAACTTTTTCGCCACCACTCACCCCGACTACAAGGTCCCCGTCCGGGTGGTCACGGAAAAGGCCTGGCACGCCCTGTATACGCGCAACATGTTCATACCCGTCCACGACCGCGAGGTGCTGGACGCATTCGAGCCGCACTTCACCATCGCCCACGCTCCGGGCTTCCAGGCCATTCCCGAAGTGGACGGTACCAGGTCCAGTTCCTTCGTGATCATGCACCTGAGCCAGCGGGTCATCTTCATCGGTGGCACCGCCTACGCCGGCGAGCTGCGCAATGCCGTGTACTCCATACTCAACTACCTGTTGCCACCGGAAAAGGTGTTCCCGTTGCGCGGCTCGTCCAACATCGGGGAAAAGGGCGACGTGGCCCTGTTCATGGGACGCAAGGGCACCGGCAAGACGTCGCTGGCCGTCCATCCGGAGCGCAGGCTGTTCGGCGATTACGGCCATGGGTGGACGGAGGAGGGTCTGTTCCGATTCGGAAGGGGCGTGTACGCAAGGGTTCTGGACCTGGACCCCGAGACGCAGCCCGAATTGCACGATTGTACACGGCGCTTTGGGGCCATCCTGGAAAACGTCTTCATAGACCCGGAGACGGGCCGGGTGGACCTTGCGGACAGGTCCCTCACGGACAACGTCCGCGTAGCGTTTCCCAACAGCCATCTGCCGGCGCACACCACGGACGAGACCACCGGCCATCCCCAAAACATCTTCCTGCTCACCAAGGACGCCTACGGCGTGCTTCCGCCCATCGCCAAACTGGCCCCGGAGCAGGCGGTGTACGCGTTTTTGTCCTCCTACACCAGCGTGTTCCCGGAAACCATGGGCCAGCCCAGGGAGCCCGCGCCGCAGTTCTCCACCTGCTTTGGCACCTGCCCGCTGTCCATATTGCCGCACGAATACGCCATGATGTTCATGGACAGGGTGCGGGAAAACAGGGTGACCTGCTGGATCATGAACACCGGATGGATCGGCGAGCCCTTCGGCGCCTGCGAACGCATTCCCCTGGCCATGTCCCGGTCATTGGCGGACGCCGCCTTGTCGGGCGCCCTGGACAAGGTGGAGTTCGAGGAGGACCCCGTTTTCCACTTCCTCATCCCCAAATCCTGCCCGGATCCGGACGTGCCGGACGACAGCCTTAATCCACGAAATGTATGCGCGGACCCGGGAGAGTACGAGATGCGGGCCAACCGCCTTGCCGAGGAGTTCATGCGGGACTTCTCCCGGTTCGGGGAGAAGATGCCGGAAAATGTGCGCAACATGCTTTCGAGCGTATTGTTGATCGATGACATGCTGGACATGAGCGACATGGGATTCGGCCTGTAGGCCCTGCCCCTGGTCCGTGAAAAAAGTGGCGGGATGGCAAAGGGAAGCCGCCCGGGACGGGGTGCCTCGACAACAAACGCGGCAGACTCTTTCGTCTACCCCCCCCGGAAGGCGGGGATTCACATCATGGTGCCGGCGCACCCCACGGGTATCCTCATTTTGAAACGCGGGTCGTGCTGCGGTTGCGGACCATTGCCGCCGCGTCCCGGCGTATCCTGGTCACTGCAATGAAAGGAGTGCCACATGGCAGGCAGAATGCGAATCGCCATCAACACAGGCGGAGGCGACGCCCCCGGCCTGAATGCGGTAATTCAGGCCGTTGTCATGTCCGCCTGGAACCGGAACTGGGACGTTTACGGCATCAAGCAGGGCTACCACGGGCTCATCAACAACGACGACATCATCCACCTCACTCCCGACAAGGTGCGCAACATAGCCAACGTCGGCGGCACCATCCTGGGCACCACCAACAAGGGCAATCCCTTTGCCATGCCGGTGGAAAATTCGGTGGGCGAGGTGGAGTTGCGTGACATTTCGGACAAGGTGGTGCGCAACTTCCAACGCCTGGGGTTCGACTGCCTGATTGCCGTGGGCGGCGACGGCAGCCTGGAGATCGCCAACGACTTCTGCAAAAAGGGCATGCCGGCAATAGGAGTGCCCAAGACCATCGACAACGACCTGGGCGGCACCGTTATCACCTTTGGCTTCGACACCGCCGTGTCCATCGCCACCGAAGCCATTGACCGGCTGCACTCCACGGCCAAATCCCACGAACGGGTCATGGTGGTGGAAGTCATGGGCAGGAACGCGGGCTGGATCGCGCTGAACAGTGGCATCTCGGGCGGTGCAAAGGTCATCCTGATCCCGGAAATCCCCTTTGACATTGACGAGGTCTGCGACAAGATCATGGAGGAGGAACTCCACGGCGAGCGCTACGCCATCGTGGTTGTGGCCGAGGGGGCCACGCCCATTGGCGGAGATGTCGTACACGAAGGGGAGGGCGAAGTGGGCCGGCAACACGTGGTGCTTGGCGGTATCGCCAAGTCCGTGGCCGGGCAGATCGCCGAAAAAACCGGCAAGGACACCCGTTCCCTGGTGCTGGGGCACCTCCAGCGAGGCGGGTCGCCCACCACTTTCGACAGGTTGCTGGCGTTGCGTTTCGGCGCGGCCGCCGTCCGCCTGGCCGAACAAAAGCAGTTCGGGCAGATGGTTGCACTGGTGCCTCCGGACATCCGACCCATCCCCATGGAGCAGGTCCTGGGCACGATAAAGAACGTGCCGCTCACCTCGGACGTGATCCGCACCGCCCTGGACATCGGCATATCCTTCGGGGAACCCGGGGAATAGCAAGGACTGCCGCGCCGGGAGGAACGAGCGGGGACGGGCCGCCAGGCCTGAACGCGAGCCTTTCACCCGGGCGGTTCCGGGTCGGGCGTTCAGATGTCGGGGTGAATCCCGGGCGGCCTTTTGAAACGCACGTCCGGGCCGCGCAGCCATGCCACGGCTACCGCTCCGGCGGCCACCACGGCTCCGGCAAGGGTAGCTGCGTGGAACGCGGACATGAAGGCCCCGGACAGTTCAGGTCCGTATTCCTTGAGGGTTCGGCCTCCGGACTGCGCGGCGAACGTCCAGTCGAACACGGCCCCGGCCAGGGCCACACCCACGACCATGCCCAGATTGCGCGCCGTGGCCACGGTTGCCGAGGCGATGCCCCGCCGGTTGTCGGGCACGGAGGAAAGGGCGGCGGCGCTGTTCGGAGGCAGAAACAGGGAAGCCCCCAGGCCGGCCAGTGACAGCCGCCAGGCAATTGCGACAGCCCCCGCGGACAATGGAAGCCGGGCCAGGCTGTAAAGTGAGATGGCCATCACGGCCATGCCTGCGGTGCACAGGATGCGCGAACCCACCTTGTCGGACAGATACCCCGAAAACGGCGACATCACGAACAGGAAGACGAACGGTATGGTCATCATGATTCCCGCCGCCTGCTCGGTGAAACCGCCCGGTTTGAGCAGATAAAACGGCATGAGGAACACGACCACGAAAAGGGAAAGGAAGAGCAGCATCGCCGCCAGCATGGACAGGGAGAACAACCGGTTTTTGAAAAGGTCCGGATCCAGGACCGGATGCTCGCTCTTCAACTCCACCGCTATCAGTACGGGCGCGCAAACCGCGAACACCGCAAGAAAGGCCAGCGTGCGCGCGGAAAGATAACCCCACTCGGAACCCCGGCTGAGGCCCGTGAGCAACGCGCCCAGGCTTATGGCGAGGAGCGCGGCTCCGGCCCAGTCGAACGACTCGCCGGACGACACCTTTTCCCTGCCGCCGCCCAGGATTCGGATGGACAGGGCAACGGCTGCCACGCCCACGGGGATGTTGATGTAGAAGATGTATCGCCAGGAGGCCACGGACAGGATCGCGCCCCCCAGGGCGGGGCCGGCGGTGAGGCCGGTGGCCACGATGGTGCCCACTATCCCCAGGGCCCTGCCCCGCTCCATGGGCGGGAAATGGTCGACCACCAGCGCCGGCGTGCACGCCATGATCATGGCGGCGCCGACTCCCTGCAGGGCCCTGGCCACGATCAGCCAGGCCGCGCCCGGCGCGGTTCCGCACAGGGCCGACCCGATGGTGAACACCACCATGCCCCGCATGTACACCCATTGCCTGCCCCTGATGTCCGACAACCTGCCAAAGCACAGCAAAAGCGCGGAAACGGTCAGCAGGTAGGCCATCACCACCCACTGCACCACGGGCAGACGCACGTCGAAATCGTCCATGATGGTGGGCACAGCTATGTTCACGATGCTCGAATCCAGCGTGCACATGAACACGCCGATGGCCACCAGGATGAATACCATCCACTTGTCGGGATTCAATGAAATGCCTGGCCCCCCTATTGTATGAACCGGATGGTGGCCGGGTACCGGTACGCCGCGCCGTCGCTGGCCTTGACCGCCGCCGTGATCAACAGGACCAGGTCCACCAGAAACACCAGCGGAAACAACAGGAAACCGATCAGGACCAGTTTGAGGAACAACGCCACCAACGCGTACAGGGTCATGGAAATCTGGAAGTTCACCGCCTCCTTGCCCTGCGCGTCGATAAAGGCGGAGTCCTCCCGCTTGACCAGCCAGATCACCAGCGGGCCCACGATGTTGCCCGCGGGAATCCAGAAGGGCAGCAGGAAATAGCCCAGCAGCGCGGAGAGGTGGCAGAAACTGGCCCAGAGGCGTTCGTCCCTGGTGGTCGGCGTGGGCGGAAGTCTGTGTTCCATGCGAGGCTCCTTGGATTCGATTGGAATGGGTTGCGGTTCAAGGCGGCGCGGCCTTGATGACGTGGTCGTCCGGTAAAATAACGCACGATTGGCGGTTCGCCAACTCCGTTTTTTCCGCCCCGGGGCCCGGCCGCGTCAGCCCCTGTCTTCCCGGGCCAGAAACCAGAAAAAGGCCACCCCGGCGAGCATGATGACGCCGCCCACGGGATAGGCCCAGGACAGGGTCAGCCAGTCGCTGACCAGTCCGCCGATGAGGGAGCCCAGAAACATGCCCAGGCTGTGCCCCAGGGTCAGCAGGCTCATCACCGCGCCCATGGACCTGGTCCGCGCCCCCTGGATCACCGCGATGGCCATTAGCGCGGGAATGGACACGCCGCCGCCCACGCCGAATACCGAGTTGGCCAGGGCAAGACCCCAAAATCCTTCGGCGAACGGAAAGTAGAACATGGCCCCGGCAATGAGCAGGCCTCCCAGGCCGACCAGGGCGCGGCGGCTCACCCGGTCGGCGACCACTCCCATCGGCGTCTGCAGCACCCCGGCGATGAACACGCCAAGCGCTATCACCACCCCGATTTCGGAGCTGGACAGGCCGTATTTCACCGTGCCGCTAACCGGCAAAAAGGCCCAGACCACGCCGATGCACAAGGTGTAGATCAGCCGGAACATGGACACCCCGAGGACCATGGGGTTTCGCAGCAGCTTCATGTAGGTGAGCGGTATCACGCCCCGCGACTCCCGGGGCTCGTCAGCCACCTTTGGCAGGAGCAGGTGGGAAGCCAGCGCCGCGCAGAGCGCGGTGATGCCCATGATCCCGAACGCCCAGTCCAGCCCCAGGGAGTCCTTGACCGTGCCGCCCAGGATGGGGCCCAGGCTGAGGCTTCCGTACATGGACACGTTGAACAGGCCCATGACCCTGCCTTCCTTGCCCTGCGGCGTAATGTCCCCCACGTAGGCCTGGACCACGGGAAGAATCATGGCGCTGGCCATGCCCTGAAAAAACCGGATGGCGATAAGCTCGTTCACGCCCTCGGACAGCATGAACGCTATGGACAACAGGGCGTAGATGTACAGGCCGACCACTATGAACGGTTTTCGGCCCCGCTGGTCCGACTTGCGGCCGAAGTAGGGAAGCAGCACGGAACGGGACAGGGAGAAGGAGCCGAAGATCATGCCGATGTACAGACCGCTGGCTCCCAGACTTTCCGCATAGGGCGGCAGAAGGGGCACCACGATGCCCACGCCCGTGATGGCCGCGAAAATGGAAAGGAACAGGGTCGCGAATATTCGCTTGTTCATGGCGGGCCGCTATGTCCTGGCCCTAGCCACCGCGTCCTCGACTATGGAGCGAATCTCGGCGAGCCGGTCCTCGCTTTGCGCCTCGAAACGCAGCACAAGCACCGGCTGGGTATTGGAGGCGCGAACCAGGCCCCATCCTTCGTCGAACAGGACGCGGACCCCGTCGATGTCGATGGTTTCGTGGGTCCGGCGAAAATGGCCCGCCACCCTGTCCACCACCCCGAACTTGGCATCGTCCGGGCAGTCCACCCGGATTTCCGGGGTGGAGTAAGTCCGCGGCACGTCGGCCAGCAGCGAGGACAGCGGCTGCCTGGTTCGTGACATCAGTTCCAGCAGCCGGCACCCCGCGTACAGGGCGTCGTCATAACCGAAGTAGCGGTCCGCGAAGAACATGTGCCCGCTCATCTCACCGGCGAGAACGGCCTTTTCCTCGCGCATCTTCCGCTTGATCAGCGAGTGCCCCGTCTTCCACATGACGGCGCGGCCGCCGTGCCTTTCGATGTCGTCGTACATGGTCTGGGAGCATTTGACCTCGGACAGGAAGGTGGCCCCGGGCGAGGTTTTCAGGATGTCCCTGGCAAAAAGGATCATCAGCATGTCGCCGTACAGCATGTTTCCCTTTTCGTCCACCACGCCTATGCGGTCCGCGTCGCCGTCAAACCCGATGCCCAGGTCCAGTTCTCTGTCGACCACGGCCTCCGCCAGTTCCCGCATGTTGTCCGGGACCGTAGGATCGGGTTCGTGGTTCGGGAACCTGCCGTCCATCTCGCAATGCAGTTGGTGCACGTCGCAGCCAAGCCTTTCAAACAGGGGGACCGCCACCGGTCCCCCGGTGCCGTTGCCCGCGTCCACGGCGATCCGTAACGGGCGGTCGATGCGGATGCTGTTTGCGAGATGGTCCTGGTAGGCGGGGACCACGCCCGCTTCCACAAAGCTGCCCTGGCCGTCCTCGAAATCCCGGTTTTCCGCCATGGTCCGGATTTCCTGTATCTGTTCGCCGAAAACGCTTTCCGTTCCCGAACAGATCTTGAACCCGTTGTACTCGGGAGGATTGTGGCTGGCGGTGACCATGACCCCGCCGTCGGCCTCCAGATGTCGGATGGCGAAATACAGCACCGGCGTGGGGCACACGCCTATGGAAATGACGGCGCAGCCTGATTCCATGAGGCCGTCGCACAACCTGCCTGCCACCTCCGGAGAGGTAAGGCGGCAGTCCCGCCCCAGGGCGATGCGGGTCTTTTCGCGCCGCGCCAGCCACGTACCCATGGCCCGCCCCAGGGCGTGGGCCTCGTCAACGGTAAAGTCCTCTCCAATGATTCCGCGAATGTCGTACTTTCGAAAGATGTTCGGATTCAAAGCCTGCTCCGTGAGATACACCCGCGAGGGCGTCTCCGCTGTTTATCGGCCTGTTGAAAACGCGATCTGCGGCGTTGCGGCGCGTTCGTCGCCGGTGCGGCGTACGCCAGGTACGCCAACCTCCCGGGAATTCGCGCGCCTTGCATCTCATCGTTTTCGACCAGGCAGTAAAGTTAGGATTCTTCAACGGACTGTTTATCCATAAAAGGGGAAACCCGGCTTTTCGTAAAACGGGGCAAATGCCCGCCCCGTGCGGTTTTCACCAGGGGCTTCAGGGTTTCGGCGCCCCGATTCAGGCCAGGGCCAGGGTGAGCACCACAAGGCCCAGCACCCAGCAGTAAGGGGCGAAATAGTGCAGCTTGCCGTGACGCACCACCCGCAACACCACGCGAAGGGCCACGTATCCGAAAATCGCGGCCATCACGGCTCCCAGTATGATGGCCGGAGCCCGGGCCGTGCCGGACACCTTTTCGGAGACAAGCTCGAGGCCCAGAGCCGCGAGGATGGCCGGGATGGACAGAAGAAACGAAAACCGGGCAGCCACCTCCCTGCCCATCCCCGTGAACAAACCCGCGGCTATGGTGGAACCGGAACGGGATATCCCGGGAAATATGGCCAGCCCCTGCACCACCCCGACCACCAGTGCGCTGCCGACCCTGGTTTCTCCGATGTCGCACTCCGTGGCTTTCGCCCACCGGGTGGCCCATAAAAGACACCCGGTC
Organism: Desulfatibacillaceae bacterium; assembly: GCA_046542385.1. Lineage (GTDB taxonomy): Bacteria > Desulfobacterota > Desulfobacteria > Desulfobacterales > Desulfatibacillaceae > JBKHBM01. Next base: position 27,999 of record JBKHBM010000003.1, on the reverse strand, counting down.
ACCACCAGCATGCAGGAGGCCAGCAGCGGAGAGGAGAACAGCCGGTCCCCGACCCTGTGCAGGCCCATGCCGATGACGCCGGTGGGTATGGTGCCCAGGATTATGAGCCAGGCCATGCGCACTCCCGGGTCGTTGGCTACCGCCTCCCTGGCCGCATCCATGCCGGAAAACGGCAGAGCCAGGAGCCGCAGCCCACCCATGAACGCCTCGGCCACGTCCTTGCGGAAGACGAGCACCACGGCGAACAGGGTGCCCACGTGCACGCTCACGTCGAACAAAAGCTCCGGCTCGCTCATGCCCAGCCAGTTCTGCATGAGCACGAGGTGGCCGGAGCTGCTTATGGGCAGAAACTCCGTCAGTCCCTGGACGATCCCAAGGACAATGGCTTCAAATGTTCCCAATCATTCCCCCTTTTTGGACCCTGCGGCCCGTCATCCCTTGACCACGGCCACGGGCACCACCCGCGCCACCTTGTTCGCTATTCCCGCTCCGGCGACCACCTCCACCACCTCGGACACCCTCTTGTACGCCTCGGGCATCTCTTCCGCAAGAGTCGATCTGCCCGTCCACCGCACGAAAATACCCTTGTCCAGCAGTTCCTGGTCTATCCTGCGGCCCTTGCTCCTCTTTTTCGCGGCGGTGCGGGACAGCACCCTTCCGGCGCCGTGGCAGCTGGAGCCGAAGGTCTCGGCCATGGCCTTGTCCGTGCCGTGCAGAATATAGGATTCCGTACCCATGTCCCCGGGCACCAGAACGGGCTGGCCCACCTGCCGGTACTTCCCGGGGACCTCGGGCCGGCCCGGCCCGAACGCACGGGTCGCCCCCTTCCTGTGCACGCACAGAAGGCGGGTCCTGCCGTCGACCACGTGTTCCTCCATCTTGGCGATGTTGTGGCACACGTCGTAGACAAGCCTCATGCCAAGATCACGGGGACTCATCCCCAGGGTACGCATGAAGGTCTCCCGGACGTGATGGAGCATGACCTGCCGGTTGGCCCATGCGTAGTTGGCCGCCGCGGCCATGGCCGCGAAATACCGCCGGCCCGCCGGGGAGTCCAGCCGCGCGCACACGAGCTGGCGGTCCGGGAGATCCAGGCCCATTTTGGCCACTTCCTTTTTCATCACGGAGATGGAGTCGTCGCACACCTGGTAGCCAAGGCCCCGGGATCCCGAATGCAGGGCCACGCATACCTGGCCCTCGTGCAGGCCGAAGACCCGGGCCGCCTTCTCGTCGTATATGTCCGTGACGACGTCGATCTCCATGAAGTGGTTTCCCGAACCCAGGGTGCCCAGTTGCCTGAGGCCCCGCTCCATGGCCCGGTCGCTCAACGCGTCGGCGTCGGCCTGGCGCATGCACCCCTGTTCCTCGGTGTTCTCCACGTCCGAAGGCTCGCCCATCCCCTGTTCCACGGCCCACTGGGCCCCCTTTTCGAGAACCTTCTTCTGCTCCTTGCGGTCCAGTCTGACCGATCCGGTGGAACCGACACCGGAAGGAAGGCTCCTGAACAGGGCCTCCACCAGCTTTTCCAGGTGGGGCCCCATGCTCTTGTGGTCCAGGGAGGTGGCCGCAACGCGAACCCCGCAGTTGATGTCGTAGCCCACGCCTCCCGGGGAAACCACGCCTTCTTGTGCGTCGAAGGCGGCGACTCCGCCTATGGGGAATCCGTATCCCCAGTGTATGTCGGGCATGGCCATGGACCGGGATACGATGCCCGGCAGGCAGGCCACGTTGGCCACCTGCTTCAGGGCCCCTTCGCGCTCCAGTCCTTCCAGGATCGCTTCCGAGGCATAGATCCGTCCTGGAACGCGCATGGCGCCTTCCATGGGCAGTTCATACCGGTATTCGTCCAGTTTGCGTAGTTTTGGCGACATGTTGCACATCACTCCCGGCGGGGGCGACAGAGGGGCAAGGCCTGGATCACGTGTCGAAAATCACCTGGGCCTCGAAACCCTTGTCCGTCTGCTCGAACCGGGCTTCATGATAGGTTACGGCCTTCAGTTCCGTGCGTATCTCGTGTTTTTCCGGGTCGAAATCGTCCAGCGCCACCTTGGCGTACACCTCCGTTTCGGATACCCGGAACACCCGGCATCCATGCACGAACCTGCCTTCCACCGTGTACAATGCCAGCAGTTCCCGCAGCCAGTTCACCCAGAGGTCCACGGCGTCCTCTCCCTGTATCCTGAGTTCCCGGCGATGTTTTCCGAATATCCTGGTGGGATCGGTCAGCAGGTGGGTCAGGGCCCAGGCCGAGTTCTCGAACAGTTTGGCCCTGTTCTGGCCGAAGACCCTGATGCCCAGGTCCGCAGTGTGGTCCAGTGTTTCGTATGTTTCCTGCATGGTTTCCTCTCCGTGTCGGTGCGCCATGTTCGTGGCGTGCGGGGGATGACGTCGGCAATGATAGGCGGCCTGGGGGAACCGGGTCAAGGGATAGTTGAGGCGCGGGGGGAAACCGGGGTAAAGCGGCCACCGGATGTTGCACGGGCGGTGGGCGTACGGCGGCGGGGGCGGTCAGGTGGACCAGACCCTCTGGCGCAGTATGTCATGGTAGGTGCGGACATTGCGCACGTAGCGCACGGGCTCCATGCCCCGGCAGTATCCATAGACGGCCTGGGAGTAGTATTTCCGGTACCTCAGAAGGGGCAGGGTCCGCTTGAGGGAGGACCACCTGTGAGGGTCCATCCCCAGCTTTCCGGCCAGTTTCATGGCGTCGGCAACGTGGCCATGGCCCACGTTGTAGGCGGCCAGGGCCACGTGCATCCGGTCCGGTTCGTCCAGGTAGTCGTACCTGTCGTACATCTTTCGGAGGTAGCCCACGCCGGCGTCGATGCTCTGGACCGGGTCGGTCCTGTCGATGATGCCCATCTCCATGGCCGTGACCCGGGTGACCTGCATGATTCCGCGGACTCCGGTGAAGCTGGTCGCCCTGGGGTTGAAGTGGGACTCCTGGTAGACCACGGCGGCTATGAGCCGCCAGTCGAATCCGTATGCCGCCGAGGTTTCGCGGATCGTGTCCCTGTAGTGGGGCAGCCTGGTCCGGACCCTGCTGTGAAACCGGGTCACGTCCAGGTAGTCGAACGCGTCGATGTTCGCATAGTATCGTTCCTGGGTTTCTCCAAGGGACCCGTTTTCCCGGGACTCGGCAAGGAAGTCGTTGATCCGGGCAAGGAGCCCGGTGCGGCCCTTGGCCACGGCCCATGCCACAGGCATGGGTTCGGAAATGGGAAACGCGGCCTCCACGTTCGGGTAATAGCGGCGGTTCAGCAGCGCGTGGTTGGAATAGGCGACCGTGACGTCGATCTCCTTCTGGTCCACCATCTCCAGAAGTTCCTCCACCGGCGCGTCAATGGTTTCTATGTTGAACTCCTCCCCCAGGCGCCTGAGGTCGACCATGGCCCGCTCGTAAGCCGTTCCGGGCCTCACGTGGACGGTCCTGCCGGCGAGGTCGGCCAGTTCCTGGATGTCCTGGTTTCGGCGATGCACCATGAGGTGCATTTCCACGGACCCGTACGGCTCCGAGAAGTCCAGGATGCGCAGGCGGTCGGGGGTTACCGCGAAATTGGCGGCAATGATGTCGCCTCGGTCAGACAGAAGATCGGGTATCATTTCGGACGGTTCGGGGGTGACCACCCTCAGGCGCACGCCCAGGTATTGGGCGAACGCCGCGGCCATTTCGTAGTCGAACCCCATGGCCCGGCCTTCATAACGGTGGTAGGAGGGGCTGTTTTTGCGCGTGATCAACACCAGTTCGCCGCGTTCGACGATGCGCTGCAGGTCGCTCTCGCCGCCGCATCCGGCGGCCGGCACAAGTGCGGCGGCCACCGACGCCGCAAGGGCTGCCTTTTTGAGCGCGCTTTTGACCTTCCTGTATAAACGTCGATGCATTCTTCTTCCCGAAAAAGGGAGGGACAACCGGCGACCACGGAACCCGGACATTCCGGGTGCCATTTCGCCGGAGCAGGGCCTTTCCCCTGCGCCGCGGACCCTGCCGCATGTCCCCGGAAGCAGTAATTTACCAGAGATGTGCGGCGCAACTCAATGAAAGTTTGATCCTTCTTGCACACTCCCCGGTTCCACCGGGCCGGAATTCCCGGCCCGTGGCTCCCTTGCGGGTTTTCCCAGGAGTAGTATGTTGGGAGAGGGGTTTTGTCGGAGCCGGTCCGCGCCACTGCTTGACGTCCGCTGTCCGGACAGGTACTAGAACCCGGGGCCGCCGCTGGCGAGTCCGCGTTTTGGAGAATCCGAACCGGGGAGAGGACCGGGCCGGGCGATGCGGGAAAGGCGTCCGGGAGCCGGGTCGTCCCGGTCTTTTCGTCATGGATGTACGGGGCAGACCATGAAGATACTCGTGCTGGTAAAACAGATTCCGGATCCGGACCATGCCCTGGGCCTTAACGGGGACACGGGCCTTGTGGACAGTCTTGCCGGCGAATACAGGATGGACAGGTACAGCGCCCAGGCCGTGGAGGAGGCCCTGACCCTCAGGGATGCCCTGGGCGAAGCACGAATCCACGCCCTGTGCGCGGGCCCGGCGGAATGGGAGCCCGCGGTGCGGCGGGCGGTGGCCATGGGCGCGGACTCCGGCACCCTGCTGTCCACCGGCGAAGCCCCGGCACGTGGCATGGCCGCGGCACTCGCCATTGCGGAACACGTCCGGGACATGGGGTTTGACCTGATTCTGGCCGGGGTCGCCTCCGAGGACATCATGGCCGGGATCACCGGACCTTTCGTGGCCGGGGCCCTTGATCTGCCCCTGGCCGTTGGGGTGGTGGGAATGTCCGTGGAGGACGGCGTGGTGGTGGTGGAACGGGAATGCGAGGGTGGAGTGCTGGAGAGGCTGCGCCTTGACCTGCCCGCCGTGGTCTGCGTGCAGACGGGGTCCCGCCGGCCGCGCTATCCCACCCTGTCCCACATGCTGAGGGCCAACCGGACGGAGCTGGAAACCGTCGAGGCAAACCTCCCCCCGGTTCCAGGCCGGACCCTGGGGTATGGAGAGCCGGCCGCTGCCCGGGCCGGCACCGTGCTGGAGGGCTCGGCCGAGGACAAGGCCGGGGAGCTTTACCGCATTCTCAAGGGAAGGGGGCTGTTGTGACCGGGACCGCATACGTGATCGTGGAACACACGGCCGCAAAGGTGGCGGACGCGTCCCTCGAAGCGGCGGGTCTTGCCGCCCGCCTGGCGACCGGGGTCGTCCTGGTGGTGCCCGGTGACGACGAGGGCGTCCTGGCCGCGGACCTCTCAAGACGGACGGGCCTGCCGGCGGCCGCGATTTCCGGCGCGGGCCTGGCGCCCTACACTTGCGAGGCGCATACCCGCGCCCTGGAAGCCTTTTTCGCGGAAAGGAAACCCGCGTACATACTCGTCCCGCATACGACCACGGGCGCCGAGTTCGCCCCGCTGCTGGCCGCGCGGACAGGGGCCTTTTGCGCCACCGCGATCGAGGCCGCCGACACCCGCGGCGAACAGCCCGTGTTCACCCGAAGCGTCTTCAACGGAAAGTTCACCATGCGGGTTTCGCCCGAACCGGGCATGACCGCGGTCCTGACCATACTGCCGGGAGCGTTCGAAGCCCCGGCCCCGGCTTCGGGCAAGGGAATTCGGGTCGAGGAAATTCCGGCCCCGGGCCATGTCCCGAGGACCGTTTTCATGGAACGCATCGCCCCGGCCGAGCAGGAATTTTCCATCACCGAAGCCGAGGTGATCGTGGCCGCGGGCCGTGGCGTGGGCGAAGCGGACAACATGGAGCCCCTGCGTATCCTGGCCGACAGGTTCACCAGGGGCGCGGTGGCCGGCTCCCGCGCCGTGTGCGACGCCGGCTGGCTGCCCTATCCCCGGCAGGTCGGCGTGACCGGCAAGACCGTGTCCCCGAAGCTGTATTTGGCCTGCGGCATCTCCGGCGCCTACCAGCACGTGGCCGGCATGCGGGGCTCGGGCCTGGTGGTGGCCGTGAATACCGATCCCGCGGCGCCCATTTTTCAGAATTCCGATTACGCCATAGTGGAAGACCTCACCGAGTTCATCCCTCTGTTCAACCAATACCTGGAGGAGCGTTATGAGCCAAAAGCCTGAACCGATACTTGTTGACCGGGAAATGGTACACAACCTGGCGAGCCAGGGCTGCGCCATCTGCGGCCACGGCTTTGCCATGGGCGAGACCGTGGTGCCCGCCGAGGGCGAATGGGAAGGGACCCGTTACGTGCATGAGCAGGAGGCTGTCTGGGAACCTGAAAAATGCGCCTTCGTGGCGCGGGGAAGGTAGACGGCGCGGTATGCGGCCCACCACACCAGCCATCGGCCCGGTGGTCCTGGACAATCCCTTTGTCCTTGCGCCCATGGCCGGATACACGGACCCTCCCTTCCGCGTGATAGCGCGTCGGCTGGGCGCGGGCCTGGTGTGCACCGAGATGGTGAGCACCCATGGATTGGTCCGCGGCCAGCGCAAGACCATGGCCATGCTCGCCATCCGGGAGAGGGAGAGGCCCGTGTCCATGCAGATTTTCGGCGAGCGGCCCGAGGCCATGGCCGGGGCCGCGAAAATCGTCGAGGACGCCGGGGCCGACATCGTGGACGTCAACTGCGGCTGCTCGGTGCGCAAGATCCTGCGTATGGGCGCGGGGGCGGCGCTCATGAACGACCCCGTCCTGGCCGGGGAGATCTTCCACGCGGTCAGGGAGGCGGTGAGCGCGCCCTTCACCGTCAAGATCCGTTCCGGCTGGGACAAAAGCGGCGACCAGGCCCTCGAAATCGCGGCACTGGCCGAACAGGCCGGGGCCGACGCCGTCGCCGTGCATCCCCGCACCGCGAGGCAGGGGTTCTCGGGCAGCGCGGACTGGGCCGTGATCGCCAGGGTGAAGCAGGCGTTGTCCATCCCCGTGATCGGCAACGGCGACGTGACAACGCCCGGCCTGGCCCTCAAAATGCTCGAGGAAACGGGTTGCGACGCCGTGATGATAGGCAGGGCCGCCATATCCAACCCATGGATCTTCGGACAGGCCAACGATCTCCTGGCCGGGCGTGAACCCTCGATACCGGACCTGGACGAACGGTTCGCCGTGATCGAGGAGTTCATCGACGACATGGTCGGGTACATGGGCGAGGCCCGGGCCTGCCCCGTGTTGCGGGGCAGGCTGGCATGGTTCACCCGGGGACTGCGCCATGCCTCCGCGTTTCGCGAGTCGGTGAAGACGGTCTCCTCGGCCCGGGAGGCCCGGGAGAAGCTGCGGTGTTACCATGCCATGCTGGCCTCCCGGGCGGATGAGCCGCAACGGGTCGCGGGGTGATGCCCCGGCGCCGGCCGTACCGGTAAAACCACTGTTTCGGATTCTCCCCAATCCCTTGTTCACAGGCCGCGTCAGTTAGGAGCCCGTTGAAAATCTCGAAATTTGCAGCCTGTTCAAAAACGATGAGATGCAAGGCGCGCGAATTTCGAGGAACAAGGCGTACTTACGGTACGTCGCGTTGACGAGAAATGACGCGCAACGCCGCAGATCGCGTTTTTCAACAGGCTGTTACGGATTCCGGCATGTGTTTGAAATGTCCACACTTCTTCCCTCGGCCCCGGCCTGACCGGTTTTTCGGAGGTTTCACATGTTCACGGACCAACAGATGGAAAATTACGCCGACGTGCTGCTCTGGGGGCTTCGCACGGCACGGCTGGAACACTACAAAAAGGGTGACGTCATCCTTGTCCGGTTCGACCCCTCAGCGCTCCGGATGGCCGAAGTGGTCCAGCGTAAATGCCTGGAGTGGGGTATGCAGGTCGTGGTGCGCATGACCTATACCACCACCATGGAAAAGCAGTTCTTCGAGATCGCCAACAACAGCCAACTGAAATTCGTGGCTCCCGGGGACCGTGAACTGTACCGGAACATCCACGGCAGCATCTACCTGCATGCCCCGGATTCGCTGACACATCTTTCGCATATCGAATCGTCGCGCATCGGAAAATCCGCGGTGGCCAGAAAGCCCCTCAGGGACATACTGGACAAAAGGGAGCAGAAAGGCGTGTTCGGCTGGACCCTGGGAATCGTGCCCACCGGGGAACTGGCCTCCCAGGCAAGGACCACGCTGGAAGAGTACACCGAACAGGTGGTCCGCGCCTGTTTTCTGGACGATGACGATCCCGTCGCCCAATGGGACCGGGTGTTCACCGAGGCGGGCCGGGTAAAGAAGTGGCTGAACGGCCTGGACGTGGAAAAGCTCCACGTGGAATCCGCCAACACGGACCTGTGGGTCATCCCGGGCGCGGACCGCAGGTGGATCGGCATTTCCGGGCACAACATACCAAGCTTCGAGGTATTCCTCTCGCCGGACTGGCGGGGTACCAGCGGTGTCTACTACGCGGACCAGCCGTCATTCCGGAACGGGAACTACGTGGAGGGGGTGCGCCTGGAATTCAGGAAGGGCGAGGTGGTCGACGTGCGGGCGGAACAGGGCGCCGACTTCGTCAAGAGCCAGGTCCGGATGGATACCGGGGCGAAGCGGGTGGGCGAATTCTCCCTCACGGACCGGCGATTTTCCAGGATCGACCGTTTCATGGCCAACACCCTGTTCGACGAGAACTACGGCGGCGCCTACGGCAACTGCCATCTCGCTGTGGGCTCCAGTTACGCGGACACCTATGCGGGGGACCAGACCACCCTGGACGAGGAAAGGAAAAAGGAACTGGGTTTCAATGATTCGGCCCTGCACTGGGACCTGGTGAACACGGAAAGGAAGACGGTCACGGCTGTGCTGGGCAGCGGTGACGAGCTGGTCATATACCGGGACGGGGAGTTCCAGTACGAATAGCAGCCTGTTGGAAAACGATGAGATGCAAGGCGCGCGAATTTCGAGGAGGTTGGCGCACAACCGGTACGCCGCACTGACGGGAAATGAAGCGCAACGCCGCAGATCGCGTTTTTCAACAGGCTGCTATGCAGTGGCCCAGTGACTTCGCCACCTTCCGGTAGCAGGCCTCCTTGTCATGGGCGCCGTCTTCGGTGATCGCCCCCACGGGGCAGCGCCTTGCGCAGGCCAGGCACTCCCTTCCCTGATAATGCAGACAGTTGGCGTGGATGTCCTCGGGCCGCTCCCGGTCGGGAGACAGCGGCGCCTGGACCACGAAGCTGCCCAGACGGTGCGTGGAGCCCTTTTCCGTGATCAGGAAGTCGTGCATGCCGAAGGTGCCCAGGCCCGCCGCGTAGGCCACGTGCCGGTGCGACCATGGCGACGCCCAGCCCACTTTGGGATAGCGTTTCTTGTTGAACATGGGCGTCACGTCCGGCGCAACCGCCAGGATGCCCCGGGCCATCAGTTCGGACACGATCTCCCGCACCATCGTCTGGCTGAACATCTCCCCCAGCAGCCTGGTCTGCGCCCATCTCTGGGAGCACCACCGGCCTGCCTCGGCGTTGTCCCGGCGCGTATTCGCGGTTATGGGTAGCACAAACGACACCACACCCAGTTCCCCGGCCTCCGGCGCCGGGACTCCCTGCTTTTCCGCCTGCCAGGCCATGATCTCGCGGGGGGTGAAGTGGTGGGGGGCGATGACCTGTTTGAACCTGTCGAAGATGGGGTCGTCGCCCCGTACGAAGCCCACCAGCGGCTTGTCGAACATGGGTTCGCCAAGGAAGGGGAACTCCATGACCCGTTCCGGGTGCATGGCCACCTTCTGTTCGAGGGTTCGCACAAACCATGTTTCGTCGGGCAGTCGCTCCCGGCTGTCCCCGGCGCGGTCCCTGTTCAGCACCGGTTGTCCGGGGAAGAACAGGCCGCGCATCTCGCCGATGGCGTTCTTGATGGCCTCCACGTCGGAGAAATGGGGAAACCTGCGATACCCATGCTCCATGCGTCTTCGCCTGCCCATGTGCGGTTTCTCCCTCTTTACCCGGTTTTCAGGTTGTCGCCGGGTCGGTTTTCGCGCGCCGGTCTCCGGTCAGGCTGTCCTGCCCGCCTCGAACCCTGCGTGGATGGCCTCGAAGGCGCGGGCTATCTCCCTGGAGTCGCCGACGACGGTATGGGTGATGCCGGCCTGCTCCAGGAGGTCGGACAGGGGGTTGTGGGGCCGGGACCCGGCTGCCATGACGACGGTGTCCGCGGGCAGGTTTTTTACTCCCTCGGGGGTCTCCACGCGCAGGCCGTCCTCGGTGATTTCAAGGACCTTTGCCTGGGTTTTGCAAACGACTCCGGCGCGCTCCACGTCCTGCATCATGCACCATCGGGTGGTCTTGCCGAAGTCGCGCCCCACCTTTTCCATCATCTCCACCACCATGACGTCCTTGGTGCCCCTGGTGGCCAGGTCGAACAGGTCTTCCAGGGGTTCGGCATTGTTCACGAGCAGAAACTTCAACGCATCGCCGGAAAGGGTCCCCTTTTCGCCGAGCAAAAGCGCGGTCTCGACGCCCACGGCGCCCCCGCCCACGACGACGACCCGCTGGCCGCACCACACCTTGCCCGCCAGCACGTCCCATGCCTGGACGACGTGCTCCATGTCCGAGCCGGGGATGGGCGGCATGACCGGTTCGGCGCCGGTGGCCACGATCACGGTGTCGGGCTTTTCATGGTCCAGCACGGAGGCGTCCACCGCCTTGTTGAGGACCATCCGCACCCCGGAGACGACGGCCTGGCGTTCCAGGTCATGAGCCAGTTCCACGAACTCCTCCCGTCCCGGAGGCGCTCCCGCGAGGTGCAGCTGCCCGCCCAACCGGTCGCTCCTTTCGTAAAGCACCACGTCGTGCCCGGTTCCGGCCGCCGCCCACGCGGCGGCCAGCCCGGCGGCGCCGCCTCCCGCGATCAGCACCTTTTTGGGGTTGTCCGTGGGCGCGAGGCAGCGATCCTTCTCGTGACCCGCCATGGGGTTGCACAGGCACTCCACGGGCTTGAGCTTGAACAGGTTGTCGAAGCAGCCCTGGGCGCAGGCCACGCAATGGACGACCTCGTCCTCCCTGTGTGCCCGCGCCTTTTCCGGCAGGTACGGGTCCGCGATCAGCGACCTGCCCATGGCCGTCATGTCGCACATGCCGTCCGCGATCATCTCCCGGGCCGTATCCGGGTCGTTTATCCGGTGGCTGGCGATGACCGGCACTTCGACGCGCTCTTTTATCCCCCGTGACAGGTAGCCGAACACTCCGCGCGGCACGCCGGTAACGATCTGGGGTACCCGGGCCTCATGCCAGCCGACGTTCACGCACAACGCGTCCACCCCTGCCTCCACCAGTTTCACCGCGTATTCCTGCAATTCCCTGCGATTCAGGCCGCCGGGCATGAATTCGTTGCCGTTGATGCGGTAGGTGAACACGAAGTCCGGCCCCACTTCCCGGCGGATGGCGCGGGCGATCTCAAGGCCGAAGCGCATGCGGTTTTCAAAGGACCCGCCGTACTCGTCCGTACGCTTGTTGGTCAGCTCGGAAAGGAACTGGCTGATGAGGTAGCCCGTGGCCGACAGCACCTCCACCGCGTCGTACCCCGCCTGCCTGACCCGGCCGGCGGCCTTCGCGAAATCGTCGATGGTGGCCCGTATCTCGTCATAAGTCATCTCTCTGGGTTCCTCCCGCGTGAGGCGGGAGGCCACGGGCGACGGCGCCACGGGCTGCTGGCCGCCCAGGAACAGGGAGTGGTTGTACCGGCCCGAGTGGTTGAGCTGCACCGAGGCGCGGGCCCCGTTTTCCCGGATTGCCCGGGCCAGCCTGGACAGGCCTTCAATATGGGAGTCGTCATGCGCGCCCAGGGCCATGGAGTTCCCGGCGAATTCGTTCACCGTGGCATACCCCACCACGATCATCCCGGCGCCGCCTTTGGCGCGCTCCGCGTAGAAATCCACCATCTGGTCCTTGGGGATGAAGTTTTCGCACATGTTGAGGTGCATGGCCGGCATGTAGACGCGATTCTTGACCTCCATACCGTTGATGACAATGGGCTGGAACAACGGGTCCTTCATGATTGCCTCCTGGCGCGGGTTTCAGATGGATGCTCCGGTTCGCCAAACCCTAATGAATGCAGGGGGTGCGTGTCAAGACAATGAAGACTCCCCGGGCCGGGGGCGGACAGGCCCCTGTCGGTCATGGAACAAACACCAGTTCGCTGGCCTTGTGTTCCTCGATTGCCTTGTCGCTGAACCACCAGTACAGTTTTTCGCCGCTGTGGTAGGCCGCAATCTGGTCCTTCTGGTGGGGATGGAACGTGCGGCTGGCCTCCCCGCCGTTCAGGACCGCCGCCACCTTGTCGTCGTCGGCCAGGTCCGCCACCATACGCAGCGCCGCGCTGTATCCCAGCTCCCCGTGGTTGTTGAAGTCATACAGGCCGCGGTACAGGGTCTCGCCGGAACCGGCCATGGGTATGGGGCCCTCGCCCAGCCATTGTTTTCCGAAGCCTTCGCGACGCATGGGGTTGGTGTAGAACATCTGGTGGACGTCGCCCCAGCGCCAGCCGGCAAGCTCCTCGCCGGTCTCCTCCCGCAACTCCGCCGCCGCCTTTTTCGCGGCCCGGACGACCATGTCGTCCCGGGTTTCCTCGGCGTCGGCCGTACCCGTGTCGTCGAACCAGTGGGAATCGTCGGCAACGACCATCCTTTCGAATCGCTCCTGCCAGAAGTACCAGGTGCCCAGCATGGTGGAGGCCAGGTCCTCACCCAGTTCGTCCCGGAAGGTTTCCCGGGCCAGGTTCCGGTACGTGTACTGGAATATGCAGGTGGCCGTGCTGTCCAGGGTGTCCCTGTGGTCCCATTCGCGCAGCACGCGGGCCATGTCCCGGGTGTCCCCGTCCCTTTCCATGGCCTCGGCGAAGATGGGAGCCAGCCGCCGGGCCAGCACGTTCTCCACGTCCCGCTGGAAATTCCAGTGGTCGTCCACGCTCTTGCGGCCGGGCGAATCCAGCAGTTCCATGAGCCGCCGCATCCGGTAGTAGGGGGAGAAATAGGACGAGTAGTAGTACATGTAATTGTCGTCCACGGTCCTGTTGTTGGCGTTGCCCAGCCAGCCCCGGCTGGTGGTGTACTCCTGGGGATTCAGGATGTACGGAACGAACCCGGCCCACGGGTCCGGATACCGGGCCGCGGAAACGGGCACGGTGCCGTCGCCGTGGGAGCGCACGGGAAGCCTGCCGCTGGTCTGCCAGCCAAGACCGCCGTGGACGTCGGCGAAGGTGAAGTTCAGGTGCAGGGCCGTGGCGTCCTCCAGGGTGGCGCGCACGTCGTGGACGGTCCTTGCCGTGAACAGGTAGTCCATGCCCAGGGACTGCCGCATGGTCTCGTAGGGAGCCCAGCGCACGGTCATGACCTCTTCCGTCTCGAGGTCCTTCATGACCCCGGTAATGACCGGGCCCCGGTTTGTCGTGCGGATCGTGATCTCCTGTTGGCTAAACCCTCCGTCAACCTCCTTGTCCTTCACCCGCAGGGTCTCCCGGATTTCGTCGAAGGGGATGGATTCCCCGTTTTCCAGGTAGTTGTCCGGGTTGTCCGGGTCCACGGTCTCCACGTACAGGTCCTGGGCGTCGCCGTAGGCATTGGTGATGCCGATGGCGATGCTCTCGTTGCGGCCGATGATGAGCGCGGGAATGCCGGGGAGCGCAACGCCCACAATCCGCTTGTCCGGAAGGAAGACGCCCGCGGAGTGGAAGATGCCGGGCAGCATGCGCGCGTCCAGGTGGGGGTCGCTGGCCACGATGGGCCTGCCGTTGGGCGACATCTCGCTTCCGGCGGCCCAGTTGTTGCTCCCCAGTGTGGGCAAACAGTCCAACAGGTCCACCAGGGCGAGCAGGCCGGATTCACCGGCGGCGCCCGGTGCCGTGGTCCCTGCCGACTTGCGCGACCCCACCCCGCACGTCTGCCCGTCCAGCGGATCGTTCGCCATGGGATTGGTGGCCACGGGGTGCAGCTCCATGAACCGTTCGCGGCCCACCCTGTTGATGAGCATGTGGCTGATGACCTCGGTCTTCGCGTTCGCCGCCGAACCCCAGCCCATGTAATAGGTAATGGCCAGGGAATCCGTCGCGGTCCACGGCTCCGGATCCACCCCGGCAAGGGTGAACTCCAGGGCGCGCCCCTCGCCATCCTCGATGTAACGGTTCACTCCAGCGGCGTAGGCTTCCAGAAAGCCCCTGTCCTTTTCGTCCAGAATGGCCAGGTGCCTTTCCGCGGCGCGGGCAAAACCCAGGGTCCGCATGAGCGTGTCCAGTGGAACCGCCCGTTCCCCGGCGATTTCCGAAATGCGGCCACGGGCCAGAAGCCGGGTGAGATGCATCTGGAAAAGCCTGTCCTGGGCGGTCACGTACCCCAGCGCCATCAGGGCGTCATTCAGGTTGTCCGCATGGATGTAGGGCATGCCCTTGCCGTCGCGGACCACGCGCACCCTGGCGTCCAGACCGGAAAGCGAGACCTCGCCGTCGGTGCGGTACCGGTTCAGCGAGGTGGAGGCCCAGTACCAGGCGCCCAGGCCGACGATCAGGACGATTACCAGAAGCCACGCCAGCTTTTTCATGCGTCCTCCTCCCACTTGCGGGGGCCGCGTGCGCGCCGCGACCCGTCTTTGCGGATCATTGAATTTCGCTACGGTGGGGCTGTACCCTGTTTTCCCTCGCGCCGGCCGGGCCGGAGTGGATGTCCCGTACGTCGAAGTCCTTTTTCGCCGGCCCCTTTTTGGGGTTGGTAGGGGCCTCGGAAACCTGTTTCATGCGATTGACAACGCTCATGACCGCGTTTCCGCGGCAGAGGAGGGTAAGCCGGGCGATCACGGAATTCCCGCCGTCCGTTCGCACCATTGTCGTCGTTCGACTGGCGAATTGTCAAGCACGGCTCCGGTTTCCCTTGCATACCGTCCCGGGATTTGCCACAATCCTGCTTCCGATTACGCGTATCTGAAAGGCGGGCGGGCTGCACCGGACGAGAAGACGGGGCTTCCCGCCCTGTTGTTTACAGCCGCCGCGGGCGGGACGTCCCGCGCCGCGGCATTGCAACCCCGGATCAGGCCATGAACAAAGAGGAAAAAGAGCAACTGAGGGAACGGATTCTTGCCACCATGGAGTCCCTGAAACAGGACATCGAAGCCTATGGACGGGCCAGCACCCCGGTGGAGCCGGACGATTCCATAGGCCGTCTCACCCGGATGGACGCCATCAACAGCCGGAGCATGAACGAGGCCGCCCTGAGGAAGGCCAGGGGCAACCTGTCCCGGCTGGAACAGGCATTGAAGAACCTGGACGACCCGGACTTCGGCCTGTGCGCGGTGTGCGACGAGCCCATTCCCATAAAGCGCCTTCTGATCATGCCCGAGGCGGAGGTGTGCGTCCGGTGCATGGAAAAGGCCGGCGAGGGATAGCGCGGATTGTTCATGAGGAATTCGGACTCATGAATAATCGCGCAAATCCCGACGAGTTTGGTATGCTCATGGTACGCCGCGTCCACGGGCCTCGTGGTCCAACGCCGTGAATCGCGCTTTCCAACAGGCTGTCAGGGCCCCGCGACACGTCTTCATCCGACAAATGCAAAGACGTATTTCAAAGCGGTGAACACTATGATCCCGGCCAGCATCCATTTAATGGCCCTGGCGGGAACGAATTTCTGGAAGCGCGCCCCCAGGTACATCCCCGCCATGCCGCCCACTCCGAACAGGATGCCCAGCAGCCAGTCCGGGGCCACGGACATGTCCGGATAAAACGGAGCGATGGCCTGGTAGAAGGCCACGCCGGCCACCGAGGTCACGAAGGTGCCCATGAGCGCGGCCCCCGCGACGGTATAGACGGGCAGGCCGAAAAAGGAGACGAAGAACGGGGCGATGATCGCGCCGCCTCCGATGCCGTAAATGCCCCCCACTATGCCGACGATGAAACTCAGGGTCATGATCCCCCAGATGGAAACCGAACAATTCTCACCGTAGAAGTCATAGCCGATCCTGCGCAGGGAAAACTCCGTCACCGAAATCGCCGGCAATGGTCCGCCCGTGGCCGCGCTCCCCTTCTTGTGCCTGCGCACCAGCTCCTGGAATCGTTTCTCGGCCGTGGCCTTGCCGCCTCCCGGGGATTTCCCCGTGAGGTCCCGGATCATGCGAATACCGATATAAAGTAAAACCAGGGCCGCGAACAGCTTGAAGTTTTTCGGGTCGGGCAGCCAGGCCACGCGGATCAGGGCCCCGATGAACACCCCGGGAAGCGTTCCGATGATGACGATCCAGGCCAGGGGCCAGACCATTCGCCCCTCCCGCACGTAGCGGTACACTCCGCTGGGAATGGCCACGATATTGAAAAGCTGGTTGGTGGCGCTGACCGAAGGGTTTGTGTAGCCGAGAAAGGACATCTGAAAGGGAAGCAGCAAAAAAGCCCCGGACACTCCCCCCATGGAGGTGAAAAAGGAAATGCAAAAGGCCACCAGGGGCGGAACCCAGGGGGAAACCTCGATGCCCGCGGTCTCGAAAAACATGTTGTCCACCCTTTTGTAGGGGGTTGTTGCCGGATCACCCGGAACCGGCGCCATACGATTTTTTCCCCGGCGCAGGCGTTCAGTCTTCCGGTTCTCCGATAGGTTCCTCTTCGTTTTCTTCGCCGAAGTCCTCCAGCATCATTCCCATGGCGCGCGCGCGGCGCTCCCACTGTTCCCGGGCCAGGGCCTGCATGTTTTCCACCTTGTCCATTTCGTCCACGATTTCGAGGCCCAGCAGGGTCTCCACCACGTCCTCCAGGGTGACCACTCCCCGGGTTCCGCCATACACTCCGGCCACCACGGCGATATGCTGTCGATAATCGAGCAGGGCGTCCAGAAGGCCGGTCAGGGGCATCTGGTCGGACACCGTCATGATCTCCCGCTCCAGATCCGAAATGACGACGTCGTCCTGGTCCCGGGCCTTGTACAGGAGGATCTCGTCCTTGAGAACGAACCCCGTGATGTCGTCCAGCCCGTCACCGTACAGGGGCAGGCGGGAAAACGGGGTCGTTTCGCAGATCCTGGACGCCTCCTCCACGGTAATGTCCCGGGGAAGGGCCACCACCACGGTCCGCGGAGTCATGATGTCATCGGCCTTCAGCGACTCGAATCTGAACAGGTTGCGGATGATGCGGGACTCGGACTCCTTGATGCCGCCCGCCTGCTCGCCCAGGCCGGCCATGGCCAGAAACTCGTCCCGGCTGAACACGTGGAGGCCTTCCTTCTTGGCAATGAGCCGGGTGAGCAGTTCCGAGATCACGATCAGGGGATACAGCACCAGGGTGAGACCCCGCACGAACAGGGCCACCGGCCCGGTCAGCCTCCGCCAGAACACGGCCCCCAGGGTTTTGGGGACGATCTCGGACAGGAACAGGATCATCAGGGTCATGACAGCCGAGAAAATGCCGAACGAGGCGCTGCCGAACACGTCCGTGGCCTTGGCGCCCGCCCCGATGGCGCCCACGGTGTGCGCGATGGTGTTCAAGGTGAGGATGGCGGCCAGGGACCGGTCCACGTTGTCCACCTTGAGCCTGCGCAGCAGGGCGGCCCGTTTCGGGGAGGTGGCCTCCATGCCGGCGATGTGGGTCGGGGTGACGCTCAGCAGTACCGCCTCCGCCACGGAGCACAGGAAGGAAAACACCAGCGCCAGCAGGACGTAGAGCGCCAGGAGCGCCACGTCCGAATCCGAAGCCGGCCCGGACCGGGTGTCCGCCGGCAAGTTCACGGCCCATGCGCCAGCGGCGGCGACCAGGACCGTCAGCCACATGACCGTGTATATAATTGTCCCCCCTGATCTTCTCCCCATTTTCGCGATCCTCTTTGTCTGGTCCGTAGCAATCATGCCCCGCGGGCGCCCCGGCATTCGGGTGTTGGCCGTGCCGTGAGGCCCTGAACCCGTCGGGCCTGAACAGACTTACCACGGCTTGCGGGGGTTTTACAACTCGGAGAAGTCCTGCCGGGCAGATTGTGCCGACGCCGGGAGCAGGCGGTTTGGGCGCAGTCCCCTACCTTCCCCTGTCCAGGTTTCGGTACTGGATGGCCTCGGACACGTGGTCGGTAGAGAGATGAAGAGAGTCGCCCAGGTCGGCGATGGTGCGGGCTATCTTGAGGACGCGCTTGTAGCCCCTGGCGGACAGGCCCAGCTTGTCCACCGCCGTCTCCAGGAGTTTTTGCGCGCTGTTTTCCACCTTGCAATGGGTCTTCATGTGCCGGGTGCCCATCTGGGCGTTGCAGTATATCTTTGATTTCCTGAACCTGGCAAGCTGTGTGGACCTGGCTCCGTCCACCCGTTTTCTTATGGATTCGGATGATTCCGCCGGGTTTCTCGCGGAAAGTTCCTTGTAGGCCACGGCCGGTACCTCCACATGGATGTCCACGCGATCCATGAGGGGGCCGGAAATGCGTGACGCATAACGGTCTATCTGGTGGCGGCTGCACCGGCACTCATGGGAGGGGTCGGTGAGGTATCCGCACGGGCACGGGTTCATGGCGGCCACCAGCATGAAGCTGGCCGGATAGTCCAGGGTCATGGAAGCCCTGGAGATGGTGACGCTGCCGTCTTCCAGGGGCTGCCGCAGGACTTCCAGCACCTGTTTTTTGAATTCCGGCAACTCGTCCAGGAACAATACTCCGTTGTGGGCCAGGCTGACTTCCCCCGGCCGGGGAATCACGCCGCCGCCGATGAGCCCGGCGTCGCTGATTGTGTGGTGCGGGGCGCGAAAGGGCCTGCGGACCACCAGGGACTGGTTCTTTTCGAGGGCTCCGGCCACCGAGAATACCTTGGTGGTCTCAAGGGCCTCGTCAAAGGTCAGTGGAGGCAGGATGGTGGGCAGCCTCCTGGCAAGCATGGTCTTGCCGCTGCCCGGCGGCCCCGTCATGCACACGTTGTGGCCTCCGGCACAGGCCACCTCCAGCGCGCGTTTCACATGTTCCTGGCCCTGCACGTCGGAAAAGTCCACCAGATCCTCGCCCGAGTGCCCGAAAACCGTCTGGACATCCACCACGGCCGGCTCGATGGGCCGATTGCCGCGGAAAAATGCCACCACTTCCGAGAGGTGCTCCACCGGAAGCACGTTTACGCCCTCCACGACAGCGGCTTCCCGGGCGTTTTCCCGCGCCACCAGGATGCCCTCCATGCCACCGTCGCGGGCGGCTACCGCGACGGAGAGGGCGCCCCGCACCGGTTTGACCCTGCCGTCCAGGGACAATTCGCCCAGGATCAAATACCGGGACAGGATCCCTGCTTCAAACCATCGGGACGCCGCCAGGATGCCCGCGGCAATTGGAAGGTCCAGTGCGGTGCCCTCCTTGCGGATGTCCGCGGGCGCCAGATTCACGGTAATCCGGTCGTCCGGAAAATCATACCCTGAATTGTGTATGGCGGATTTGACGCGCTCCTTGCTCTCCCGCACCGAGGCTTCGGGAAGGCCTACCGTGATGAAGTAGGGGAGGCCCGGGGTAATGTCGACCTCCACTTCCACGATGTAGGCGTCTATCCCAACTACCGCACCGCTTTGCGCTCTTGCCAGCACTGCACTGCCTTTCTCGCGATACCATTATTTTGGTTCGGAAATATGGCAGAATCCGGTTTCAAAGGCAATCATTTTGTTGCACCGTCCCGAATCAAAAGCCCGGAAGCGGGCGAGCGCTTTGCTTGACCTCGTCTCCGGCCGGTGGTAGACGATTGGCATGGAAACCGCGCAGACGACCATAGCCCGAACCGTGGAATGCGAGGGGGTGGGCCTGCACTCGGGAAAGACCGTTCACATGCGGGTGGCCCCGGCGCCGGCGAACCACGGAATCCGCTTTTCACGGGTGGACCTCCCCAACAGCCCCACGATCAGCGCCATTTTCAAGAACGTGGTGGATACCAGCCTGGCCACCGTGATCGGCGAGGACGGCGTGATCGTCTCCACCATCGAACACCTCATGGCGGCGTTCGCCGGCATGGGAGTGGACAATGCCCTGGTTGAACTGGATGCCTACGAGGTGCCGGTCATGGACGGCAGTGCCGGGCCATTCGCCCGGATGCTCGCGGAAGGGGAAATCCGGACGCTCGACACCAGCCGGTGGTTCTTCCGGGTGCTGGAGCCCATCGAATTGTCCGACGGGGTGCGGTGGGTCAGGCTGGAGCCGGCCGATGGCTACCTTTTGACCTGCGTGATCGATTTTCCCCATCCCCTCATCAACGAGTTGGCCTATACCTTCGACGGTTCGGGCGACGTCTTCGTGGACGAGATCTCACCGGCGCGGACATTCGGCTTCGTCCAGGAACTGGAATACCTGCGGTTGTACGGGTTCGCCAAGGGCGGGTCCCTGGATAACGCGGTGGTCCTGGACACGGACACCGTCGTGAACGAGGATGGGCTGCGTTTCGAGGACGAATTCGTGCGCCACAAACTGCTGGATTGCCTGGGGGACTTCTCCCTCCTGGGCCTTCCCATTCTGGGGAAGCTCACCACGTACAAGTCCGGCCACGCGTTCAACCACGCATTCCTGGAGACCTTTTTTACCCAGCGCCGGCGCTGGAGGACGGTACAGGCCGGAACCCGGGGATGACTCCGGTGTTTTCAAGCGGACCCTCATGGGGTCCAGCCCCGGCCCCGCCGGGGTCTCCCGCAACCGTTTTTCCTTGCCATTCCAGGATTTTCCATTATACAATCCCTCGCCATTGACGTACTCGCCGCCCTTGCGGCGTCCCTGGATCGATCCAGAAAAGTCTTCCCGGAAAATACAGGCGCTACCGGTTTGAATCACAACATGCCAACAACCCGGTGCAGGTGGATCGCCGCCCTGCTGGTGTTCGTATTCGCGCTGTCGCCCGCACCCTGCCCGGCCCGAACCGAAGAGGGAGCGGTGCTTGAGGACATGGTGGTCACCAACACCCGGGACCACCTTCTGCTGTACCTGGAGATGAAGGGGGCCTTCACCCCCGATGTGCGTCGGGCCGTGGAAAGCGGCATCGCCACCACGTTTTCCTTTTTCATCACTCTCCACCAGGTCAGAAACGTCTGGTTCAACCACGAGATCGCCGACATCACCGTCACCCACACGATCAAGTACGATACCCTGAAGAAGGAATATCTCGTCACCCGCAGCGAAACACCGGACAAGCCGCTGGTGACCCATTCCCTTGTGGACGCCGAAAAAGCCATGAGCCGGATCGACGGCCTGGTGGTGACCTCCCTGGACAATCTGGAGAAGGGACGACCCTATCAGATCAAGGCCAAGGCTGAACTGGACAGGGTCACTCTGCCCCTCGGCCTGCACTACGTGTTTTTTTTCGTGTCTCTCTGGGATTTTGAAACCGATTGGCACACGATAGACTTTTACTTCTGATGAACGAACCAAACCGACATATCGCGCAGCCGGAAGGCGCCGCGGAGGACGCCGCGACGATCGAAGCGGAAAGGCGCAAACGGTCCCGGGAGCGGCTGCTCATCGTGCTGGTGCTGTGCCTCATCGGCGCGCTTACCTACGCCGGCAGCAACATCCTGCGCTTTGGCGCGGACATTCCCGTGTCCAACACCATCCTCATGTTCATCATCATCAATACAAACCTGCTGCTGCTGATGCTCCTGTTCTTCCTGGCCCTGCGCAACATCGTCAAGCTGGTGTACGACCGGCGGCGCAAGGTCATGGGAGCCCGGCTCCGCACAAAACTGGTGGTGGCGTTCATCACCCTGTCCATCGTGCCGACCGTGGTCCTGTTTTTTTTCTCCATTCAGTTCATCAACACAAGCGTGGCCTTCTGGTGGTCCATTCCCGTGGAACAGTCGCTGGAAAACTCGCTCAGCGTGGGCAGGCAGTTGTACGACCATGTGGTGCAGAACCACCATTTCTTCATCGACCGCATCGCCTATCAGGTGAAAGCCAGAAGTCTTCTGGAGGAACGCAACCACCAGACCCTGTGCCGATACGTCCAGGTGGCGCAGCGGGCGTTCAACCTGGACTGCGTGGAGGTCTACGCCAGGGACAACAGGCGGCTGTGCGTCTCCCACATACTGGCGCCGGAAAGGGGCGACCTGCCCGAACTGTCGCCGGACAACCTGCGCGGGGAAACCGGGGTGCGATTCATTACCCTGCCCACTCCCGAGGGCCAGTGGATTCGCACGGTCGATACGATTCCATACGACGTCGATGTGGAGGAAGCCGCCGGTTTCGTGGTGGTGTCCACGGTTCTGGCCACGGAGTTGTCCGAGAAAATGGCGTCCATCGCCCGGGGTTTCGAGGACTACCAGACCCTCAAGATGGTGAAAAAACCCATCCAGACCAGCTTTTATATCACCCTTTCCATCGTGGCGGCCCTCATCGTGTTCTCGGCCATCTGGTTCGGCTTCTACCTTGCCAAGTCCCTCACCGGTCCCATACGCGAACTGGCCGACGGCACGCGCCGCCTGGCCGGAGGCGACCTGGGCTACACCATCCAGCGGGGCTCGGACGACGAGATGGGCGAGCTGGTGGACGCATTCAACCGGATGAGCCGCGACCTCAGAGCCAGTCGGGCCGAACTGGAAAGCACCGCGTCCCAGCTCGCCGCCCGAAACGTGGAGATAGAAGCCCGCAGGCAATACATGGAGATCGTACTGCAAAACGTGTCCACTGGCGTCATCTCGTTTGACCACCTGGGCTCCATCACCACGGTGAACAAAAGCGCGGAAAAGATGCTGGATATTCAGGCGGACAACGTGGTGGGCAGGAACTTTCGCACCCTGTTGCGCGGCGAGCACCTGGACCGGTTCCGGGAGATCATGGAGGAAACCATCGAAGGGGGACGGGATTCGGTGGAAATGCCGCTCAAGGTCACCATCAACCAGCGGCCCTGGAGCTTCATGGTGCATTTTTCCGCCTTGCGGGACGACCGGGGCAGGTTCATGGGCATGCTGGTGGTCTTCGACGACGTGACCGAAATCGAGCGGGCCCAGCGAATGGCCGCGTGGAGGGAGGTGGCCCGGAGAATCGCCCATGAGGTCAAGAACCCCCTCACCCCCATCAAGTTGTCCGCGCAGCGCCTGTCCCGAAAGTTCTCCGCGCAGGTGGACGATCCGGTTTTCGGCGAATGCACCCGCACCATCATCGACCAGGTGGACCTGATCCGCAACCTGGTAAACGAATTCAGCACCTTTGCAAGGTTCCCCGCGCCCCAGCCGGTGCCCAGCGACCTGCCGGAGCTCATCGCCGAGGCGGCCCTCCCCTACCGGGAGGGGCATCCCAACGTGGCTTTCAGGCTGGAAGTCCTGGAGCCGCCGGGCAGGATGATGCTCGACCCCCAACAGATCAAGCGGGCATTGTTCAATTTGTTTGACAACGCCATTTCGGCCATCGGCGACGTACCCGGGGAGATCGCCGTGACCGTGGATTACTCCAGGGAAGCGGACGTCGTCCACATCGAAATCGCGGACACGGGCAAGGGGTTCACGTCCATGGACAAGGAAAAGGTCTTCGAGCCCTATTTCTCCACCAAGAAGGCCGGCATGGGGCTGGGGCTTTCCATAGTCAACACCATCATCACCGACCACTACGGCACCATCCGCGTGGTGGACAACCATCCGCGAGGCGCGCGTTTCATCATCGAAATGCCAGCGCAGCCGTTCGGGGAGTGATTGCCGGGCCGGGCCCGGTTTGAAAGGAGAACCGCATGTTTCCAACCATCCTGATTGTGGATGACGAGACCTCCATCCTGCAGAGTCTGGGCGGGATCCTCCAGGACGAGGGTTTTGACACGATCGGCGTGGAAAACGGATACGAGGCGTTGAAGGCCCTGGCCGAGCACTCTCCGGAACTGGTGCTGCTGGACATCTGGATGCCGGGCATGGACGGTATTGACACGTTGAAGGAAATCCGCTCCGAGCATCCTACGGTTCCGGTGGTCATGATAACGGGCCACGGAACCATCGAGACGGCGGTAAAGGCCATCAAGCTGGGCGCCTACGATTTCATTGAAAAACCGCTGTCCATCGAAAAGGTGGTGGTGACCATAAACAACGCGCTGAACTTCCGCCGCCTGGAGGAAGAAAACCGGTACCTGCGCAAGAAGACACTGGAAAAGCATTCCATAACCGGCATGAGCCCTCCTGTTCAGGCACTTGTCAGGCAGATACAGGTGGCTGCGCCCACGGATGCCTGGGTGCTGATCACCGGAGAGAACGGCACCGGCAAGGAACTGGTGGCCCGCACCATCCATTACCTCAGTCCCAGGTCGGACCAGCCCATGGTCGTGGTCGACTGCGCCACCCTCGGCGATCACTGGGTGGAACGGGAGTTGTTCGGCCACGAGAAGGGGGCCTTCGAGGGCGCGGAGCAGCGCCGCAGGGGCAGGTTCGAGCTGGCGGGCAAGGGCACCCTGTTTCTGGACGAAGTGGGCGAACTGGGGCTGAAGACCCAGGCAAAGCTGTTGCGCGTGCTGGAGGACGGCAAATTCCAGCGCCTCGGGGGGGGCAGGGACATAGACATGGAGGTGCGTATCATCGCCTCCACCAACAAGAACCTCGAACAGGCCATCAAGGAAGGAACTTTCCGCGAGGACCTGTACTACCGTCTCAACGTGGTGCCCGTGGCCGTGCCGCCCCTGCGCCAGCGGGTCGACGACATTCCTCTGCTGGTGGACGACTTCCTCAAGGAGTACCACCCGGAAAATCCCCAGGGCCCGACCGCCATTTCCGAAGAGGCCATGGAACTGTTGCGCGCCTATCCCTGGCCCGGCAACGTGCGGGAGCTCAAGAATCTGATGGAACGGCTGGTTCTCACGATGTCCGCGGAGAGGATCGAGGCCGGACACCTGCCGGAACCATACGGCGAACCTTCCGAAGATGTGTGCGCCACGGAGAACCTGTACCAGACGCGGCCCCTGTCCGAGGCGAAAAAGGTGTTTGAGCGGGCATACGTGGCCGCCAACCTGGCCATGTGCGACCAGGACGTGGAGGCCTGCGCCCGGGCCATCGGCGTGGACCCGGACACCATCGGCCGAAAGACCGGCAAATCCTGAGCCCGCGCCATGTCTCGACACGACAAGAATGCGTCGTGGGCGCCGTCGCGCAAACGAGCTGTTTGGGGTACTCGTTTCCCTGACCGGAGTGGCGGCCCCGGGCATCCGGTTCGCCTTCCTCCCCATGCATCCCTTGACCGGGACAGGCCGGAAGAACTGGGGAGGATTCCGGAACAGACGGCGTAGCTCCGGCATATCCTGAACCAGAGGGACGACAAACGCGAGTTCATCCCCGGCAATGCCGCGAAGTAGACCGCGCCGGATTTCCTTTCCCGGTCGGGACCCAGCCGGGAATCCCTCCGGTTTCGACGGGTTGAATAGTCCTCGGGGATACGGCAGCCGAATGTTCGTTCGACAAGGTCGCCGTGCTCGAAAGGTCTTGCAAAATGAACCGTTTTCATCTATTCCAGGCCTGGAGTGAGCGTATCGATTCGTCGCGGCCGGCGCTTTGACTAGTCTGCGCGAGCCCTGTTCCGCCCTCCCGAACAATACAGGCTACCGGTCCTTGATGCACGGATTTCCGGTTTGGACCGGCAACACCATATTTCAGGCAAATACGTGGAAAGGCGGCCCACCCATGGTCAAGACCAAAATCAAGGATCCGGAACTCATTCAGAAACGCCAGAGGCAGATCTGTGCCGGAGCCATGAAGGTATTCAAGAACAAGGGGTTCCACGCGACGTCCATTCGCGAAATCGCCAAGGCGAGCCGCATCAGCCTGGGCAGCCTCTACGACTACATCGAAAAAAAGGAGGACATCCTCTTCCTCGTCCACAAGCAGATCCTGGACGAGATATACGACGTGCTGGATGAAACCATCAAGCAGTGGGACGATCCCGTGGACCAGCTCGTCCACGCGGCCAGACAGCTTTTCGGCACCACCATGCGCCTGCAGGACGAGGTTCTGTTCATCTACACGGAGACCAAGTCCCTCGAAAAGGACTATCTCCATGAAATACTCCAGCGGGAGGCCGAATTCGTGGGCCGCTTTCAGCGGCTGATCGAGGACGGTGTGCAAAAGGGCGCATTCCACTGCCCCCAACCCGCCATCTGCGCCAATACCATCGCGTACCTGCTGGCCATCGTGGCCCTGCGCGGCTGGAACATCCTGCCCTACCACGGCGAGCAGGAACTCCTTGACCACCTGTTGCGCGTCATCCTGAAAAGCGTGGGCGTGGACCCGGCCAAGGCGGGCATCTGACCAGAGACAGGCCGTGGTCTCGCCGCGGCCTTGCTCCGCCGACCTCCCGAAATCCTCCAGCCGAACTGGACAATCACCCTGCTTTCAGGGTAGATTTGTACCCCGGACGTGCGTCCGTTTGCCAATGAATCCCCCCCTTCCCAAAGGAGGACCGCCATGTCGTTACCGGACAGAAACAATCCATATAACTTCGACGCCTTCCTCGAATGGAGGGAAAACGTCGATTACTATGCTGACGATCCCTTCCTGCAAAAGGTTGCCGCCTACTTCGCGGGCGATGAATTCGGGAAGCTGGATCCCGGGTTGCGGGAATTCTCGAAAAAGGTGTCGCACCGCTGGCGCAAACTGGCCGAGGAGGCCGCACTGCCCGAGAACCGTCCGTTCATGATGCACTACGACGGACATCGTCGCCGGACAGACCGGATAGTCCGCCCCATGGAGACCAGGGTGATGGAACGGGAGATATTCGGCGAGGGCCTGTTTTCGGACAAGGTCCCGGACTGGGAACGCCTGGTAAAGTTCTACCTGCTGCACCAGAACTCGGAGGCCTGCATCGCCTGCCCCATGGTGTGTACGGAGGGGCTGGTGGCCGTGCTGGACAGGTTCGCGGACATTCCGGAGACCAGACGCATACTCAAGCACTGCAAGGAAGGCATCGATGGCGATTTCGCCATAGGGGCCCAGTACCTTTCCGAAATCCAGGGCGGCTCCGACGTTCCGGCCAACCTCGTGGAGGCCGTCGAGGAGGACGGGGTGTGGAAGCTGTACGGCAACAAGTTCTTTTGCTCGGCCGCCCATGCCGACTACGCGGCGGTAACCGCCAAGCCCCGCGGCTCGGAAAAAGTGGCCCTGTTCGTGATGCCGTCCTGGGAGGACAAGGAGAACGAGGTGCGAAACGGCTTCACCATCGACCGCATCAAGTGGAAGATGGGTACCAGTGAACTGCCTACGGCGGAAATCACGCTGAACGGGGCGGTGGCGTATCCCGTGGGCCCTCTGGAGCGGGGCCTGGCCAACGTGGTGGGCATCGTTCTCACCTACTCCCGGCTTACGGTCGGCCTGTCCGGCGCGGCCGGCATGGCCAGGGGCTACCGCGAAGCGGAAAAGTACACCGAATTCCGTGAGGCTTTCGGTGTGCCCATTTCCGGGTTCCCCATGGTAAAGGGCCAACTCGCCCGGCTGGAACGCATGTGGAAACGCACCACCGCCGGGGCGTTTCGCATCTACGACGAATTTCTGCGTTTGCCCGGCGGGCTGCGCGGCGGAATCGACACCGATGAGCCCCTGGATGCGCGCAAGCGGCGTTTTGCGCTCCGTGAGCTGATCATGCTGCAGAAGATCACCGCGTCCTGGGACGCGGTGGACGCGTGCAGGCTGGCCATGTCCCTGCTCGGCGGGCACGGGGTCATGGAGGACTTCTCCTCCCTGCCCCGGTTTTACCGGGACGGCGCGGTGAACGAATTGTGGGAGGGGCCCAGAAACGTGCTTCTCACGCAGATTCACCGCGACATGGGCAGGGTCGTCCAGTGGTATCCCGTGGAAGACATGGTTCGGGACATCCTCGAGGATGCCGACCCCGGAGAACGGGACCGGCTGGCCGCAGAGGCCGGAGAACTGATTTCCCACGGCCACCTGTTCTCGCCGGATGAAAAGACCATCGAGGTGTGCGAGAGGTGGGACGACTTCTGCCATGATCTTTTCCACGCCTACCAGGACGCGGCCCTGTCCATGGTGGAAGCCGGGAGCTGACAAACAGGCGCCGAGAGGGATCACACGTGGTTCGCCATCGAGTGGTAAGGCCCTTGGCAGCCCGTTGAAAAACTCGAGATTTACAGCCTGTTCAAAAACGATGAGATGCAAGGTGCGCGAATTTAGAGGAATAAGGCGTACTTATGGTACGCCGCACTGACGAGAAATGTAGCGCGTACT